>JAFGAK010000043.1 GCA_016933745.1 Bacteroidales bacterium
GAGAACCCTTGCGACCTAACCTATTTCTATGATAAAGAAGTCGCACGAAATATCTTAGCTTCTACCCTCGGAATTATTGCAAAATCCGGAGCAGATCATCAACTTAAAATTGCTGTAACAGATTTGAATACGACTCAACCATTGAGTGGCGTAGAGGTGGAAATATACAATTTCCAACAACAGCTTATCAACTCACAAAAAACAGATGGCAAAGGTCTTGTCAGTTTAGATTTAAAACAGAAACCATTTTTACTGATTGCGAAACATAATAATCAACGTGGTTATTTAAAATTAGACGATGGTTCATCCTTGTCGCTAAGTAAGTTTGATGTTTCCGGTAAAGAAATACAAAAAGGAATTAAAGGATATATTTACGGAGAAAGAGGCGTTTGGCGCCCAGGAGATTCTTTGTTTATCAGTTTTATCTTGGAAGATAAAAACAATGTACTTCCAGAAAATCATCCTGTTCAATTTGAAATGTACGATCCGAACGCTCAACTAAAGAAAAGAATGATCAGTACAAAAAGCTCCAATGGATTTTATTCTTTTAAAACCGCCACCGAAGAATCTGCTCCAACAGGAAACTGGCTTGCTAAAATAAGAATCGGAGGCAGCGTTTTCAGTAAATCTTTACGCATTGAAACAGTCAAACCCAATCGCTTAAAAATCAACATCGACTTTGGCACTAAACTGCTTACATCACAAGACAAAAACATTGTTGGAAAACTGAATATCAAATGGTTGCATGGCGCCATTGCTAAAAATCTCAGAGCTCAAGTAGATGTTACTTTAAACTCCATTTCTACTCAGTTTGAAAAATTTAAAGATTACACTTTCAACGATCCGACGCGTACTTTTCAATCCGAAGAATTGACCATTTTTAACGATCGTGTGGACGATGCCGGAAATGCAAACATCAATACAGATTTTAGAATCGGACAAATTGCTCCCGGAATGCTTAAAGCCAACTTTCAAACTCGAGCATTCGAAGAAGGTGGCGATTTTAGTATCGATCAGTTTAGTATTCCATATACTCCTTTCAATTATTACGTTGGTGTTAAAACCCCTAAAGGCGACAAAGCACGCGGTATGTTATTAACCGACACTGATCATACCATCGAAATTGTTACGGTTGATTTTAATGGAAAACCTGTAACTCGAAAAAATTTGAGCGCTTCTGTTTATAAAGTTCAGTGGCGTTGGTGGTGGGAATCAGGATCCGATAATTTAGGTTCTTATGCCGGATCGAATAGTCACACTTCTATATTAACGAAAAATTTCGACACGGATTCAAACGGTCTTGGATCCTTTGATTTCAAAATAAAATACCCCGAATGGGGACGTTATTTGATACGAATAACGGACAAAGACGGACATAGTTGCGGAAAAACCGTTTATGTAGATTGGCCCGGTTGGGCTGGAAGATCGCAACGCGATAATCCAGGAGGCGCTAGTATGTTGATGTTTTCGGCGGAAAAAGAAAAATACCAAGTTGGCGAAAAAGCCAAGATTTCGTTTCCAAGTAGTTTGGGCGGACGAGCACTTGTGAGCATTGAAAACGGAACCCGAGTACAGGATATGTTTTGGGTTGAAACAACAGACAAAGAAACCATTTTTGAATTTGAAATCAAAAATTCAATGACTCCAAATGTGTTCATTTACATTACTTTGCTCCAAAAACATAATCAAACAATTAATGATTTGCCTATCCGACTTTATGGTGTTATTCCAATTACGGTGGAAGATGCAGCAACAAGACTGAAACCTGCTCTTATTATGCCAAAAGAACTACGTTCCGAGGAGAAATTCACACTTCAAGTGAAAGAAGAAAACGGAAAACCGATGACCTATACCGTGGCCATTGTAGAGGAAGGACTTTTAGATTTAACTCGTTTTAAAACACCTGATCCTTGGAGCACTTTTTATGCTAAAGAAGCTTTAGGCGTTAAAACTTGGGATATGTACGACTTCGTATTAGGAGCTTATGGCGGCAAATTAGAACAAGCTTTTGCCATTGGTGGCGATGAATCTTTATTGGATAATGGAAAAAAGAAAGCAAATCGATTTAAGCCGGTTGTGAAATTCATTGGACCATTTGAGTTAAAAGCCAACGAAATAAAATCTCATAATATTCATTTAACCAAATACATAGGAGCTGTTCGCACCATGGTTATTGCCGGAAATAAAACGGCTTATGGATTTACAGATCAGTCCACCGTGATTAAAAATCCAATGATGCTTTTAGCAACGATGCCAAGAGTAGTTGGTCCATCCGAAAAATTAAAACTGCCTGTATCGCTCTTCGCAATGGACGAAAATATTAAAAGTGTAGATGTTTCTATCAGCACCAATTCGCTCTTCGAAATACTTGGCGAGAGAACGAAAACACTCGAAATTAAGGAAACTGGAGAATATGATCTTAGTTTTGATATTGCTGCAACTGCAAATTTGGGAATTGGAAAAATCAAAGTAAAAGCAAGTTCTGGTCAGCTTACAACCGATTACGACATTGAAATAGACCTACGTCCTTCAAATCCGAAAATCACGAGAAGTTATTCGGCAGTTATTAAATCAGGAGAAAGTTGGGAACATGCAACTCAAGCATTTGGAATCAACGGAACCAATTCAGCCAGTCTGGAAATTTCAAGCCTTGCTCCTATGGATTTCGGTCGCAGATTGAAATATTTACTCGACTATCCGCATGGCTGCATCGAGCAAACAACATCTACCGCTTTTCCTCAATTATTCCTTGGCAATGTAATGGAATTATCAACGGAAGAGCAAAACAAAACCCAGAAAAACATCGAAGCTGCTTTGGAACGATTTATTTCTTTTCAACTTCCAAACGGTGGTTTCAGTTATTGGCCGGGAAACAACGCTCCAAGTGATTGGGGAACAAGCTACGCCGGGCACTTTCTATTAGAAGCCGAGAAAAAAGGCTATAGCCTACCCATTGGCATGAAAGATCATTGGATTGACTATCAAAGTCAGAAAGCTCGAAATTGGTCTAATAAAAAGGAGAACTGGTCGATGTTGGATCAGGCATATCGCCTTTATACTTTGGCTTTGGCAGATGCACCAGAAATTGGAGCCATGAACCGCTTGCGCGAACTTCCAAACTTATCAAAACAAGCCATGTGGCGATTAGCAGCAGCGTATACGTTGGCAGGGAAACAAAATATTGCTACCGCGATGATCGATGATAAAAGTTGGCAACTCGAAGAAGACAACCAATACACTTTTACCTTTGGTTCGATGACAAGAGATTACGCCATGATTTTGGAAACTTATTCTTTACTCAAACGACAAAACGATGCGCTTCCGTTAATGGAAATGATTTCTAAAAAACTAAGTTCGAACGAATGGATGAGTACCCAAGCATGCGCTTATTCTTTGATTGCCATGGTAAAATTTGCCGGTGATGAAAAACTAAACAACAAAAAGCTCGATTTTGAATTTTCACTCGCCGGTTTATCAGATCGGGTGAAAACCGATAAAAGCATTAAGAAATTATCTAAAATACTGACAAATAAGGAAATTTATTCAACAAAAGTAACGAATCATGGCAAATCATTAATCTATGCAAATTTATTTATCGAAGGAATACCTTTGGAGAATACACTCCAAGCAGAAAGTAAAAATTTAGAAATCGAAGTACAATACGAAACCCTAGATAATAAAGATATTGATCCTGCTAAGATTGAGCAAGGCATGGACTTTAAAGCGATTGTAACTATTCAAAACCCGGGAATTTTAGGCGATTATAAAGACTTAGCTCTAACACAAATTTTCCCTTCGGGTTGGGAAATTCACAATACAAGAATGTTGAGTGCCAGAAGTGAACAAGAAATGGATACTCCGGATTATCAAGACATTAGAGACGACCGCGTTTATTCTTATCTGGATATAAAAGCTGGCAAATCTAAGAGCTTTGTGGTTTTGCTTAACGCAGCTTATATCGGAAAATATTTTCTTCCTTCGGTAGTTTGCGAAGCAATGTACGATAGTCGGATACATGCTAGAACAGAAGGAAAATGGGTGAAAGTGATTGAAAATTAAACCCTAAAAAAATAATGATTTCGATTGACTGGAAAAAGAAAAGAATTTGGTTGCTACTTATAGCATTCATTTCTTTTATTCTTTTTATTGCTATTCCTCTTCCTAAAACCGAACGTCCATTATCAACCGTGATCGAATCGAGTGAAGGAGATTTACTCGGAGCAAAAATAGCTACTGACGGACAATGGCGTTTTCCCGGACTGGATCATATTCCCACTAAATTAAACGTGTGTATTCGACTCTTCGAAGATGAATACTTTTACTATCATCCTGGAATCAACCCGATTTCTGTAATTCGTGCGATCCAACAAAATAGCAAAGCAAATAAAATCGTAAGCGGAGGAAGTACAATTACAATGCAATTAGCACGCATCAGTTGTGGAAATCAGCCAAGAACTTATGTTCAAAAATTCGTTGAACTATTTTATTCTTTGAAATTTGAATTCCGCTATTCAAAAACGGAGATTCTAAAAAAATACTTAGACAATGCGCCATTTGGAGGAAATGTAGTTGGTATTGAAGCTGCATCTTGGCGTTATTTTGAACGATCGCCATTTCAATTATCTTGGGCAGAAACAGCCACATTAGCCGTACTTCCAAATGCTCCATCTTTAATTTATCCAGGTAAAGGACAGCAATTGCTATTAAAAAAACGAAATTCGCTGCTTCAAAAACTATTCGAAAGGAATATCCTCAACGAGATGGAGTACGAATTGGCTCTGCTCGAACCTTTGCCATCAAAACCTCATCCTCTTCC
>JAFGAK010000044.1 GCA_016933745.1 Bacteroidales bacterium
CATCGTATCTAAACTGATATTGACACGCATCAGTCCTGCTGCTTTTAGTTGTTTTGCATATTTTGGTAGAAAGGTGCCGTTGGTAGTCATCGCAAAATCGGTGATTCCTTCAATGGTTCCAATTTGTCTTACTAACTCAACAATATCATTTCGCACCAAAGGTTCGCCTCCTGTTAATCGCACTTTATTTACTCCATCGGCAACAGCCTTTTTCGTGAATTCCACAATTTCTTCAAAACTTAGAATTTCTTTATGAGGCATCAAATCTACTCCTTCAGCCGGCATGCAATACACACAACGTAAATTGCACCGGTCGGTAACCGAAATCCGTAAGTAATTGATTTTTCTATTGAATCTGTCGTACATGAACTAACTGTCCTTTCTCCAGTGTGGTTTCTCCAATATTGATGAAAATCATTCCATCTGCATAAACATAGGAGTGAATATGTGCGGATCCGTTGTATTCAACTGGAATTACTTCTCCTTGCTCATTAAAATAAACAGGAATATATGATTTGCGTTTGGCTTTCTTTCTAGTATAATTCATTCCCATCGGCATACGTAATGGTACCGGACGGAATTGATGTCCCATCATACGGTACAAAAGAGGTTTAACTAGAAGCTCGAATTGAACAAAGGACGAAACCGGATTTCCGGGTAAGCCAAAAAAGAATTGATTGTCTTTTTTTCCAAAAACGGTGGGTCTGCCAGGTTGGACAGCTAAACTTTTAAATAGAATTTCGATGTTTTTTTCTTCTAAAATCTTAGGAACAAAATCGAATTCGCCCATCGAAACACCGCCTGATAAAAGTACTAAATCACTTGTGTCTAAAGCTTCTTCGAGCATTTGGCGAGTAGATTCAGGATTGTCTTTGGCAATGCCGATGTATCTTCCTTCAATGCCAATTTGTTTTAGTTGTGCAAGTAGTTGAGCTGCATTGCTATTCCGTATTTGAGATATTGCTGGTTTTTCCTGTGGTTCAACCAATTCGTCGCCGGTAGAAATAACAGCAACTTTTGCCAATCGATGCACACGAATAAAAGTTTTACCAACGGAAGCAAGTACCGGAATTTGTTGTGCTTTAATTAAAGTTCCTTCAGAAAGCACCAAATCGCCTTCCTTTAAATCTTCGGCAATAGCACAAATATTGGCGCTTGTTTTTTCTTGCAAAAAGCGAATCTTTCCATTTCTTTTTTCGGTGTGCTCCACCATAATGATCGTATCAGCTCCTTCGGGCACAGCAGCTCC
>JAFGAK010000045.1 GCA_016933745.1 Bacteroidales bacterium
CAAAAAAACGAAGTGCCGTCATCGAATTAATTTCTAACTTTGGGCAAAAGCTTACAAATCGATTAAATTTTCTCAACTATGAACGATGTTTTAGCACTTTTTCAGGATTGCAAAGAAAAAGGAACTCAAGCAGTTTTGTGCTTAATTTCGAATACAACAGGCTCTACACCGCGCAAAACAGGATCTAAAATGTTGGTTTATTCCGATGCATCTATTGTTGGAAGTGTAGGAGGTGGAAAAGTGGAACATTTGGTTATTCAAGATGCCTTAAAACGAATGAATAGTTCGATAGCTGATGCTTTGGATTACGATTTGAGTGGCGATGCAGCAATGCAATGTGGAGGAAAAGTAAGTGTTTATTTCGAACCTGCTCAAAGCAAATTAACACTCTATATTTTTGGTGCAGGCCATATTGGAAAAGTCTTGGCTAATTATGCCAAAGAGTTTGCGTTTAAAGTGGTTTTGCTTGATAATAGAGATGAAATCATGCCGGAACAAAAGTCAGCGGGGATCAACTACAAAGTTGGAGATTATACCAATTTGTTGAAAGAACTTCCTTTCAATGCAAATACTTTTGTTGTTTCGACCACGCATATGCATACTCACGACGAAGAAATTATCTCTTATTGCTTGAAACAACCTCATGCTTATTTGGGAATGATGGCAAGCAAAAGAAAGGCGGCTCTTTCCAGAAAAAAATGGTCGGAAGATCAAACCCTGGAATCAGAAAAAATTGAACAAGTGAAGGCGCCTATTGGGGTGCCAATTGCTTGCGAAACACCCGAAGAAATTGCCATCAGTGTGTTAGCACAATTGATTGATTTTAGGAATAAACTTAGCTAAAAGATGGAGGCAGAATCAGTGAAAAATAGAAATACCTATATACAATTTTTGCTTAACGACGAACTTCTGACCATTGATTTTGAACAGGATAAGCGTTTAAGTCCGACGACTACCGTGTTGAATTATGTTCGCGACAGAGCACATTACAAAGGAGTAAAAGAAGGTTGTGCCGAAGGCGATTGTGGCGCTTGTACACTCGTTATTGCCGAGTTAGGAGCCGATCAGGATTTGCATTATAAAACCATTACTTCGTGCATTGTGTTTTTGCCTTATCTGAATGGAAAACAATTATTTACTGTGGAGTATTTAGCCGATAAGCAAAAGGGAGAAACGCAGTTGCATCCGGTACAAGAAGCTTTGGTAAAAACCAATGGCAGTCAGTGTGGTTATTGTACGCCCGGCTTTGTAATGTCGATGTTTAATCTGTACAAAAATATTGAAAACCCGGAACGGGAAGATGTTGAGCAAGCACTCAGTGGAAATCTTTGTCGATGTACCGGCTATCAATCCATCTTAGATGCTGCCTATTTATTTAAAGATTTGCCGAAAGAAGACAAGTTTTTCCGCTTGAAAGAGAAGATTATTCAGGATTTATCAACCATAACAAGCACCGCAAGAAGTTTTTACATCGAACGAGCAGACGAAGTATATTTTCAGCCGCAGACTTTAGAAGAAGCTTTGAAATATAAAAAGGAAAATCCTCAATCCATCTTGGTTGGAGGTGCTTCGGATTTAGCCTTATTAAAAACCAAAAAGCATCAGCAATTGCCTCATTTATTAGATCTTTCGCAGGTGCTAGAACTGAAAGAGATTGTTAAAAAAGAGGATTATTGGGAGATTGGAGCAACTGTGTCGTTGGAACAATTGCGCACCTCATTTGAAAATGAATTTCCATCGTTTCGAAAAATGCTGGATGTGTTTGGATCGCAGCAAATACGTAACATGGCTACGCTTGGAGGTAATTTAGGATCGGGTTCGCCAATAGGCGATACCTTACCGGTTTTGATGGCACATCAAGCCGAATTATTAATCGAAAGTGCCGACGAAAAGCGTACGGAAAAGTTAGAAGATTATTTATTGGGTTATCGCAAAACAAGCTTGATGCCCAACGAAATCATCACCAAAGTGCTTTTGCCTTCGGATGATGGACAGATTATGTGGTCGCAAAAAGTGAGTAAACGGCGCGATTTAGATATCTCGACCGTGAGTGCTGGATTTAGTTTGAAATTAACCAAAGAGCAAAAAGTGCAAAGTATTATTTTGGCTTTTGGAGGAATGGCAGCGATTACCAATCGCGCTTATCAAACGGAGGAATTCCTTCTTGGAAAAGCATGGGAACGATCAGTTATTGAAGAGGCCATGCAAATTCTTTCGGATGAGTTTAGACCACTATCAGATGCCAGAGCCGAAGCAGAAGGCCGGAAGCTTTTGGCCAAAAATCTTTTGATGAAGTTTTTTCAGGAGACGCGATAAGGGTTTTTCTTTCCTAGGCGGGATTTAAACTCTGGTAGGGATCCTTTTTCGCGGATTAATCTTTTGGTGGTCAATTATAACCCTTCGAGGGTTTAAAATCCTCGAAGGGTTCTTTCTTTCTTATTGATGCATCGGTCTTAAAAGATCGTTGATAATTTTTACGGGATTGAAAGTTTCGATGGGTACTTCTACGAAAAGACTGATCCAATCAGCCATGGCTCCATTCCATAAGCCAGGCAATTCTTGAGCTTTCAGCTCTTTTCCGTTTTTTGATTTGACTGAAATAAAACCTGTTTTCGGGTCAACAAACTCGGTAAGGTCGAATTTATTTCCGTTAAAATCATAGACTCCACAAACCAAATCTACCGGATTAAAATGAGTTGCTTTTTTTACGATTTCGGCTTGCCTGGGGTCAGAGAAATCGATTTGCGACGACTCTACAATCTGGAGTGATTCAACACCGTTTTCATCTTCAACTAAGAAAGGTCCTCCACCGGGTTCGCCTTCGTTCTTCACCATTCCGCAAACGCGAATGGGTCGGTTGAGCATTTGATAAGCCCAGTCTACTTGCTCCATTAATTCTTTCGATCGGATATATTTTGGAACCTGAATAAAGAGTTCTTTCTCCATGTATTCGAAGATCTCTTTTAGAAAATCTTCATCGAAATCACCAATTTCCAAAGATTCGAGGAAATCGAAAACGTTGTATTGTATTTCAACCAAGTAGCTTCCAATTAATTTTTTATAATCATAAGTTGCTTGTCGCTTTTTGTCAGGAACGATATTATCTATGTTTTTTATAAAGATCAAATCGGCTTCCAGCTCATTGAGGTTTTCGATCAAAGCACCGTGTCCACCCGGACGAAATAGGAGAGAGCCATCGTTTTCTCTAAAAGGTTCGTTATTTAAATCAACCGAAATGGTATCGGTGGATGGTTTTTGTTGAGAGAATTCAATTTCAAATTCTACTTGATGGTTTTTAGCATATTTGGCCGCCTTTTTTTCTATGGCTTTTTCAAATTTATCTTGATGCTCAGGCGAAACTGTAAAATGAAGTTTTACTTTTCTGGTATCATCTTTTCCGTAGATAGCACCTTCAACAAGATGTTCTTCGATTGACATGCGATGTCCGTCTTCGTAAAGGTGGAATTTAAGCAAGCCTTTTGGTAAGGATGCATATCCCAAACCATCTTCGCCTAAAAAGGTTTTTAGAATGTTTAAATAATCTTTGTTTTCGAGGCAATTTTCAATGGATAAACCTTTTTCTTTCATTTTTTCCGATAAATCAGGATAAAATGCAAATTCGCTCAAATGATGAAAGAAATAAGCAACAGAGTTGAAATCTGATATCACAGGCAAATCGCTTACGATTCCTTTTTCCAGTTCTTCCTGAAATTCGAACAAATGTTTAAACATCCTTGAAGCTGCTCCGGAGGCCGGAACAAATTTTAAGATTGTTTTTTCTTCAATCGCAGTAGCATAATCGTCGATCAAACCTTTCACTTCTTGTTCTGTAAAAGTCTTCAGTCCGTTTCCGGGCGTTGCTGCGGCTTTAAGCTTAATAAACGGAAATCCTGATTTGAAGTTATTGATTTGATTTTCAACTTGTTTTAGGCTCATTCCTTTGCCTTCGATTTGCGCGATGTCTTTTGGAGTAAACATGGTTCTTTCTTTTTATAAAATTGCTAAATTTCTTTCCTTCAAATGTAAGAATAAAATAGAAACCCCTTTTGTTGAAAGAAAAAATTTATACCTTTGCAGAGCATTTTTCGCAGCTATTTTAGCCAATTAATTCAAGCTAAAGTGAAGCCCAGATGGCGAACCGAATCCATCGGTAGATGGATGAGCTCCGTTCTGAAGGGCGAAATGAAAATGAAGCCCAGATGGCGAACCGAATCCGTCGGTAGATGGATGAGCTCCGTTCTGAAGGGCGAAATGAAAATGAAGCCCAGATGGCGAAACCGACGCTGTTCTTGAGTTTACATAACTTGAGATAAATTTTACAGCGGAGCTCTCGACTGAAGGGCGAAATGAAAATGAAGCCCAGATGGCGAAATTGGTAGACGCACCAGCTTGAGGGGCTGGCGCCCGTTAGGGTGTGCAAGTTCGACTCTTGTTCTGGGCACTAAAAAAACCGTAAATGATCAATTTACGGTTTTTTTATTTTAGATTTTCAATTTAAAAAAGAATCAATAAAGCCTCCAATAGTCAATTCAACTTTTGGAGGCTTAATGTTTTATCAACGAAATAAGTTGTTAGTGTCTTCTTCTCACATCAAATTTAACGCCGCCGGTATCTTTCTCAAACTTATTGAGTCGGTATTTAAAAGTTAGCATGAAATATCTTCCAAGCACATTGGATGTGCGTTCAAGTAAATAATTCATCTCGCTAATGCGCTCCAATCCGGTGTTTTTATCCAATAAGTCGAATGCCGATAGCGTTAAAACACCGCGATTTGCTTTTAAGAAATAGCGACTGATTTCTGCTCGTAGAATTGGAATATTCACTACATCGCCAAAACTCTGTTCGTCGTAACGGGTAACATCAGCAGAGAACAAGAAATACCATTTATCGCTTGGCGTGTAGCTTATATCGGTATAAGCACTGGTATTGAAATAGCTCCTATTTAAAGATTCTTGTAACGAATATTTAGCATCCGAAAGTTGAACTCGACCTCCCACCATTAAATCCCATTTTTCTTTTTTCCGGTTGTTTAAGTACAAACTCAAGGTATGACTGAAATTGGTATTGATATTTTCGATGTCGTTTACATAACTTAATCCTTGGTTCCAACTTTCGCTGAAACGAGCATTTAAATCGATTCCTAATTTTTTAAATGGCGTTGTAAAATCAATATTTGCATTTGCACTGTAATCATCTTTTACATTCATCAGATTTATTTCCTGCGTTAAGTTATCGAGAATCGTTCTGCTGAAGTTGATTTTGTCTATGGTATAGGTTCCGCTAATACTAGCAAATATGGATGTTTGAGAAAATTGATCGTACATCAACCAATTGAAACGTGCATTGTGGCGGTATTCCGGTTTTAGATTGCTGTTGCCGGAATAGATTTGTAAAGTATTCATCGTATTGACAACAGGCAATAATTGTCGGGCCGAAGGAGCATTCACACTGGAACTATAATTGAAAGCCAACCTTTTTCCGGTACTGTATTCATAACGCCACGACATGCTTGGGATGAAATAGAAAAAGTTGTTGTCTTGAGTCATCACCCCATTTAGCGTGTTTTTCAAATTTAAATTTTCAATTCTTGCCGTAAAATCGATTTGTGTTTTTTGAGTATTTCTTTTGAAAGATAAACCGGAACGGAGATATCCGTATTTTCGATCAAATTCAGGACTGAATTCAGCAATTGGATTTAGATTTTGATCGAGTGCATTGATACGATTCAAATATTCATCAATCACTCCTGCTGTAATAGCAGGAACTAAATACCATAATTTGTTAATTTTGAGTGTTGCCGACGTATTTGCAGAATAGTTTAAAGTAGTGCTTTCGTCGTTTTGATAGCGCTCATCGTAAATGGTATTATCCACATCTAAAAAGTGAGTGACGTTTTTCCACTGCGATTCGGAAAGGTTTTGAGTGTAGGAAACATTCGCATTCAATTTAAAAAGTTTCCAATTCCCTTTTCCCGTTTTTAAGTAAGTTCCTCTGGTATTGGCACTCCAGCCATTCGATTCTTCCGAATTGGTATTGTATAAATTGTTCATCAGCACATCGTTTGCTAAACTTTCTGTAAACGAAGTGCTCAAGTTGGTTCCATTGTTCAAACTAGCGCCACCAAACATGGTTAAATTTTGAGTACTGTCTATTCGATTGCGCCAATTATAATTGAGTCGATGAACCCGGTTTTTACTGTCTTGATCGTCGTTGCTATTTTGGGTAAAGTTACCGGTTTCGGAAAAATTTTGGGTAATACTGGATTCAAGCAGTTTTGTATTCGATCCATTTCCTAAATAACTGATGTTAAATCGTTTGTCTTTTTTGGCTTCGTGCGTGAAATTAAGTCCGGCAGCTCCCGAACTAACCAATCCATTAACACTTTGACCGAAATCTACGGGTAAGCTGCTATCATCATCTAATCCGATATGTGCAGAACCTCCGCCGCCTGACATCAAGCTTTGCAATCCGCCCTGAAAATTCAAATAATCCTGGAAAGAAAACCCAGATTTATTGATATTATTAACCATTCCCAAAGCCGCAAATTGGTTTTTTCGCGTAAAGCGAAACAATTTACCTCCGGCTTGATAACGTTCGTCGGTACCGTATCCACCAGTCACATCGCCAAAATAAGCTGTTTTCTTGCCGTCTTTTAATACAAGATTAATCGTTTTGGAATAACTTCCATCTTCAATACCTGAGAGTTCTGTTTCGTCCGATTTTTTATTGTACACCTGCACTTTATCAATTGCATCAGCCGGGAGGTTTTTTGTTGCTACGGTAGGATCGCTGCTGAAAAATTCCTTTCCATCTACCAAAACTCGTTGCACATCCTCGCCGTGTGCTTTGATATTTCCTGCGCGATCAACCTCAATTCCAGGAAGTTTTTTAAGTAAATCTTCGGCTACGCCATCTGTTTTGGTTTTAAAAGCATTGGCAACATATTCCATTGTGTCTTTTTTGATCAAGATTGGAATACGATCAGCATTGATTTCTACCTCACTCAATGTATTTATTCTGGCTTTCATCACAATGGTTCCAAGATCATTTCCGCCCGAAGGGAGAGGAAATGTAATTTTCTTAAAATAGGATTGAAAACCCATTGAACCAGTTTGCAAAATATAATTTCCGGTTTTGATATTTTTTATTTCGAACAGACCGGTTTCGTCGCTTACACCATAAAATGCCATGGTAGAATCGGCGGGAATTAGTAAAACTGCGGTGGCATACATCAAAGGCTCGCCTTCTTCATTGAGAAGTGTTCCTTGCAAACTTGTTTGTTGTGCAAAAGTATATGCACTAAGAAGTACCAAGAGAAAAATTGCTATTTTCTTCATTTCGATTTAAAGATTAGATTGCTGTAATTGCTGTTTTGTGTTTCGGTTAGTATGAATAAGGACTGAGGATTAATGGCCTCCACCGCCATGCATAATCATCATGCGTCCACCACCTTGTCCTTCGGCTCCCATTTCTTTCATTTTTTCTTGAACAATTTGTTGGAATTCTTCTCTGGTCACTTTTTTACCTTTTTTTGGTCGAGCTATCAAATCTTCATCAATGGTTTTGAAATCGATGCTTTCTGCAGTAATTACTCGATTGCCATTGTTAATATCTACTTGCAATACCAATCCTGGTAAGTTTACATAAGCTGCCGGACCGGCAGAAACTGGAATGCTTGGTGCAAACCATGCTGAAATGGTATCTTTTTCTGTAATTTGAGTAGCTTGCTGACAAGGGAAATCAAGAATCATTTTTTGTTTACCCGTTAATTTCCAGCCTTCGGCAGATAGAGCGCCTTCAATCAAAAAGATGCGAGTCATAAATTCCTTTTGCTCCACTTTGATTTGCTCATCAAAATTCAAATATACTTTATCGTCGGGTGAACTCATCATAAATCGCATTCCTCTTCCTGGACCTTGCCCGGGAACATTCTCTTCAGCAATTTCTTTCGATGCTTGATAACTTGATTCTTGTTGGTTGAAATAAAGAATTTTCTTTGCTTTACGCTCTTTGGGCATGCGTTCTTTTACTTCATCCGGAATTCCTTCACGGTTGAAGTTTAATTTTACGGTTTCTAAAAAAACCACTTCTCCTTGTTTTCTATTTTCTTGGGCATAAGTAGATAATCCTAAACTTAGCGCACATAGGGTAAGAATAATTTTTCTCATTTTCATTTCGTTTGATAAAAGGAAGGTGCTTATCGTACAGTCCTTAAATTTAGTTAGTTAGATTTGCTTTTTTTGTTTTGTATTTCTTTTTCCGATTCAATAACCAGCCTGATTAAAAATTATCAAAGGTAATCTTGATCGCGTAATTTTGGGTTAATGAATACCTAATTTTAGTTAATAAAGGTTAATTAATTCTTTATTGGACTTACAAAGATTTAAAAGGTTTAATGGGGATAAAAATTAAATTTGATTTCGATTTTTCTTTTACCATACGGAAGCAATTCATTTATTTTAGGTTCAAATGATATCCATTGATTTACAAGCGTATTAATTATTTTCAAATTGATGCAGCATTTGATATATGGCAAAAAACACGATGTGTTAATTTGATGCTTTTCTAGGAGAGATCTAAAAAAACCTGTATTTTTATCACCAAGTATTGAAGCTGCAATTCGATTGCTTTTCGATACTTATTTTGTTAATTAACTATTAACCTAAAACACCAACGATGACCAGAAAAATTAGCAGTGCTATTTTATTGATATTCCTATTTTTAAATACGAATGCTCAATTATTTGATTGGCGCGGACAAGATCGTGCAGGAATATATTACGAAACCGGACTTTTTAAATCATGGCCTGAAGGAGGTCCTACTTTGCTTTGGGAACTCAGCGATTTAGGTGAAGGATATTCCTCTGTCACAATTGCAAATGAAGTGATTTACGTCAGCGGAAGAAAAGACGACCAGGATGTTTTAACCGCACTTCATTTGGATGGCAGCAAAATATGGGAAACAGTCTATGGTCAAACTTGGTCGCGCAATTTTACCGGAACACGCGGTATTCCAATTGTTTATAATGGCGATATATTTTTAGTTAGTGGTTCTGGCGAGCTTGTTTGTATTAACTCCGATGGAAAAATAAAATGGAAAGTAAATCATTACGAAATGTTTGATTCTAAACCATTGATGTTCGGTATTTCAGAATCGCCACTCGTATATGATAATAAAGTGGTGGTTTCTCCTGGCGGAAATAAAGCTTCGGTGGTTGCTTTTGATAGTACAAATGGAAATCTTCTTTGGGAAGCAGAACCTCTCAACGAAGGTCCTCAATACATCAATCCAAAATTAATTGTACACAATGGTCGAAAGATAATTGTTACAATAACAGAAAGCCATGTTATTGGAATTGATGCTGACACAGGAACTCTTTTGTGGAAATTAAATTACGAAGAAATCAATGAAACAGAAGGAAAACCTCGGAAAAATCATGCAAATACTCCTTTGTATCGCGATGGTAAACTCTTTATCTCCAATGGCTACAAATATGTTTCTTTCATGGTTGAACTCTCTGAGGATGGAAATGACGTAAGCATTTTGTGGAAAAGCAGAGCTATTGGACCTCACCATGGAGGCATGGTTTTAATTGGCGATTATATTTATAGCACCAATTATTTGAGCAATTCCATGGGCGATTGGGTTTGTGTGAATTGGAATACAGGAGAAACCATGTGGACAGAACGCTGGGAGAACAAAGGTTCGATCATTGCGGCAGATGATATGCTGTACATTTTTGAAGAGAAAAATGGACATGTGGGATTGCTCAATGTCAATCCGCAGAAATTTGATCTAGTTAGTAGCTTTCAAATGACTAAAGGAGAAGGTCCTTTTTGGGCTCATCCTGTGATTAATGATGGCAAATTGTACCTTCGGCATGGCGAAGTATTAATGGTGTATTCCATTAAATAGATTAAGTAGTTTTTTAGTAATCTTGTTTTATTTCGTTTTTGCTATGAAGAAATCCATGCACTATTCTAAATATTTAGCTTTGGCAATAAGTCTTGCTTTTGCCTTGCTTTTTATTTGGTATATTGTGTATCAACCAATGGATCAGCTTTCCGTATCTGTTCCTGGAATGGATAACCGCCCGAAAAACTTAGGAGAAAATGAAAGAGTAATTATTGGTGAGTTTTTTGAAAAATACAACGAAACTTCGGAGAAAACTGGAACGAATTGGCCTCGTTTTCGAGGAGAATCCTATAACAATATCAGTAAAGATAAAACGCCACTAGCAGAAAGCTGGTCGGAAAACGGACCAAAAATTGCGTGGCAAATCGATTTGGGCGAAGGTCATGCCGGACCGGCTATTTATAATGGAAAAATGTATGTTTTAGATTACGATGAAAAAGAACGTGCCGATGCTCTTCGTGTTTTTTCATTTCGAACAGGAGAAGAATTGTGGCGACGATGGTATAGCGTTTATATCAAGCGAAATCACGGAATGTCTAGATCTATTCCAACCGTAACAGCAGATTATGTTGTAACGATTGGCCCCCAATGTCAGGTTATGTGCTCAAGTACAGCCAATGGCGATCTTTTGTGGAGCATCGATTTAATTCGTGATTTTGGTGCAGAAGTACCTCAATGGTACACGGCGCAGTGTCCGTTGATTGATCAAAATATGGCAATTCTTGCTGTTGGTGGCGAGAGTTTGCTGATGGGCGTTGACGCAGCATCCGGAAAAATAATTTGGGAAACACCCAATCCGGATGGATGGAAAATGTCGCATTCTTCTATTTTTATCTCCACTTTTCATGGCAAACGAACCTATGTTTACATGGCCATTGGTGGAATTGTTGGCATTTCTGCCGAAGGGGATGATCTTGGTCAAGTACTTTGGAAAACGAGCGAATGGAATCCAACCGTTGTTGCTACAAGTCCTGTATTTCCAGGAAATAACGAAATCATTGTAACGACAGGTTATGGCGCTGGCGGAGCTCGATTTAAAATTCAGAAAACAATTGCCGGATTGGAAGCTCAACTTATCGAGAAACACAGCCCAAAAGAAGGACTATCGAGCGAACAACAAACCCCCATTGCAATTGGTGAATATGTTTGGTCGATACAACCGAAAGATGCCGGAGCAATGCGAAATCAATTGGTTTGTTATCATCAATCAAATCTAAAAAATCCTGTCTGGGCTAGCGGTAAAGAAGCTCGCTTTGGGTTGGGGCCTTATTTGTTGGTTGGAGATCATTTATTTTTGATGAATGACGATTCGGAGTTGTTTTTGTATAAAATCCTCGATTCTAAAAGTGCGAAATTGCTTGCTCATCATAAAGTTTTTGAAGATGGAATGGATGCTTGGGGTCCAATGGCTTATATCGATGGTTACTTGATACTGAGAGATTCAAAAAGAATGGTAAGTTTATATGTTGGAAAATAAATGAAGAAAGATGGATAAAAAATTAGCAAGTGTATTTTCAGTCGTAATTCTTCTTCTTTTCGTTGTTTTTATCATTTACGATGTTTCTAACGGATTGCCTGAAGACACAAATGAAAAGGCAGCTGAAGAAATTGTGCAGGAACAAAGGTGGGAGATTGATCAAGCCTTACTAATTCCATTTGGTCGTTTAAAAGCTGTTGCCAGCAATCAGTATGTTATTATTGTAGGTGGAGAACATTTTTTGGCCGCGTATGATACTCGTGAATTGGCTTTGCTTTGGAATATCCAAACAGATCATTCTATTTATGCGCTAGCGGTTTCTGGAAATCGAATATATGCTTCAACAGGAGAAACCATTTTAATTTATACACTCAAAGGCGATATAGAAGAAGAGTGGGGCCCATTTGATGAAAAATCGCAAATTACGAGCATTTCTGCAAACGAGCATTACATTGCTTTTGCGGATGCTTCCAATAAACTTGTATTCATATTGAATCAGGATGGTTCCTTATTTACATTTTTTGGTAAACCAGGAAATCAATTCATCGTGCCAAGTCCTTATTTCGATGTTGCTTTTTTAGATAACGAAATTCTTGGTGTTGCCAATCCGGGCAAACGTCAGATTGAGTATAGAACGCTGCAAGGTGATAAAGTGTCTTTTTTTGGTGAGGAAGGTGTTGGTTTGAAAGCGTTTTGTGGTTGTTGCAATCCCGCGCATTTCGCGTTTTTTCCGGATGGTAAAATAGTGACAGCAGAAAAAGGTATCAATAGATTGAAAATTTTAAATCAAAATGGCGAACTGATCGAATTGGTTAGTCAATCGAGTTTATTTAAAGCATCCGTGCCTTTGGATCTTGCAGTTGGAAATGAGACTATTTATGCGGCAAATGGCGCTGATTCGAAACTGTATATTTTTAAAAGAAAGGGTTAACAATGGAAAGAAGAGCGTTTTTACACAAATTGGTTCGCTACGGAATTGTTCTTTTCCTTGCTTCAATTGCTATTTTGTTGAGTAAAAAAACGGTATTTAAGAAAGATTGTAAAACCTGTTCTCAGTATGGGAGCTGTACCAACGCTGATAACTGCACAATTCCATCGTCAAAATAAAGATCATGAGCGATTCAAATACATATCAAAATAGGCGAGACTTTGTAAAAAAAGTAGGGAAATGGACTTTGGCCATTCCCATAGGATATCTCACGGGTTCGATGTTAATGAAAAGTTCTGCTCAAGAATTTGTGTGGCAAATAGATCCGCATAAATGCACACAATGCGGACAATGCGAAACCAATTGTGTGCTCACGGTTTCGGCGGTTAAGTGCATGCATGCCTATCAAATGTGCGGCTACTGCGATTTATGTTCAGGTTACCTCCGACAAGGAGTTAAAGAGCTGAATACAGGAGCAGAATTGCAACTTTGTCCTACTTCGGCAATCAAAAGATCTTTTGTCGAAAATCCTTATTTTGCTTATACCATCGACGAGGAACTCTGTAATGCATGCGGAAAATGTGTGAAAGGTTGTGCCGATTTTGGAAATGGTTCTTTGTTTTTGCAGATCAAACAAGACCTCTGTGTGAATTGTAACCAATGTTCGATCGCGCAATCTTGCCCTGCGGATGCCATTCAGCGTGTTCCTGCTTCCACACCTTATTTGTTAAAAGATGGATATAAAACTGAACAGTCGTGAATAAGAAAATAATATACATACTCTTGCTCTTTCTATTTAGTTGGAATGCGTTTTTATACGGACAGCAAAGATTTCCCAAGCCCGATTTCGAGTCGGGTTACGAATATCCAAGCTATCATTTAGGCGATGCAAGAAGTCCTGTTTGGGAATACATCGATGTGGCTGTTTTAGTCCTAGTTCTAACACTAACTACTCGTTTTACTTTAAAAACCAGATCGAGAAATTCCATTTTATTAATTTCCGTCTTTTCATTATTGTACTTCGGATTTTTTCGAGAAGGCTGTATTTGTTCCATCGGTGCAATTCAAAATATTGCCTTGGCTTTGTTCAACAATTCTTACACTTTACCACTTTCGGCATTGTTGTTTTTTCTGATTCCGATTTTATTTACCATCGGTTATGGCCGACAGTTTTGTGCCGGAGCATGTCCTTTGGGAGCAATTCAAGAATTAACAGGCATTTATCCTGTGAAATTACCCAAATTCATAGAGACTTTACTTTCTACTATTCCCTATATTTATTTAGCTCTTTCAATCCTTTTTGCCGCTACGGAGAGTAATTTTATCATTTGTAAATACGATCCTTATGTAGGCATATTTAGGTTGAATGGACCTTCGACTATCCTGATTTTCGGAATTTTACTTCTTGTTTCCGGAATCTTTGTCAACCGACCTTATTGTCGCTTTTTGTGTCCTTACGGTGTAATTTTAAACTGGGTTTCTCGTTTCTCTAACAAGCATTTAACCATTACGCCAAACGAATGTATCAATTGTCGTCTATGCGAAACGTCTTGTCCCTACGAAGCCATTATTCCTTCCGAAATGGTCCCCGAAAACCAAGGAATGATCAAGTCGAGGAAACGATTTACTTTCTATTTAATTCTCTTGCCTTTGCTCACAGTGGGCAGCGCCTTTTTTGTTTCGATGTTTGCCGAAAATTTAGCGTATGTAAATCCGAAAGTGAAATTGGCTGTCGAATTGCAACTGGAAAAAGAAAATGGAATCAAAGCAAAATCGATTGATGCTGTTACGTTCAAAGAATCAGGAAAAACAATCGATCAATTAATGACCGAAAAAAACCAAATCATAAAGCGTTTTGAAACGGGAACTCCTTGGGTAGGTGGTTTTCTTGGACTCTCTTTAGGAATCGCTTTAATCTTAACCACTTTGAGCAGAAAAAGAGATGAATACAAGCCCGATCAAGGCAAATGCTATAGTTGCGGACGATGTTTTGAATACTGTCCGATTCACGTTGAGAAATTAGATTTGAAATGAAACTTTCGCAAAAAAATAAAAAGCTTTTGAGCGCTATTTCCTATGCTGCAGCAATGTTTAGCTTATTGATTGCGCTAACCATGTTGTTCAGCTTTTTACAGTTAAAATATGTCAAGCCGCTCGAAAATCCAGTATTGATTGAACTGAAAAAATCATTCGATGCCAATCCAAGTTCCGCCGATTTGAAAGAGCAAATCAGAGCTCTAGATCTGATGTCAAGAAAAGCCTATTTCTCCTCGCGTTGGCAAATAGAAACAGGTTCTTATCTTTTGCTTTTAGGCGCATTTGTATTCATCCTTACGCAACGAATTTTAACGGATAATGAAAAACAATATCCTGAACAATCGATATCGGAATCAGTACTTGCTAAAAAGTTAAAACTGCGTCGTTCTCTTCTTGGTGCATCGCTATTTATTTTTGCTACCGCGATCATTATTTCCTTTTCCATGCGAAAAATATTACCACAACCAAAAGTTGTTCAAGAGGAATTGATTAGCGAAGGCATAAATAAAACTGCAACGAGTATCAATCCGATTGAACCGGAAGCGAAGTTGGAAGAACCAAATGAAACGATTGCAGAAAATATCAGCGTTGATTCCGTAAGTATTGAAGGAGAAGTTCCTATCAAAAAAGAAATCGCGACAAGCAAAGAAATCGAAAAAAAGGAAGAGAAGCCAATCATCGTTGCTAGGAAAGAAGAAAGCAATTATCCGTTTTTTAGAGGAAACAGCCAAGGAAAAGTGGGCTCTGGAAATTATCCAACGGAATGGAATGCCAAAGAAGACAAAAACATCCGATGGAAAACAAAGATTCCTCTTCAAGGTAATAACTCACCAATTATTTGGGGTGATAAATTACTACTCACGGGAGCTGAAAATAACCAAGCCAAAGTTTTCTGTTTGGACAAAAGGTCCGGCGAGATTCTATGGGAAGTAGATGCTAGTCATATTCCCGGTGAGCCAACAAATGCTCCTGCAACTTCTGATGATACAGGTCTTGCCGCACCAACAGCAGCTACGAATGGTTCCGACGTAGTTGCTATTTTCGGAACAGGAAATATCATTTGCATTTCTTTGGAAGGGAAAACACGTTGGGCTAAAAATATTGGAATTCCTGATAATCATTACGGACATTCTTCGTCTTTGGTTATTTACAAAAATAAAGTGCTAGTGCAATACGATCATCATCAATCCAAATCCCTTATAGCGCTGGATCTAAAAAATGGAAACAAACTCTGGGAAACAAAACGAGCTGTGGCACTTTCTTGGGCTTCACCTGTTTTGGCTGATTTTGATGGAATAACACAAGTCATCTTAAGTTCCGATCCGGATGTGATTTCTTACGATGCGGAAACAGGAAAAGAATTGTGGAAAGTGAATTGCATGAGTGCCGAAGTTGGTCCTTCTGTTGGTATCAATAGTAAATACGTGTATGCAGCTAATGAATTTGCAAAATTAGTAGCTATCAAACCTGGAAAGAACGCAGAAATTGTTTGGTCGGATAATGAGTATTTGCCCGAAGTTTCGAGTCCTTTAGCAACCGACAACTATTTATTTGTTGCAACGAGTTATGGAGCCATTGCTTGTTACGATGCCATGCTTGGCGACAAATTATGGGAATATGAATTTGATTATGGGTTTTATTCCTCAGCAATTTTAGTTGGCGATCTGGTTTATTTAATCGATCAAAGTGGAATGATGCATATTTTTAAAGCAGATAATGCATTTCATTTGATAGCAGAGTCACCTTTGGGAGAATCAGTTGTGACAACTCCGGCGTTTTCGGAAGGGAAAATCTATATCCGAGGCGAAAAATATATATACTGTATCTCAGAATAGAAGGATTTGGAAGCAATAAAACACATAAAATTGGATGCGTGCAGTTGTGAAACACAACCTGACATTGTTACTATTGTGAATGAGGTAGTTGCAAAAATAGGAAGCGAAAAAGACAAAGCAATTCCAATTCTGCAAGCAGTTCAGAACGAACTAAAATATTTACCTTCCGAAGCTTTAAAACAAATCTGCCAGATTACAGATATTACGCCTGCTCAACTTTCCGGTATCACCACTTTTTATTCTCAGTTTAAACATTTGCCTGTTGGCGAACACATTATAAAAGTTTGCTCCGGAACGGCTTGTCATGTGAAAGGCGCTCCGCTAATTACAGATGCTTTTAAAAGAGAATTAAAAATTGAGGGAAATATTTCGACCACCCAAGATCAATTATTTTCGATCGAAGAAGTGGCTTGTTTGGGATGTTGTACGCTAGCTCCGGTAGTTCAAATTGATGAGAAAACTTACGGACATGTAAAAACTTCGGAAGTTGCCAACATCATTCAAGATTTTTTAAATACGCCAAAAGAAGAAAAAACGAAATCCCTAATTCTTGATAATTCGCATTTCGATACAGAAATCCGCGTAGGTTTAGGTTCTTGTTGTATTGCCGGAGGCAGTCAAGAAATACTTGATGAAGTGGAGCAAGTAGTTGCTGATTTTAAAATTGAAGCACAAGTAAAAACAGTGGGTTGTGTTGGTGTTTGTAATCAAACGCCTTTGCTCGAAATTGCAGAAAAGAATGCAGAACCCATTCGATATACCAAAGTTACAAGAGAGCGTGTAAACGAAATTCTCTTGCATCACTTAAAACCAAATAAGCCCAAAAACCGACTTCGTGCTAAATTGAACGACTGGCTCGATACTTTTCATACCGATGAAATGTTGCACAGTCCCGTCAATCTGAATGATGAATCGCGTGAGCAATATTTGAATAATTTCCTTCATTACCAAAAGCATATTGCTACGGAACATTACGGCGAAATTTCTCCTTTTTCTTTGGATGATTACTTAAAATACGATGGCTTTACTGCATTCAAAACCTTGCTAAAAGATTCTTCATCTTCAGCTATTATCGATCTTATTTCAAAAAGCGGATTAAGAGGAAGAGGCGGTGGTGGTTTTTTAACTGGAGCCAAATGGGATATTGCCAGAAAAGCGATTAGCGATCAGAAATATGTTATTTGCAATGGCGACGAAGGTGACCCAGGCGCTTTTATGGATCGAATGCTTTTGGAATCATTTCCTTTTCGAGTAATTGAAGGAATGTTGATTGCGGCTTTTGCTACTCAAGCCCACGAAGGTATTTTTTATATCCGAGCCGAATATCCATTGGCTGTGGAGCGCGTGCGAAATGCCATCAAACTTTGCGAAGAAAATAAATTGCTTGGAAGTCATATTCTTGGAACTGATTTCTCTTTTACGTTGCGGATTTTTGAAGGTGCAGGTGCTTTTGTTTGCGGCGAAGAAACAGCAATGATTGCCTCCATTCAAGGCGAAAGAGGAAATCCTGTTTTGCGTCCACCTTTCCCGGTTGAAAAAGGTTTGTTCGGAAAACCAACTTTGGTAAATAATGTAGAAACCCTGTGCATGGTTCCTTGGATTGTGCGGAATGGTGCAGAAGCTTTTAGTGCCATCGGAACAGAAAACAGCAAAGGAACCAAAGTATTTGCTTTGGCCGGCAAAACGGCTAGAGGCGGACTGATCGAAGTGCCAATGGGAATAACTATTCGGAAAATAGTGGAAGAAATTGGCGAAGGGGTTGCTCCCGGAAAAACGTTCAAAGCAGTTCAGATTGGTGGTCCATCAGGTGGTTGTATTCCTGCTCGTTTGGCTGATACACCGGTTGATTTTGAAGAATTAACGCGACTGGGAGCCATGATGGGTTCCGGTGGTTTAGTCGTGCTGGATAATACGGATTGCATGGTTGATATGGCAAAATATTTTCTCACATTTACCCATGATCAATCTTGCGGAAAATGTACTTTTTGTCGGGTAGGAACCGGACAAATGCTTCAGATTTTAGATCGATTTAGCAAAGGACAAGCCAAAATTTCTGAAATTGACGATTTGGAAAAACTTTGCATCTCGGTAACCAATGGAAGTTTGTGTGCCTTGGGCAAAACGGCTCCAAATCCAATTCTGACCAGCATCCGGTACTTTAGAGAAGAATACGAAGCACATGCTAACGGAATCTGTCCTACAGGCAAATGCTCACATTTAATAAGTTACCGAATTACAGACGCTTGCATTGGTTGTACAAAGTGTGTTAGCGCTTGTCCGGTAGATGCAATCCCTTTTAAACCTTACGAAAAACACGAAATTAATACGGAATTATGTGTGAAATGCGATGCCTGCGCACAAGTTTGTCCGGTAGATGCCATAGAAAAATAGCAAATGATAAAAATACAAATAGATCATAAAATTATTGATGTAGAAGAAGGAACCAAACTCATTGAAGCGGCTCGCCAAAATGGAATATCCATTCCATCGCTTTGCTACCGCGATGACTTACCACATTATACTTCATGTTCGGTTTGTTTGGTTAAAAATACGACAAGCAATAAATTTCTGCATTCTTGCTCAGTGAACGTACAAGAAGGAATGCTTATCGATGCATCTAGTGAGGAAGTAAAAGCCATTCGGAAAGACGCGTTATCGATGCTTTTAGCGGAGCATCGCGCTGAATGTGAGGCACCTTGCAAGTTGGTTTGTCCGATGGATTTAAACATTCCTGTCATGAATCGCTTGCTACAACATGGCGAAGTTCAAAAGGCAGCCGAACTTGCTTTGAAAGAAATGGGAATGCCCGAAACACTTTGTTCCATTTGTCCCGCTTATTGCGAAAATGCTTGTCGACGAAAGATGGTTGATACGTCTATTGCCATACGCGCAGTAAAAGCGTATACTGCAGATCATCAAATTTATTCTCCATCATTTTCTGCAAATAAAAGATCAAATGCTCAAAAGATAGCCATTGTTGGCGGTGGAATTTCAAGCTTGCTTTCGGCGTATTTCTTAGTGCAAAAAGGACATGAATGTGTTCTTTTCGAAAAAGAGAATTCATTGGAGGAGGTAATTTTTAATGAGCTCGGAAAAGAGGATTTAGATCCTAATCTGCTGACTAAAGAAATCAATTTTGTAAAGCAATTTGGCGTTCAAATCAAAAATAATACAACGCTCAATAAGGATTTAATTGCATCTGTTTTAACGAAAGAATTTGATGGAATTGTATTAACAGTGGAAGGATTTGATGATTTTGAAGTGCTTGATTCTTTTCTCCTCCATCCCGGTGATTCGCTAATCGTGAATACTAAACCGGTATTTAAAGTAGGAAAAGCTGCCAAACAAACGAAGTTGATGATTCGAGAAGCAGCGCAAACGAAACAAGCAATTTTCGCTTTGGATGCGATTTTGAATACAGAAATCATCCCTACTTCGCTGAGTTTTAATTCTACGGTTGGAAAAATTGAAGAACATGAAAAAAGCGCTTGGCTAAAAGAATCTAAATCCAATGCTATTCGATTTTCGATGCCGATTACTTTGGAAGAAGTGGCGAGTGAAGCTAGCAATTGTATGCATTGCGATTGTCGTGCTCAAGACAATTGTCAGCTGCGCACGCTTTCTGCGGAATACAAAGTCAATAATCCTAAATACAAGTTCCAATCGCAGTCCATCGTAAAGAAAATAAACGAAGGAAGTGGTTTGATTTTTGAAAATGCCAAGTGCATTAAATGCGGGTTGTGCGTTCGCTTGCTAGAGAAAATAGCAGAAAGAAATGGCATTGGATTTCAGGGAAGAGGATTTAAAAGCATCATTTCAGAACCATTAACTCATACTTTTAATGAAGTTTTAAATGAACATGTGGATTTACTTGTAGATATTTGTCCCACAGGCGCACTAAGTAAAAAGGAGATTGATTCATGAAAAAATGGAGTGTCATTTTAATATTAATATTCTTTGTTTCGGTAACATTTGCACAGATCGACAAAAATTCGTGGCCTATTTTTCGTGGTTCATCTGATTTATCAGGAAGAGCCAATTGGGAAATAGCTTCTAATCCAAAGCTTTTATGGTCCGTAAAAACTAACAGTCGAACTGTTTCTTCTCCGGTTGTAAGTAACGAAATGGTTTATTTTGGGAATAATGCAGGTGATATTTATGCCATTAATTTCAAAGGGGAAATTGTTTGGAAATACAGCATCGAAAGTGGGATTGAAGCTGCACCAATTTTGCTTGATCATTTGGTGGTTTACGGAGCTTTGGATGGAGTGTTAAGAGCTATTGATTCATCCAACGGACAATTGATCTGGGAATATAAAACGGAAAATCAAATCAGCGGATCTGCCAATATTTGGGAGGCAAATGGAAAGAAATACCTTATTGTGGGCAGTTACGATTTCAACTTGCATTGCGTAGATCCATCAAATGGAAAGTTGGTTTGGAAAATTGAAACAGAAAATTTTATCAACGGAACTCCTGCAATTTTTCATCATAAAATTGTTTTTGGCGGTTGCGATGGTTTCTTGCGTGTGGCGGATGCTCAAAGTGGAAAAGAGTTGAATAAGAGTGATTTAGGTGTGTACTTGGCAGGTTCACCTGCACTGGCTTCTAACAAAGCATTTGTAGGTGATTACGAAGGTAATTTTTTCGGAATCAATTTGAATACGATGGAAATCGAATGGAAATCAGAACCGCAAAGCGATCAATCAGCACTTTTAGCAACCCCCGCCATTGATAAATGTAAAGTAGTGGTTGGCAGCGAGGATAAAAATTTGTATTGCTATAACTTGAATACTGGAGTAGTGGAGTGGAAATTTCAAACCAATGGACGCATTGATGGTTCTGCGGTAATTTCGAATGATAAAGTTTTATTTGGCAGTCGCGATGGCAGTATCTATCTTCTAAATTTGGATAATGGAGAACAAATTTGGAGTTTTGATGCCGGAAAAGCAATTAGTAGCTCACCTGCTCTGGTAAAAAATAAATTCTTTGTTTTAACCGAAGATGGAAGACTTTTAGCATTTGGATACTAAAAAAAGAAGGAATGAAAATTACGTATTTAATACCTGGTTCAGGAGATAATTATTATTGTGGAAATTGCCAGCGAGATACTTTGTATGTCTCCTGGCTTAAAAAGTTAGAAAATATCGAAATTTCTTCCATTCCATTGTATCTTCCTCCGGGAGAAGAGAATTTTGGTGATGCTATTGAGAATGAAGTCTTTTTTGGGGCGGTTTCGTTGTATTTAAAAGAAAAAGTGCCTTTGTTTAAATCCATGCCAAGTTTTGTAGATCGACTCTTGGATTCTCATGCATTATTGAATTTTGCGGCCAAACAAGCCGGTACTACCAACCCAAACGGATTGGAAGAAACAACACTGAATATGATTCGTACAGATGATACTTCCAGAGAAAAGGAAATCAAAAGACTATCCAATTACATTGCCAATTCCGGCGGAACGGATATCATTCATATTTCGAATGCACTCATCTTAGGATTGGCAGTTCAATTAAAAAGAGCCATTCAAAAACCTATTGTTTGTTCTTTGCAGAACGAAGACGATTGGATTGATGCCATGAAAGAGCCCTATCGAAGTAAAGCATGGAATCTTTTGGCAAAAGAAGAAAAACACATCGATCATTTCATTGCTTCGAGCCATTATTTTAAAAAAATATTTATCGCTAAAACAGGTGTTGATGAAGCCAAAATAACGGTAATTCATTCTGCACTCGAAGTAGAAAATGTTAATCATCGGAACAATCTTGCGGAACATCCTTCCATTGGATTCTTTTCCAGATTAAATAAAATGAACGGATTGGACAAATTGATTGATGCATATATCCATTTGAGAAAAAAACCGGAACATGCTCATTTAAAAATTCATTTAAGTGGAGGTTATACCAGCGATGAGAAGGGCTTTATACAGGAGCAAATAGCAAAACTTAAAAAAGCCAATCTGGAAAACGAAGTGATCGTTTATAATTCTTTCACTGGAAATCAAAAAACGGCCTTTTTCCAATCCATTGATTTGTTATGTGTGCCGGTTCGTAAGCACGATGCATTTGGTTTGTATTTGTTAGAAGCTATTTCTTGCGGTGTTCCTGTGGTTCAACCGCATACAGGTTCTTTTCCTGAAATTATTGAGAGTACGCAAGGCGGAACTACTTATTTTCCTGATACAGTAGAACATTTGGCCGAAGCGCTAGACAAAGCTTTGAAAGATCGCGAAGCTTTGCGGAAAGTTGGATCTCATGGAAAAAACATTATTTTAAAGCAGTTAACACCAGCACGCATGGCTACCGCGATAAAAGAAGTTTATCACAAAGTTTTGTCTATTTAAATAGAGTTTAGTATGTTGAAAATAAAAGAGATATCGAAATCTTATATGCAAAGAGGCGTGGTGCTTAATAAACTTAATCTCGAAATTAGAAGGGGAAGTTCTGTCGCTATCACGGGCCCTTCGGGTTCCGGCAAAACCACTCTTTTAAATATCATTGGTTTACTTACCAAAGCAGATGAGGGAAAAGTGTTTTTTCACGACCAAGAAATTAGTCATTATTCGGCAGACGATGCTGCAGAATATCGAAATAAGAAAATCGGTTTTATCTTTCAAGATCATTTGCTTTTATCTTATCTAACTGTTTATGAAAATATAATGCTTCCGCTGATGGCTGATAAGCATGCTGGAAAAAGAAGTTCTGAAGCTTCGGATTATGCGCTAACGCTGATGGAAAAGACAGGAATCAGTAACTTGAAAAATAAATTTCCTGCTGAGATTTCCGGCGGCGAAGCGCAACGAGCTACTTTGGTGCGTGCATTGATTAACAAACCCGAAATCATTTTAGCCGATGAGCCAACAGGTTCTTTAGATGCTGTAAATGCGGAAATGCTAACGCAGATATTGGTCGATCTAAACAAAGAATTAGGCACTACTTTAGTGGTGGTAACTCATTCGGAAAAGCTAGCCAAACGCATGCAAAAGAAAATGCGCATCGAAAAAGGGATTTTAATCGAAACAGAATAACAAAAAACTATGCGAACAGGAATTATTAAATCGATTTATCGATCCATTATTTATTACCGGAAAGCTTTGTTTTTTCAGTTTATGATAACGGCATTTCTTGCGGCTATCATTTCAGCATCCATGCTTACCGGTAGTTCCGTTCGCGCTACTTTACGATCTAACACGGAGAAAAAGCTAAATAATTCGGGCATGATGATCAGTTCCGGTTTGCGCTTTTTCGATCCAAATCTAAGCGAAAAATTACAGCAAAAAGTAGGTTTAAAATGTACAAGTCTGCTTGAAATGAAGGGATTCAGTAGTAATTTTTCTTCTGGAGTAAGCGCTCAATATGTTCAGCTATTTGCCGTCAATCCCGATTTCTTTTCCTTTAATTCCGAAGCGGTTCTTCAACAACTTTTGCCTGGTCAGGTATTGATTAATAAAAAACTAGCTGATCATTTAAATGTTCAGAAAGGCGATGATATTCTCATTCGATTTAAAACACTGTCTAATATTCCGCTAAATGCTCCTTTTGCGCCAGAGAAAGATCCGAGTGAATCTTTGGTTCTCACGGTTGGCGAAATCGCCAGTGACAATCCATACGATTACTTTTCGCTCGGCATCAGTCAGCTTAAACCGTTTACAATTTTTCTAAATCTCGCCGATTTAAGCGACTCATTTGAGGGAAGTTTAAAAGCAAACCGATTACTTATTCAAAAGGAAGATGCGTTGACCGAGAAAGCTGTTGCAAGTGCTTTACAAGAAGTTCTCACGCTGGAAGATTTTGGACTGCATCTTCGTCGAATCGAAGCTCAGAATCAACTCGAAATCAGCTCCGACCGAATCTTCCTAGATGAGTCAACCATTGAAGAAATCCAAAATGCAGTTCCGGAATTTCAGCCTATTCTCACTTATTTAGCAAATAGTCTTAGTATCAACGGAAAATCAACTCCTTATTCGTTTGTTGCTGCTATTTCAAAAGAATTATACAAGCAAGCGCCTGAAAAACAAGAGGTCGAAATCAACAATTGGCTGGCTCAGGATTTGAGTGCAAAAATTGGTGATACCTTGCTTTTGCACTATTATGTAAGCGATTTGCAAAACAGATTGAGTAACGACAGTGCAATTCTTGTCGTTAACAAAATAGTTCCAATCGAAAAACAATGGGCAGATGCAAGCTTAATGCCGGAATTTCCTGGAATATCGGGAACGGAAAGTTGTTCCAATTGGGATGCAGGAGTGGCCATCGTTTTTAAAAAAATCCGTGATAAAGACGAAGCGTATTGGAGCCACTATCAAGGAACTCCAAAAGCATTTATCAATTACCTAACAGGAGCAAAAATATGGGGAAGTAATTTTGGTCCGGCAACCGCATTGCGAATGAGTTCCTCTAAATCCCTTAGCGAGATCGAAGAAAATATTAAGGGGAAATTGAATCCTGCAAAGCTGGGTTTTTCGGTTCAGAATGCGTATCAAAATGGAATCAATGCAGCTAATAATAGCGTCGATTTTTCAAGTTTATTTCTTAGTCTTAGTTTTTTTATCATTGCTTCGAGTGTGTTGTTGCTCATTTTATTGCTAAGCACTTTTTTCGAAAGCAGAAAACGGCAATTGAGAACATTGTTTGCTCTTGGTTTTAAGAACGGATTGATTACGAAAATGCTCCTTGCAGAGACTTCCATAATTGCATTTCTTGCAAGTGGATTGGGCGTTTTTGCCGGTGTTCCGGTAAATGCTTTAATTATTACTGCTTTAAACTCTGTTTGGGAAGGTGCGGTGCAAACCAATACGCTGGTTGCTTATTTTGATTGGCAAATGATTGCGATTGCTTTTCTAAGCACACTAATTATTTCCGTTTTGGTTTTGTATTTTAAAACAAGGAATTTCCTGAAAAATCTACGTACGCAAAATGCAAGCCAAATTCCTAAACGATCTTCTAAAAGTATTCAATGGCTTTTCCCATTATCAATTGGGTTAACACTATTTCCTCTTTTACTTGTATTGATAACGGATGCAAGTAGTACCATGTATTTCTTCGTGAGTGGTGGTTTATTATTTATCAGTTTCCTTTTGTTTTATCGTTGGATGATCCAATTTAAAGCCACCTCAGCAAGTCAACTAGTTGGAAAAAAATATGCTTGGTTGTATTATGCTTTCTACCCTTCTAAGGCTTTGAGCACAATTGTTTTTATAGCGAGTGGTTTGTTTATCATCCTTGTTACTGGAGCGAATCGGAAAAGTTTTGATAGCGATCATTTGTTGAATAAAAGCGGAACCGGAGGCTATTCCTATTGGTGCGAAACAACGACTCCTATTGCCGAAAACATGAATAGTGAGGAATTTAAATTTGATCTGGGATTAGAAAATGAGTCTCAACAAATTTCCTTTCTTCAAGCGCTCAAACAAAATGGTGACGATGCCAGTTGTTTGAATTTGAATCAAATAGCTGCGCCATCTCTACTTGGAATCGACAGTGAAATTCTTGCTGAATCTGAGTCTTTTTCTTTTGCAAGCCTTTTATCTTCAGTCACTTTGGGAAATCCTTGGAAAGTTTTGCAAATACCGGCAAAGGAAAACTGTATCTATGGAATTGCAGATCAAACCGTTTTGCAATGGGGAATGAAAATGAAAGTGGGAGATACTTTAACTATGTTAGCAGAAAGTGGCGAAGCGTTGCATATTATTTTAGCTGCAGGATTAGAGCCGTCTGTTTTTCAAGGTTCGGTGCTGATTGGTCGAGCGAATTTTAGTCGCTTTTTCCCATCTTTAGAAGGCGTAACGGTGTTTTTAGCACAGGTAGAAGCAGATCAGAAAGAGGTGTTTCTGGAAAAAATGCAAAAGCGTTTTAGAAATTATGGACTTTCGATGGAACAAACTCAAGATCGTCTTTCTGCTTTTTATGAAGTTACAAATACGTATCTTACTGTTTTTATGAGTCTTGGAGGTTTGGGAATGCTTTTGGGTATTTTTGGTTTGGGATTGATTATGCTTCGTAATATCGAATCTCGTAAAAACGAATATGCATTTTTAATGGCGAGTGGGTTTACGATTAAACGAATTCGGAATAGGGTTTACCAAGAGTATGCGCTTATTCTTTTTGCCGGAATTCTTGCCGGCTCAGTACCTGCTTTTTTGGCAACTTTTCCATCTTTAATCACTTCAAATCAAATACCTTGGTTGCTTTTATTGGCGATAGTTGCTGTCATCGCGGTAGCAGGATTGCTAATAATCAGGTTTGCGACCAAGCGATTCATCAACATCGAACTTATCGGAATGATTCGAAAAGATTAGTTACTAAAGTTCAACACTGAATAGGATTCGAGTTACTTGATTCTTTCCAAAAGATCGATTTTCAATTCATCGCTTTTAGCGGAAAATAAAACCTTCTTTTAAGGGATCTAAAGGATCAAACCAAAACTCATTTCGACCTGTAAGAAATGCAGTTCCGCTGACTTCAGGCACTATACTTTTATGCGGCCCAAACTTTGTTTCTTCTACTACTTTTACCTCCATTGTTGTACCTAGAATACTTTCAATCGTAATGGTTTCGTTTATTTTCAATTCGCCTTTGGCAAAATGCAAAGCAGCTCTTGCACTAACGCCTGAACCCGTTGCGGATCGGTCTACTTCTCCTTCGGCAAACACACAAACATTCCGACTGTGATTGGATGGATTATGTGCTTTTCCTGTAAAAATAGTGCCGTATAAAAAGCTCAAATCTTTTTCGAAAGGATGTTTGATTGAGAAACTTCTCATGACTGCAAACTTAATTTTGCGACCCCAATCGATCAGTTTGTTATACTCTTTTTCGTGCATTTCTATGCCTAATTTATCTGCATCCACAAAAGCATAAAAAGCACCTCCGTATGCCACATCGAACCGAACTTTTCCGATTCCTTCCACTTCCACTTCTTGATTTTCTAGATATAAAAAAGAAGGAACATTTAAAAAGGAAACTTTTTCCACCCGGCCATTTTTTAAGAATGCTTTGGATCGGATTAATCCGGGAGGTGCATCAATCATCAATTCGGGAATTTTGCCTTTTTTCTGGATCATTCCGGTGTCAAAAACCAGCTTTGTGAGTGCAATGATTGCATGTCCACACATGGTGCTATATCCTTCGTTGTGCATGAAAAAAGTACCGAAATCTGCATTTTCTGAAATCGCTTCAGTAAGCACAGCGCCATACATATCTGCGTGTCCGCGTGGCTCAAACATAGTTCCGGTTCGGAGATAATCTAGGTTTTCCTTAAAATAGCGTCTTTTTTCTAAAATGGTTTTTCCTTCTATTTCGGGTAATCCATCGATGAGTACACGCAAAGGTTCGCCACCTGTATGAAGATCGATTGTTTTGATGGAAAGCCAGTTTTTAGGAGCTTCATAATCCGGCATTATAAAATGTTTCATGTTTCTTTTTTAGAAAGGCTTAATTTAAAGCTTTTGGTTTTACTATTTGCAGAAAGTGAAAAAATTTATGGTACAAAAGCTTTAGATTTGTTGAATAAACTCATGAACTATGCTATTTAAAGCCTTGTTAGATTTTTTAAAAGATAAATCCTATCGTGGATTAAGCATAACGGCACTTGTTATTCTCATCAATGGAACTATTGTTTATCATTTTGTGGAAGGATGGAAATGGTTGGATGCCTTTTATTTTTCAGCAATTACATTAACAACAGTAGGTTATGGCGATCTTG
>JAFGAK010000003.1 GCA_016933745.1 Bacteroidales bacterium
AGATTTGGCGAAATGGTAAGTAAATCGCAACCGGCTAATTCCACAATCTCTCCTGTATTCCGGAAGCTTGCTCCCATAATCTCGGTTTGATACCCAAATTTCTTATAGTAATTGAAAATTTCAGTTACGGATAATACACCTGGATCTTCGCTTGCTTCGATATGAGCCACTCCACGATCTTTTTTATGCCAGTCGAGTATACGACCAACAAAAGGCGAAATAAGTTGTACTCCGGCCTCGGCACAAGCAATGGCTTGGATTTTGCTAAACAGAAGTGTTAGGTTGGTGTGAATTCCTTCTTTTTCAAGAATTTCGGCTGCACGGATACCTTCCCAAGTTGCGGCTATTTTAATTAAAATCCGATTGCGTTTTACGCCGGACGATTCATAAAGACGAATTAAAAATCGTGCTTTTTCGAGGGTTGCTTCCGTATCAAAAGAAAGACGTGCATCCACCTCAGTTGAAACTCTGCCCGGAACAATTTTTAAGATTTCTAAACCGAAATTTACTGCCAAGCGATCCATGCAATAGCTTAATTGAGCCGTTTTTTCTTTCGATCTGGCTTTTGCATATGCCATCGCATCACCAAGTAAATAATCGTATTTTGGATCTTGTGCTGCTGCATAAATCAACGATGGATTGGTGGTTGCGTCTAGAGGTTTAAATTGATTGATCGATTCAAAATCACCTGTATCGGCAACTACTTTTGTGTGTTTTTTTAATTGTTCCAAACTATTCATAGTGCAAGTATTTATTCGTCGTTAAATATTTCTTCTTCATTCATTTTCAAAATATCTTTGTATTCCAAAAACCAGGTTTCTAATTTAGTCATATTTGTATAAAAAAAATCAAATAGGAGAGTCCAATCTTTTTCATTGAATAGACTCATTCCTTTTTTTTCGAGGTAAATTCGGAAAACTTCTTTGCCGGTTTCAAGTTGATAATGATCATTCCAGATTAATTCGTGCTCAAATTCGGTATCAAGCAAATTTTTTAAACTTTGCAATTTTTCGTAATACTTCAATTGTCTTTGAATTCCTTTGGAAGCGATTTCTATTCCAACTTGAGCTGCATTATTTGTTACATCAAATTTAAGGCTAAGTGCTTTAATTCCGGTCTTTTGTAAAATCCACTTTTGTTTCTTACGCAAGGTTTTATTGCGTTTGGAAGTGTAGGTTTCAAAATGATCCCAAAATTTCTTGCGAATAAGTTTAACCTCTTCTTTGGTGTACATCTTCTGTTTTTTTGCAAAAATAAGAATCTTAAATTCAAATGCCCAGATAAAAAATAGAAAGCCCAGAAATTTGAGATATTTCTGGGCTAAGTTAACAATTAGGTTTGTCTTTAAGGTGTGTTATATTGGTATTCGGTAGGATAATTTCATTAAGAAAACATTGTTTGGGAAGAGGTTAAACATCGTGTCTATATCTTCCGAAATATCAAAAGTATATTGTTCCGGATAATCGGTTTTCCCTTGAGACCAAACTAGATAGAGTATCGATCCAGGTCGGTATTCCCAGCGTGCGACTAAATTGGATTGAAATTGTAAAAATTTGAAATCGGGATTGTATAAATATCCATCTGTTTGCTGGTCAAAGTCGATGTCAACACCGTATTCGTCATCAGGAACAATGTTGTTAAACCGATCGGAATAATTGCTTGCAGTGGGATTTGTAACATGTTTGAAATTGCTGTATTCTGCCGAAGAAATAAAGGGCTGAGCATAGAATTGAATGCTGAAATCGGGATTTATACTGTAATCCAATCTTAAACTTGTAACAAATGTTTTTTGCTTTATTTCAGCTAGAAAGTAATTGTCTTGTCCGTTTATGGAAAGAACATCAATGTATTGTAGTGCGTTTTTGCTTATGTTGATTGATGGAGTTAAATCGATCATCAACTGTTCCAAAGGTCGATAGGTTAACCCAATCGAATATCGGTTTTGTTTCCGGTAGTTTTCATCGCCTAGATAAAACGAAATTCCCATTGAAGTACTCAATTTAAACTTTCGATCGCTTGAAAAATGACCAAATAGTCGGATTCCTTGAGGTTTTAAGAAAAGAGGTCCGCCACGCAATAATGTTTTCTCTAAACTTTTGGAGCCATATCCACCACCCATGGATATAGACCAAAAATTTGTAAATTGTGTTTGAAGGCTTAAATCGCCGCCAAATCCTAAATATTTTCCGCTAAAATCGTAGCTGCTGTATTGCGAAGCTTCCATGCTTAATCGACGGAAGACTGAAAATGGTTTTGGGAATTTGTATTCTGTCCAAGCCATTTGTGTCATGTCGTCGGCCGCACGTAGGTAACCCAAATCGTTTATTTCAAATCCGGGTGATTGCCAGCTGTACCAAAGAATATAACTCCAACCACTGTTGGCGAATTTACCAAACCATGCGCTTCCGGCGTGACCAGATAAATTGGTTAAGTTTGGATTATATTCCATATGATCAGCATCCGGACGTTGGTAGTATCTCGAAGAAGAAGTTTGAAGTTCTTGGATAGCTAATGTATCTCCATGTATGGAGCTGCCCATTAGTTTGACTGAAAAAGTATATTTCTTGTTGTTCCAAGAATGTTCAAAATTGGCGCCTCCGGTATAAGCGGAGTTGGGTAGTGTTTTTAAATGATCGTCGAGAATTTGTCGGTTTGTAGCTGTGAATATCCCTCCAATTTTTGTATTTCCATCGTGGTAATCTTTTTCAACCCGACTAACAAAATAGTTTGTGAGTGGTTCAACTTTTATTTCCTGAATGGTATTGTCTTCGTAAGCAAAGCTGGCGAATTCAACATTAGTTAAACTTTCAAGTATGCCAATCGACCAACCATTTTTTGTTCTTCCGGTAATTTTGGCGGCACCTAATATAGAAGTGTTATTTGGTGCGTTTGCATAAGAATATTCTTCTGGATAATAAGAAGGTCTTCTTCCTATTCTCCTGGAATAAAATAAGTTATCGTTTCCGTTGTCTAAACGTAATGGGAAATTATAAATGTTTCTACCTTCGATAAAGAAAAGTCTCTTTTCTCGAAAATAACTTTCAAAGGCGGATAAATTGACTTCGGACGGGTCGGCTTCGACCTGTCCAAAGTCAGGGTTAATGGTGAGGTCTAAGGTGAGGTTATTTGTCAGTCCAATTTTGGCATCAAGTCCAATACGTGCTTGGGATTCTTTTCCATCAGTAAACGGATCTCCTTTTTCTGCTTGGAAAGATTCATACGAAGCAACGGCATAGGGCGTAATGTCGAATTGTCTTTTTGGTTTAATGTCTTTCAGTCCGTGCAGCTCGCCAAATAAGCTGACATATCCATTTTGCGTATTGGAAATATGTTGCCACAAACTTCTTTCTTCTTTTCGATACACGTATCTTTTAACTTGCAATCCCCAGATCTGTTCAGAAATACTGCTAAATCGGAGTTGACTGAAGGGTATTTTAATTTCTGCAACCCA
>JAFGAK010000046.1 GCA_016933745.1 Bacteroidales bacterium
GCCAAAAACATCATCTTTTCTTCTTTGGCTCGATTGGCTTCGTTTTTGGCGGTTTCTAACTCCAGTCTTGCTTTTTCTAATTGTAAGAATACTTTTATTTTGGATTGAAGAATGGAAAGATTCACCGGCTTTACAATGTAATCAACGGCTCCTGTTTCGTATCCTTTAAAAATACTGTTATCGTCAAAATAAACAGCAGAAATAAAAATGATAGGCGTAAACTTATTTATTTGTCCACGATGAATCAATGTGGCTAACTCAAATCCATTGATGTCCGGCATATGCACATCGAGGATAAACAAAGCAAAATCGTATTTTTGAGATAACTCGTATGCTTCGATAGCGCTCGTGGTCGTGAAAATTTCGGCTTCGAGGAATTGCATTGAACCCGTAATGCGTAGGATATTTTCGGGCAAATCATCTACAACAAGAATACGCGGTTTTGGTGTGGGTTCCATAAACAGTGTTTAAACTATCTCAAAGATAAAGATATTTTTTAATTACACTGTCTTTGAACGGTTTATAAATTTAGAAATCTTTTAATCCGGACTTGCGTGTTTAAACCTTCGGTGCGACCACAGATAATGCATGGGTGCATTTTTGATGTCTTCTTCCATCAAACGGATGTATTCCGAAGTAATCCAACCATCCGGCGTATCCTGTGGATTTAAGGTAATGGGGATGATTTCAGCTGTATATTTACTTCTGGCTATTTTTTTAATCCGACCATACATGATTGGCAAATTATACTTTTTTGCATACGCTTCGGGGCCTAGAAAGAAGGGAACATCTTTGCCCAAAAATTTTGTTCGGTATTTGTAATTTGCACGTGGGGACTGATCGGACATCAAACAATTGACAAATTGAGTTCCTTCCGCATGAAGTGTTTGCAACATAGATGCAGCTTTGCGCGATGGAACTACTTTAAATCCGTAGCGCTCGCGATTGGTTACCATCATTTTATCAAAGATGGGATTACTCAAAGGCGAATAGGCCGTCCA
>JAFGAK010000047.1 GCA_016933745.1 Bacteroidales bacterium
GCATCTTCTCTTAAAATTCTCAAAATTCTTTTGTCTAAAATATCTAAATGAAAGTTTTCCATGGTAAAGAATTCTATTTTATATCATATTCTCATTAATTAGTCAAATTTACTTATATATTTTAACAATTTAATGCATTTTGATACGAACTATTAAATTCTATTGCATTATATGCTATCAATATTTATTTTTGATTCTTAAAAAACGTATAAACACGATAATCCTATTTCTATGAATAAAATGAAATTTGATCCAGCAAGCAATATTCAAATGTTAAGACAATTTGGAGAATTTGGAGGCGTAAACCCTTCAATTACTGATAGTTCTACTTTTACATTTATGTCAGCAAAAACCATGTTAGATACTTTCCATGGCGAAACCGAAGGCTGTTTCTTGTATGCTCGACATTGGAATCCGAGTAATAAATTTTTGGCAGATGCTCTTGCCGCAATGGAAGGCACTGAAAACGCTTGGGTTACAGGCTCTGGAATGGGTGCTATTACGACCGTATTTTTACAATTGTGTAATGCTGGAGATCACATCGTAAGCAGTGTTACAACCTATGGAGGCACGTATGCTTTTTTGAAAAACTATTTACCAAAATTTAACATCGATGTAACCTTTGTTGATATTACCGATTTAGATGCAGTAGAAAAAGCGATTCGACCAAATACCAAAATGGTGTATACAGAAACCATGACGAATCCTTTACTCCAAATTTCGGATGTCCCAAGTTTAGCAAAAATTACCAAAAAACACGGCATTCAATTGGTTGTAGATAATACTTTTACTCCAATGATTTTCTCGCCTTATCTATTAGGCGCCGATATAGTAGTTTATTCCATGACCAAATATATCAACGGAAAAAACGACGCGGTTGCTGGAGCAATTTGCGCTTCTACAGCATTTATCAATGCAATTAGTAACGTAAACGACGGAACAGCCATGTTGCTTGGACCTGTTTTAGATCCACTTCGTTCATCGAGTATTTTAAAGAACCTTCATACTTTGCATATCCGAATGAAGCAGCACAGCTACAATGCCATGTATCTTGCAAATGAGTTTAAAAAAATTGGATTGAAATACAATTATCCAGGAATGCCAAACCATCCACAACACGAATTGATGAAAAGCATGATGAATGAGCAATTTGGCTTTGGAGGCATGATTGCCATTGATATGGAAACGGCTGAAAGAGCGGCTGAACTTATGGAAATGATGCAAATTAGAGATGTTGGTTATCATGCCGTAAGTTTAGGTTATTTTAAAACCTTATTCAGTAATTCCGGGAAAAGCACTTCATCTGAAGTTCCAGTAAATGTTCAAAATGAAATGGGAATGTCGCCCGGCTTGGTTCGTTTTTCCGTTGGTTTGGATAACGATATCGAAGCTACTTTTCAAACCATCAAGTCGTGTTTAACCGATTTGAATTTCATCTAAAAAGCAATAGCTATTCATAAAAAAAGCGAGTTAAAATTAACTCGCTTTTTTTATATCTGTCATCAAACATTTATTTTAAAGTATCGATACTGAATTTTGTGTCGTAACTGGCAACGGGTGCGCATGTACAGAATAAATTCCGATCTCCATAAGCATCGTCTATTTTTCCAACCGGAGGCCAATACTTATCAACATTTGACCAAGGGCGAGGGAATGCTGCTTCTTTACGAGAGTAAGGTAATGTCCATTCTTCTTCTGTTACCAATTCAGCTGTATGTGGTGCATTTTTAATCACATTATTTCCTTTGTCGGCAGTACCATTTTCAACCGCACGAATTTCCTCACGAATGTGATGCATAGCATCAATCAAACGATTCAGTTCACTTAAAGGTTCGCTTTCTGTAGGTTCTACCATCAGCGTTCCATGAACAGGGAAAGCTACTGTTGGAGCATGGAATCCATAATCCATCAAGCGCTTGGCAATATCAATTGCTTGCAATCCGGCAGTATGTGCAAACGCATTGCAATCGAGAATCATTTCGTGTGCAACCCGATCGTTCATTCCGGTATATAAAATTGGGAAATCTTCTTTGAGTGAATCTTTTAAGTAATTCGCATTCAAAATGGCCATTTTTGTAGCAGTGGTAATTCCTTCGCCACCCAACAATTTTATATACGCATAGGAAATTGGTAAAACGCTTGGACTACCAAAAGCGGCTGAAGAAACTGCCGAAATGGCTTTTTTGCCACCGGCTTTCACAACAGGACTTCCAGGAATAAAATCAACCAAATGTGCAGCAACGCCAATCGGACCAACACCAGGACCGCCACCACCATGAGGAATAGCAAATGTTTTATGAAGGTTTAAATGACAAACATCGGCTCCAATATGTCCAGGATTTGTTAAACCAACCTGCGCATTCATATTGGCTCCATCCATATAAACTTGTCCGCCATACTGGTGAATAATATCCATGATTTCTAAAACAGAATCTTCATAAACACCATGTGTAGATGGATAAGTGATCATTAAAGCACCTAATTTATCTTTATGTTCCTGAGCTTTTGCTTTCAAGTCGTCCATATCAATTTCGCCTTTGGCTGTTGCTTTAACAACAACTACATCAAACCCAGCCATAACAGCACTTGCAGGATTTGTTCCATGTGCTGAGGAAGGAATTAAACAAACGGTACGATCGAAGTTTCCTTGACTATGATGATAGGCACGAATTACCAATAATCCAGCATATTCTCCACTAGCTCCAGAATTCGGCTGAAACGACATTGCTGAAAAGCCTGTAATTTCACATAAATCTGCTTCTAAGTTTTTAATCAACTCCTGATAACCTTGTACTTGATCCATTGGAACAAAAGGGTGCAATGCTCCAAACTCAGGCCAACTTAAGGAGAATAAACTAACGGCCGGATTTAGTTTCATCGTACAAGATCCCAAAGGAATCATTGCTCTATTTAGTGCTAAATCTTTTATTTCCAATCGCTTTAGATAGCGCATCATTTCTGTTTCGGAATGATAACTATTGAAAACTTCGTGTGTAAGAAAATTTGATTTACGTTTAAAAGCTTCGGGGATAATCGATTCAGCAACTTCTTCATCCATTGCAATGGATTCATTCTCATCGGTGACTAAAGCAAAAACTTCCAAAATATCATTTAAGTCATCCAAACTTGTTGTTTCATCGATACTAATACCGACGGCGTTATCAAAATAGCGGAAATTAATTTCTCGCTCTTCCGCCAACTCGCGAATGGCATCGATATTTTCAATATTTTGTATGTGAAGTGTATCAAAATAAATTTCGTTGCATTGTTTAAATCCCAAAGTACCCAAACCACTTTCGAGTGCAACTGCATTTTGATGGATATCTTTTGCTATTGCTGTCAACCCTTTTGGTCCGTGATAAACAGCATACATTGCTGCCATAGAAGCAAGTAAAGCTTGAGCCGTACAAATATTGGAAGTTGCTTTTTCTCTTTTGATATGTTGTTCTCTTGTTTGCAGAGCCATCCGTAAAGCTGTATTTCCGTACATATCTTTAGAAACACCAATAATTCTACCCGGCATATTCCGTTTGTATTTATCGGAAGTGGCTAGGAAGCCAGCATGAGGGCCGCCGTATCCCATTGGAATACCAAAACGTTGTGTAGAGCCAACCACTACATCGGCGCCCCATTCTCCTGGAGGGACCAAGAGGACTAAGCTCATGATATCGGCAGCAACGGTAAGTACGCCATCTTTCGCATGGATGAGTTCAGCAAAGTGACTGTAATCTTTCACTTCTCCTTTATCATTTGGGTATTGAACAATTGCACCAAAAAATTCGTCGTTATATTCAAACGACTGAAAATCTCCATAAACAATTTTAATTCCCAGCGGATTAGCTCTTGTTTCTATAACAGCTTTTGTTTGAGGGAAAATTGATTCTTCTACAAAATACTTGGAAATCCCCTCTTTAACCATCGTTCTTGGGCGAGCATTGAATGACATGATCATCGCTTCAGCAGCAGCCGTTCCTTCGTCGAGTAAAGAACAATTGGACATTGGCATAGCCGTAAGATCCGAAACCATGGTTTGGAAATTGAGCAAAGCTTCTAGTCTTCCTTGAGAAATTTCAGCTTGGTAAGGCGTATATGCCGTGTACCAACCTGGATTTTCTAATACATTGCGTTGTATTACAGCCGGAAGTATGGCATTGTAATAGCCCATTCCAATATAAGTTTTAAATAACTTATTTTTCGAACCAAGCTCTTTTAAATGCTGAATGTATTCAAATTCATTCATGCCTTCAGGAAGATCAAGTGGTTTAGTCAGACGTAAACTGTTGGGGATTGTTTCGTCGATTAATTGATCCAGAGAACTTGCATTTACTTTCTTCAACATCACTTCCACTTCATCCTTGCGTGGACCTATATGTCTTGCTTCAAAATTATTGGTTATCATCTCTTTAAACTTAAAATAATACTAGGTAAATGTTAATTAAATTTGTTGAGCAAAGGTATAAATCTTTCTAAGATATTTAGAGTCTACTTATCAAAATGTTATTCCTAAAACAGCAATTTTAAATCCTTATAAATTATGATTTTACAGCATTGAAACTCGTTAATTTCATTCCACTTTGAGCTGATGTAATAAAAAAGGGCAACTAAAATAAGTTGCCCTTTTATGAATATCTAAAGTAATTAATTTTTGATTCTCATCTTATAGAACGACCTGTAAACAAAATACAAAGCCAATAATAAGAAGCCTACCCCAAAATAAGGCGCTACGTTTCTAAAAGAGGGAGAAAGTGCAATTTCCATTGCCAATAAACCAAATAAAGTAGTGAATTTGATAATTGGATTAAGTGCAACAGAAGAAGTATCTTTAAATGGATCGCCAACAGTATCGCCAACTACAGAAGCAGCATGCAATTCGGTTCCTTTTTCTTTCATATCCACTTCAATCACTTTTTTAGCATTGTCCCAAGCACCACCAGCATTGGCCATAAAGATTGCTTGATAAAGACCAAAAAAGGCAATCGAAATCAAGTAACTAACAAATAAAGAAACTGGAGCTGCTACTAACAAGGTTGCAGCTTCGCTCATACCGTCAACCAAACCAATTGGAGCGGAAAGAAAAGCAAAAGCAAGTGCAAAAGAAAAAATCGCAATAAAAATATTCAACATTCCTTTTTGCGCATAACGCGTACAAATCTGAACAACTTCTTTGGATTTTGCGATGTCTGCTTTTTTAGGAGCATTCGGATCTAAGTTGATATTGTCTTTGATATAGGCAACGGCTCTACTTGCACCTGTAGTTACTGCTTGAATACTCGCTCCGGAAAACCAATAAATAACAGCACCACCTAATAAGAATCCAAAAATAGTATATGGATTAAGCAGATTTAAAATTTGTTCAGGTTTCACATGCAAAGAATGTTCAATTACCAAAATCAGGGCAAATATCATGGTAGTAGCACCAACAACAGCCGTACCAATTAATACTGGTTTTGCGGTTGCTTTAAAAGTATTTCCTGCGCCATCGTTGGCTTCGAGGTAATATTTTGATTTTTCGAAATCGGGTGTAAAGCCAAAATCTCTTTCAATTTCAGGAGTTACTTTTGCTTGATTTTCTTCAATTAAAGATAATTCGTAAATTGATTGTGCATTATCTGTTACCGGACCATAACTGTCAACAGCAATTGTTACAGGGCCCATTCCCAACATTCCGAAGGCAACCAAACCAAAAGCAAATATTGAAGGGTAAATCATGATATCGCCTAAGCCAAATTTAGAAGCATAATAA
>JAFGAK010000048.1 GCA_016933745.1 Bacteroidales bacterium
GGCACTGTTTAAATATTGGTCTTTCTTCGTTTTTTCTTCAAAAATTATAAACTCTTTCAAAATGCGTTGTTGATCGCCATATTTTTCTCCAATTTTCTTGTCAAGAACAAATCATACTTCCTTCACTCTTTACGCTTCGTAGATTGAAGCCCAGATTTAACTTCTTGGATTGTACTCCTCCTATAAATACAGTTGTTCGCTTTCGAGTTGGGAAAATTAAATCTAAATAGTTCCTTTTGTCTATTTTTCCGCCCAATTGTTCAAGTGGGCTCATTTTGTTGTGTATGCCCGTATACCGCGGCGTTGTATTGTAATATAGACGAAAAAGATCACAGTAAGCTTCCGCGCCTTCGGTTGTCTTTAAAAGACGACTCGAATCAAGGCGAGGGCGTAAAATACCGAATATTCGTTCGATTGTATTCGAATTTTGAAAATTCCATGCGAGATCAGTGGATTTTCTAAGCGCAAAGATGTGTGGGTTTTCTTTGATTAATTTTAAAATGTGTCGTCCGTAGTCATATTTGCTGTTTTCAAGCATAGAATTAAATTTTTCAAGGTGTTTTGGAAAGTGTGATGATTTATCTTTGAGTATTTGGAAAAACTTGCTTTGAAGTCGGCTTGATTGCAAATAATTTTGACGGAAAGACTCACAATTACGTGAAATTTGGCGGACACTAAGGCGTAACTCTTCCCGCTTGTTTCGAGCTTTGGTAAAATCAGACTTTATGGTCGAAATCAAGATAGAGCGTCTTTTAATCCGCTTTTTCACAACTTCAAGCAGTCGGTCCACAGTTTTTGTTCTTCCTGTCAATGAATTCCTCTTCTGTTTCTTCAATTCATGAAGTTTTTCTTTATCCATATGCAGCATTTTCTCCCATTTCCTCTTTTGACCTTCTAGTTGTGCGATTTTTTTTCTCTGTTTACATAACATGTTTTCAGTCAAAATTCTCTTTCTTTGTGTTTTTTTCCATCTATTATGAAATTTTTCAATCTTACGCATAGAATCACGTTGCACATGGATGTGACAAGCTAAATGTCGTGCCTTTTTAAATATGTTTGGAATTACAGTTCTGTAAGCGGTGAAAAGATCTGTGATAACCACGCGAACATTACAAAATCGTCTAGCAATCGGTGATAAAAATTCAGAAATCGACGTTGAGGTTCGATCGATTGCAGGTCTTAAAGATACCAAATATTGTGAAAATTTTTCAGTCACTCCAAGAATGATGTGCGATTTTCCTTGAAATACTTCATCGACTTCAATTACGCTAATTTTTGAATGAATTTGAGAGTTTAGGCGCTTATTTATGGCTTTAGCCTTTTCTCCTGCTTTTTGAATAATTACCTTAATTTTGTGTTTTGTCACATCCAGATGATAAATAAGCTGAATGTGCTCGCGGATTTCGTTATAAGAAAGCTTTTTTAGATGCAAATCGGTCACAATCCGGCACAAAACGGATTCGTCTACGGCTAAAATAACTAAAAAAATACTTTGATGGAGTAATGTGAAAAAGTATTTAACTTTGGCTAAATTTAGTATTTTGGAGCGCAGCATGCTGAGAACCTCGGTTTTCGGTAAATTATTGAATTTGTTCGCACTTATTCGTAATGCTGCCTCCCTTTTGAAGTTATCGTTTATCCGACAAAATTAACTCTTGTTTCAAAAGATTGTGTGTGCCTATCTCCGAGAATTTCCAAATTTGGAACGGTTCATCTCTAAATTAGTAGTTTTCTAAGTGAATTTTCTTCATTTTTGGTTGAAATTTAGGCTTCTTGAGTCTGAAACGCAAAAAATGGATTGAACTCTCAAGAATTTTGAGGAATCTCCGAATTCAAATCAGAAAATGGAGCTATCAACTTCTTTTGAACAGTGCCA
>JAFGAK010000049.1 GCA_016933745.1 Bacteroidales bacterium
AATTATCTTTCGTGGTAATTGCATTAATTTCTTGTAAACCAAACTCTTGAATCGCTGCTTCTTTTAATTTATTTGTTGCTTCAAATGCATAGCCTTGATTTTCGAAGTTGGGAAGAAAGGCAAAGCCAATGTCGATTCCTTCAAGGCCATCTCGATCATACAGACCGCAAGTTCCTATTTTCGTTTGGTCAGATTTTCGGATAATGGTGTAATTAGAGTAACCTAGTCGATTTAGTTGCGGCGTTATTTTGAGATGAATATATTCGACAGCGCTTTCGATGGTTTTTACATTTTGATCGCCAATATATTGCAACCACTTGGGTGAATTTACTAACTCAAAAATAAATTCAGCATCTTCTACAGAGGTTGGCCTAATAAGTAATCTTTCTGTTTCGAACGTTTTAAATTTCTTCATTTATTCGTCTAGATGAATTGTAAAAATAGCTTGTGTTTTTTAAATATGCAGATTTGCGAGGTAAAAAAGAAACAGAATAAAAATTAAAATATACAACACAAAGCCGATTATTTTCGTTGTGTTTTCAGATAAAAACTTCATAATAAATGACTTGGGTAAAAGTAAACAAATTACACGATGACAAAATACACAAAACTACTTACAAGTTTCATGTAGGACAGTCGAGTGATTGTATTTAATTACCCAACGTATGAAAATGAATTTTAAGCGTTCGAGCTAATTACAAAAAAGCATGACTTCCATCACAAAAAGGAGGTGTTTTGGTGTGCTTACATCCACACCAAGCCACTTTGGTTGGTTCCTCAAATTTCTTAAATACGGGTGAAAAGGAACTGCCACGATGAGATCCATCACAGAATGGCTGCCTTTGACTTTTTCCACAGGAGCACCAAGCATAATTCCCGGCTTCCATATCTAGAACGAATGGCTTTTTTTGAACAATTACAGGTCGACTCATAAATTATAATTTGATTAACTGTTTAATCCAAAGATAGATTAATTTATAAACAAAAAATGAAGAGAGCTGTTAAGAATATATTAAAAGTTGAATTTAATCTTTTTTCGTAAAGAGATTTTTCTGAAAAAGAATAAGCAATGCAACGCCAACAGAGATGGAAGAATCGGCTAAATTAAATACCGGACTGAAAAACAAAAACGATTGATCTCCCCAAAAAGGAAACCAAGAAGGCCAATGTCCTTCGAAAAGAGGGAAGTAAAACATATCAACTACTTTTCCGTGTAAAAAGCTGCTGTATCCACCATTAACAGGTAAAAAAGTTGCTTGTTGATAGAAAGTGCTTTCGCTAAAAAGCAATCCGTAAAATGCACTGTCGATTACGTTTCCAATGGCTCCGGCAACAATAAGAGCAAGGCTGATTATTAGCAGATTGCTTTCTTTTTGTTTGATAATTTTGAATAAATACCAGCCAATTGCTCCAATGGCAATTATACGAAAAACGCTCAAAAAGAGTTTTCCGTAAGAAACGCCAAACTCATATCCGAACGCCATTCCGTTATTTTCTGTAAAATGAAGAATAAACCAATTGCCAATCACATTTACTTCTTCGCCAAGAAGAAAATGCGTTTTGATCCAGATTTTTAAAAATTGATCGGCAAATAAAACCAAGAAAATGACAAGAGCAGCTTTTTTCAAGAGAGAGCGTTTTGCTTAATAAAAAATGGTCATCTCTGTTTAGCTTGAGCTTTTAAAGAAATGACCATTCTGATTATTATTATAAGTTATTGAACAACAGGCCTGTTTAATTTAGCTTCGATACTAAGTGTAGCATGAGGCACACTTCTTAAGCGTTCTTTTGAGATCAGTTTTCCTGTTTCTCTACAAATGCCGTAAGATTTATTTTCGATACGAACCAATGCATTTTCGAGGGAAGTAATGAACTTTTCTTGTCTGTTTGCCAATTTGCTGTTTTCTTCTTTCGACATTACAGCATTTCCTTCTTCAAGCACTTTAAAGGTAGGAGAAGTGTCGTTGGTGTCGTTCTCATTCTTATTGGTATATGCATCAGTAAGCATGATCAAATCGGCCTTGGCTTTCTCTAATTTGGCGAGAATGAGTTCTTTAAACTCCTGAAGCTCTTCGTCGGAGTATCTGGTCTTAGCAGATTTTGAGTTTTTAGTCATGGCACTATATTTTAAATAAATAAAAAATTGTCCTAAATCTTAGTAATCTTAATAAATAACGAAACGGACTCTGTCAATTCAATAGAGTCTGAATCATCCTTAAGATTTTCTGAAAGCGTAAAGGACTCAGCTAATGTTTCAGAGCAAATATATGAAAAATTATTATTAAACGCAGCATCAAAATCAGTATGCTTTTCAAGAATAATTGCAATTTTATCTGTTACTTCAAATCCTTTTTCTTTTCGCAAGCTTTGAATTTTGTTAATCAAGTCACGGGCATTTCCTTCTTGAATCAATTCTTCGCTTAAGGTAGTATCTAAAGCGACGGTATAAACCCCTGAAGTTGCAATTAGCCAACCTGGAATATCTTCTGTAGAAATCTCAACATCATCGGGCGTTATACTGATTTTTTGATCTGATAATTGCAAATCAAAAGCGCCTGTGTTTTCAAGTGATTTGATATTTTCCGAGGTCATTTCATTAATTCCGGCCGCAATTTCTTTCATCAGTTTGCCGTATTTTGGTCCTAGGCTCTTGAAATTGGCTTTCACTTTTTTAACCAACATGGGTGAGTCTTCGGGCATAAATTCCAAGGATTTCACGTTTACTTCCGATAAAATCAAATCGCTTACCAGTTCAATTTGACTTTTGAACTGTTCGTTTAAAACGGGAATCATCATTTTGTTCAATGGCTGACGCACACGCAGATTGTGTTTTTTTCTAAGCGATAAAACCATCGAAGAATATTCTTGAGCCATTTCCATGCGTTCTTCCAATTGAGAATCGATGTAAGCTGAATTTGCTTGTGGCATATCTGTTAAATGCACCGATTCCGCTTGACTTCTTTTACTCACTTTATTTAAGTCGATAAATAATTTATCGCTGAAAAATGGAGCTATTGGTGAACTTAATTTGGCAACAGTTTCTAAACTAGTGTAAAGTGTTTGATAAGCAGAGATTTTATCTTCTGAATAATCGCCTTTCCAAAAACGACGGCGACTTAAACGTACAAACCAATTGCTTAAATGTTCGTTAACGAAATTAGAAATTGCTCTTCCGGCTTTGGTTGGTTCGTAATCGGCAAATGCTTCATCAACCAAAAGAATTAAGCTATTCAATTCAGAAAGTATCCAGCGATCAATTTCGGGGCGTTGTTCTATTGGTAAATCGTCTTCGGCATAGATAAACCCATCAATATTGGCATACAAAGCAAAGAAAGAGTAGGTGTTGTAAAGTGTACCAAAGAATTTTCTTTTTACTTCTTCAATCCCGTTTAAATCGAATTTTAGATTATCCCAAGGTTGTGCATTTGTAATCATGTACCAGCGAGTTGCATCGGCACCGTATTTTTCAAGCGTTTCAAAAGGATCAACAGCATTTCCTAATCGTTTCGACATTTTGTTGCCAACTTTATCTAAAACCAATCCGTTGGAAACTACGTTTTTAAAGGCAACTTTATCAAAAGCCATAGTAGCAATGGCGTGCAAAGTAAAAAACCATCCACGCGTTTGGTCAACTCCTTCGGCAATAAAATCTGCTGGGAAGAAATGATCGATAATATCTTGATTTTCGAAAGGATAATGCCATTGGGCATAAGGCATTGAACCGCTATCGAACCAAACATCAATCAAATCCGGTTCGCGATACATCGGTTTTCCGCTATTGGAAACCAGAATGATTTTATCGACATAAGGACGGTGGAAATCGAATGTTTCATAATTTTCTTTCGACATATCGCCAGGCACAAAATTGGCCATTTGATTTTCATCCATTATTCCGGCAGCAACAGATTTTTCAATTTCTGATTTTAACTGTTCGGCAGAACCCACAAAGATTTGTTCTTCTTGGTCTTCTGTACGCCAAATAGGCAATGGAATTCCCCAAAAGCGAGAACGGCTTAAATTCCAGTCAACCAGATTTTCCAACCAATTTCCAAAACGACCGGTTCCGGTAGCAGCAGGTTTCCAGTTAATGGTTTTATTAAGTTCGATCATGCGATCTTTTAGTTCGGTGGTTTTAATAAACCAACTATCAAGCGGATAATATAAAATTGGTTTATCGGTACGCCAGCAATGTGGATAGGAGTGAACGTGTTTTTCTGCTTTGAACGCACGGTTTTCGTTTTTGAGCTTAACGATGATATCTACATCCACAGGTTCATTGCGCAAAGGATCTTCGTCGGCATAATATTCGGCTTTCACAAACCGTCCGGCAAATTCGCCCATTTCGGCAACAAAACGTCCTGTTTTATCTACCATGGTTAAAGCGCCAATTCCATTTTGAGCGGCGACTTTAAAGTCATCAGCACCAAAACTTGGAGCGATATGAACAATTCCAGTTCCGTCTTCGGTGGTAACAAAATCGCCAACTAAAACACGAAAAGCATCTCCGCTTTCGGGTTGAGCATATGGCATGAGTTGTTCGTAGCGTAATCCCTCTAAATCAGAACCTTTGCATTGTCCAACTAGTTTAAATGGAATGGCTTTTTGTCCGGCTTCGTAAGCTTCTAAATCCAGTTCGGCATTTTTTTCGGGGAAATAATTTGCTGCCAAATCTTTTCCTACAATGGCTGTAATTTTTTGATAAGTGTAAGGATTGTATGTATTTACAATTACATAATCGATGTTTTTTCCAACAGCCAAAGCGGTATTGGATGGTAAAGTCCAAGGTGTGGTGGTCCAGGCAAGGAAAAACAAATCGCCAAAAGCATTTTCAAAAAGTTTTTCGCTATCACTATTTCGAACAACTTTAAATTGAGCAGTAAGCGTCGAATCTTTTACATCGCGGTAGCAACCCGGCTGATTAAGCTCGTGTGTACTTAATCCGGTTCCGGCAGCAGGCGAAAATGGTTGAATTGTATAGCCTTTGTAAATCAGTCCTTTATCGTTCAGTTTGCTCAATAAATGCCAAACCGTTTCGATGTATTTATTATCAAAAGTGATGTAAGGATCTTCGAGATCAACCCAATAACCCATTTTTTTGGTAAGATCGTCCCAAAGATCTTTGTATTTCATTACTTCGTTACGACAAGCTTTGTTGTAATCTTCTACAGAAATTTTAGTACCGATGTCTTCTTTGGTAATTCCAAGGCTTTTTTCGACACCAATTTCTACAGGCAAACCATGTGTGTCCCAGCCGGCTTTACGAGTTACGTAATTTCCTTTTAGAGTTTGGTAACGACAAACAATATCTTTGATCGCTCTTGCCATCACGTGGTGAATTCCGGGAACGCCATTAGCGGAAGGAGGTCCTTCGTAAAAAACAAATGGTTTGTTGCCGGTTCTGTTTTCTAAGCTTTTCTCGAAAATTTTGTTTTCTTCCCAAAACGTCAAAGTTTCTTTTGCGATAGCTGAGAGATCCAGATTTTTATATTCTTGATATTGTGCCATTTTAAAGGTGTATTGTAAAAGTTTGCAAAAGTATAAATTTTTAAATTTATTGCATAGAAAAAGCTTTCTTATCGAAATGAGGGAAATTTCGTTAGAAATCGAAAAAAGATTATCTTTGTTAGTTTGGAACTTTGTTGGAGTTAAACTAAAATCAAATTGATGAATACTCAGGAACTTTTATTCTTTGGCGCTTATCTTCTTTTCGTAATTCTAATGCTTTCAATAGATTTGGGTGTTTTTAACAGGAATGCTCATGTTGTGGGAATGAAAGAAGCGCTTTGGATGAGCATATTTTGGGTTGGATTGGGTGTCTCTTTTTATTATTTCTTTCGGCATTTTGGACATTTAGTGCATGGCTTAGATAATTTGGATGAAATTCAATCGAGAATTACATATTATCGACATCCGATTAGTATTGCCGGTTTGAGTTTTGAAGAAGCAAGAGATTTGTACAATAAAAACTTGTCGTTGGAATACATTACTTCTTATTTGATTGAGAAAGCCCTTTCTGTAGATAATATTTTTGTGATGATTTTGATTTTTAAAGGTTTTGGTATCGGAAACAAATATTTTCACAGAGTCTTGTTTTGGGGGATTTTAGGTGCAGTAATCATGCGTTTTATCTTTATTTTCTTAGGAGCTGCATTGATTCATGAGTTTGTTTGGGTGCTTTATATCTTCGGCGTATTTTTATTATACAGCGGTGCAAAAATCTTTTTTCAAAAGAACGAAGAACAGATCGAAACGCATAACCATCCGATTGTTAAGTTTGCGAGTAAGCATTTTAGACTGGCAGCCGATTATGTAGGACAGAAATTTATTATCAAAAAAGATTCGAAATATTATCTCACTCCCTTATTTTTGGTGTTGTTAGTAATTGAATTCTCTGATGTTGTATTTGCAATGGACAGCATTCCTGCTATTTTCAGTATTACTTTGGATCCTTACATTGTCTTTTTCTCCAATATCTTTGCTATTTTGGGATTAAGAGCTTTGTTTTTCTTGGTATCAAATATTATGGAACTCTTCCGGTTTCTTCAATACGGATTGGGCGTTTTACTTTCGTTTATTGGACTCAAATTATTGTTTCACGAATTTCTCTACGAAAAATTAGGAATCGGAACGGTGGAGTCTCTTTACGCAATTTTATTAATTCTAGGAGTTAGTATCATCGCTTCGCTCGTCTTTCCTGAAAAGAAAGAAGAACTCGATGTTTAAATTTTTTTTTGTAGATTTTCGATAAAAACACGCATTAATTTTTCTGCAGCTTGATACGGACTCAATTGATTGGAGATGATATGTTTTTCTAATTCTACATTCATTTCTTTTAAACCTTGATTCGAAAAAAACAGTTGATGCAATTTCGATTCGATACTGGCTTTTAGCGTTAAAACAGTTTGTTCTTTGCGTTTCTTTTCGAAATAACCATGGTTTTTTGCAAATGATAAATAGTCGCTAATCATTTTCCAAACTTCATTCAATCCAGCAGTTGTAATGGCTGAGCAAATGGCTGTCTTAGGTTCCCATCCAGAAGGAGGCAAAGGAAAAAGATGAAGTGCATTTGCGTAGGCTTGTTTGGCTATTTCAGCATTTAATAAATTGTCGCCATCCGCTTTATTGATGATGATAGCATCCGCCATTTCCATGATTCCTCTTTTAATTCCTTGTAGTTCATCGCCGGCGCCGGCAAGCATCAGTAACAAAAAGAAATCGACCATTGAGTGAACTTCCGTTTCACTTTGTCCTACACCAACTGTTTCCACAAAGATCAAATCGTATCCTGCTGCTTCGCATAAAATGATGCTTTCTCGTGTTTTTTGTGCAACTCCGCCCAAAGAACCGGCAGAAGGTGATGGACGAACGAAGGCATTGGGATGAGTAGCCAGTTGCTCCATGCGTGTTTTGTCGCCCAAAATACTTCCTTTGCTTCGAGCACTACTTGGATCGATGGCCAAAACGGCTAGTTTTTTTTCGTATTTTTCCACTTGCATCAAACCCAAAGACTCTATAAACGTACTTTTTCCAACACCCGGAACTCCGGTTATCCCGATCCGGATGGAATTGCCCGAATAAGGTAAACATGCTTCGATAATATCTTGCGCAAGTTGTTGGTCGCTTTGCAAAGTGCTTTCAACCAAGGTAATTGCTTGGCTTAGTACAGCTCTTTTACCGCTTAAAATACCTTCGGTATAATAATTTAACGGATAACGGGTGACGGAGCGTTTCAGTGTATGGATATTCGGATTGATTGCTTCCGGCTGAGGAACACCAGCTTGTACTTTTAATGCCGATTTGTTTTTATTAATTTTCATAAATCTATTGCTAGGCAAAGGTAGTGAAAAGCGAATAATTTGGGTAATTATATAAAAAATAGGAGGACAAAAAAAGGAACTCTATTCGAGTTCCTTTTACTTGTGGAGAATAGCGGAATCGAACCGCTGACCTTTTGACTGCCAGTCAAACGCTCTAGCCAACTGAGCTAATCCCCCATTGAGACGGCAAATTTAAACAAAAAATCGTATCCGCAAATAATTTTATCTATTTCCAATCTTAATTTTATATAGGGAATGAGCCTATTCACATCTTTTTACATTGTTCTAGATCAGCGTTTCTTGGCTTTAACGAACTTTTTTTTGTGAACGCAAGTTGCTTTGATAAAAGGATGGGAAAAAGGAAGTGGTAAAAATCTGAATAAAGAAGGATAACTAAAAAAATAGATATGAATTGGCTAAGGAAAATGGATTCGAAAATCGCTGATTAAAGGTTTTAACTGCGCTTAAAAATCGTGCAATAAATTAGTGGCTTTTAGGTGTCTGATAAACAATAAAGGATTTCGATTTTTGAATATATAACTCGTTTTGCTTGTGCAGATTCTATTTATTCTTATTGTCAGAATTAGATCGAATTATCTAATTTGGATTAAAGAGAAAATGAAATTCTTCATTACTTTTGTTGGAGAATGGAATATCTTTATATTGTAACGATTGGCTTATTATTTTTTTTCTCCCTTTCTCTTCTGATTAAGGGAAAAAAGCCATTATCCGAAAAAATTATTTCCATATGGATTATTCTGTTGGTATTTATAGAGATCTCTTTTCTGCTTTATGTAAAATCGCTTGCGGGAAGATTTTCTATTTTCATCACCTTCATTTGCGATACGCATCTAGCTCAAGGCGTGTTGCTTTATTTCTATGTGAAAGCATTTACAAACCCTTTTTTTAAACTCATTCCTAGTCATCTTTGGCATCTTCTTCCTACTATTGTATTGGTCTCATTCAAATTAGTAATGAATTATGTATTTGAAGAGATGGAGTGTTATAAGGGAGGGATTTGCACGGAAGAAGAGGACAATATTTATGTGAGCTTAACTTTTTTATATAAGTTCATAGTTGTGAGTATTTATCTTTTTTACTCTTGGAAAGAAGCGCTGCAATACAGAGATAATGCCAAGACGCCAAGAGATCAAATGCGCTATGGATGGGTTAAACAAATTAACCAAGGCGTATTATTTCTGCTAATAGGAATCCTTTTGCTACATATTGGTAAGATGCTATTCCCTGTTCTTTTTTGGGAGGAAGTGCTCTATGGAAATATTTTAGCCTCCCTTTTCATCTTGATCTTTCTTTACATAGGGAATAGTTATACCTATATTTTCGTCTCTCCATCTAAAAAAAGATTCTTGAATCTTAGTGAATCATTCAATAAGGATAATTGCAAGATAACAGAAAATCAAAAATCCTGGGAAGAGGTGTTTTTCAAACTAGAAACGCTTATGAAAG
>JAFGAK010000050.1 GCA_016933745.1 Bacteroidales bacterium
GGATTTCCAATCAGAAATCATTTGGGATTTGAGTACAGTTATGAATACATGATCAACGAAATTGTAAAAAGCATTAAAGAAGCTACCGATGCGGAAAACGTTCCAAATCCCGATATTTTTACCGAGTTTGGCAAATACACCGTTGGCGAAAGTGGAGCAACCATTTTTAAAGTGCTTGAACAAAAACAACAAAACGATACAGAAAGTTGGTATATCATCGATAATAGCTTGATGAATACCATTCCCGACGCTTGGTCAATTCACGAAAAATTTATTCTTTTGCCCATAAACAAATGGCACAACGAATATTCTCGTGTGAATATTGGCGGAATATCTTGCGACCATTCCGATTATTACAACAGCGAAGATTTAAACCAACAAGTAATGCTTCCTAAATATTCAGATAAAGAAGAAGAACCACTTTATTTGGGATTTTTCCACACCGGAGCTTACCAAGACTCGATTAGTGGTTATGGAGGAATCAAACATTGCCTAATTCCTTCGCCAAAACATGTCATTATCGATCGCGATGAAAAAGGAAACTTCGTGGATTATGTATATCGTCAAGAACAATCTGTTGGCGAAATGTTTAAAATTTTAGGATACAACCCTTGAGATTATGAATAATTTTGGAGGAATAGAAGACCAATATGCCTCTGCAGAAAAGGCAACTATCTACTTACAGAATATTCCCTACGATGGAACAAGTACCTGGGGAAAAGGAGCAAATGAAGGTTTTGATGCTTTTTTAGATGCTGCCGAAAACATGGAATTGTACGACATCGAAACAGATTCGGAAGTTTACAAACGTGGCGTGCATATTTTACCATCTATTACTGAAGACCAATCTGCAGAAGCCATGTTCAAAGCAGTTTATGCCTCTACCAAAGAACTTCTTAAGAAAGAGAAATTCCTTACTTTTTTTGGTGGAGAACATTCCATTAGTATTGGTATTATCAAAGCATATTACGAAAAATACCCAAACATTACCATATTACAACTCGATGCTCATGCGGATCTGCGGGAATCTTATTTAGGTACACCATACAATCATGCTTGTGCCGTGCACGACGCATCCAAAAACACCAACTTGATCCAGGTTGGAATTCGAAGTATGGAAACCTGTGAAAAGAAGTTTATCGATCGTTCTAAAGTGTTCTTTGCCGAAACGATTTATCAAACAACAGATTGGATGGATCAAGCCATCAGCTTAATGACTGATCAAGTCTATGTTACCGTTGATTTGGATGCATTTGATCCATCGATTATGCCGGCAACCGGAACGCCCGAACCTGGTGGTTTAGATTGGAATACAACCATTCGCTTTCTCAAAAAAGTGTTTACTCAAAAAACAGTTTTAGGATTTGATATTGTTGAGCTCGCTCCTATCGACGGATTTAAAGCGCCCCAATTTCTTGCTGCAAAACTGTATTACAAAATGTTAAGTTATAAGTTCGAAACGAATAAATAGCCTGAACAGAAAACGCTAACGTATCTAAATATATTTTGGCTTTTCCTTCAAGCAAATAAAAATAATACGAAATGAAAAATAAAGGTCCTATCAGTCAATTTATTATTGAGCATTATAAACATTTCAACTCCGCAGCGCTGGTTGATGCTGCAGTTGCTTACGAAAATCAATTGGAAATTGGAAATAAAATGATGGTCACTCTTGCAGGTGCCATGAGTACAGCTGAACTCGGCAAATCATTTGCTGAAATGATTCGAAACGATAAAGTGCAGATCATTTCCTGTACGGGTGCAAATCTAGAAGAAGACATCATGAATTTGGTTGCGCACTCACACTACAAGCGAGTTCCGGAATACCGCGATTTATCTCCACAACAAGAATGGGATTTATTAGAAAAAGGATTAAACCGAGTTACAGATACGTGCATTCCGGAAGAAGAAGCATTCCGTCGTTTACAAAAGCATATTTTCAAGATCTGGAAAGATGCCGAAGACAAAGGTGAACGTTTCTTCCCACATGAATTTATGTACAAAATGCTTCTTTCTGGAGTTTTGGAACAATACTACGAAATTGATCCTAAAAACAGTTGGATGCTTGCTGCAGCTCAAAAAAATCTTCCAATTATTGTTCCGGGATGGGAAGATTCTACCATGGGAAACATTTTTGCTTCTTACTGTTTAAAAGGCGAATTGAAAGCTTCTACCATGAAATCCGGCATCGAATACATGGCGTTTTTGGCAGATTGGTACACGCAAAATACACAAAACAATAAAATCGGATTTTTCCAAATCGGTGGCGGAATTGCCGGCGATTTCCCAATCTGCGTTGTTCCCATGCTCTATCAAGATATGGAAAGAACAGATACCCCTTTCTGGAGCTATTTCTGTCAGATTTCTGACTCTACCACTAGTTACGGTTCATACTCCGGAGCGGTTCCAAACGAAAAGATCACTTGGGGAAAATTAGATATCGACACCCCTAAATTCATTGTTGAGTCGGATGCAACAATTGTAGCCCCATTGATATTTGCCTACCTATTAGGCTGGTAAGAATTGTATAAAAACAAATTGAATTAAGTTCAACCCATTGGTTGGACTTTTTTTTTGTAACTTTGAAATGCATATTTGAAACACAATGAATCCTTATCATGTACAATCATATGTTAATGAATTACTTGCAGGGAATCGAAAAACCAGCTCTGTCCTTTGTCATTCTTATTATAAAGAACAAGGAGATATTCTATCGGTATACGAAAACTTAATGATGCCAAGTTTATACCAAATAGGAACTTTATGGGAAACAAATAAAATTTCTGTAGCTGCTGAACATCTTGCTACTGCCATTACTGAGTCTATTTTAAACGAATTTTACAATTTAATAATCCCTCAGAAAGTGTATGACAAAAAAGTATTAGCAGCCTGTGTGGATGGAGAATACCATCAAGTAGGAATTAAAATGGTTGCAGACACCTTCGAAATGAATGGTTGGGATTCCTATTTTTTAGGAGCAAATGTTCCAACAAAGGAAATTATTCGCTACGCGAAACAAATTCAACCTCACGTTATTGCTTTATCACTGAGCGTTTACTTTCATTTTCCGCAATTACTACAGATGATTCAAGAAATTAAAAGTGAAATGCCCAAAATGGAAATTCTGGTTGGAGGACAAGGTTTAAAACATGTTTCAGCGTCTGTACTTAGTGAATATAGTAAGCTGACCTATATTAAACATCTTTATCAAATAGAAGACTACCTAAAATCAATAAAATCATGAGTTTAGAAATTTTACAAAAATCTGCCGACCGCATTAAGCCCGCCAGCAAAACGGCTTCTCAAGAGTATTTTGAGAAAAAAGAATCTCTTATTTCAAGCTTAAATGAGCAGATGCTAAATCGCGAAGACATCAATGAATTGGTTGGTAGTGCTAATATTACACTTATGAAAGACAATCATAATAACCATGCTCTATTTATCCATTCAATCTTATCAAACTACAATTCTATTGTATTTACGGAAACCATTCTTTGGGTTTTTAGAGCTTATATGAGTAGAGGTTTTCATCCCAATTATTGGTCAGCATCATTAAATACTTGGATGCAAATTTTAAAAGCTCAGTTAAGCCCAGAAAGCTATACACAAATTTTTCCATTTTATGAATGGATGCTGATAAATGTGCCTTTATTTACAAATTTGTCAGAACCCAAAATAAAATGAAATTCTTGATAAACAAGCATTTATTACCTTGGCAAAACGAACTAACAAAACATCTAAATGTTAGCAAAGCCCTTGGAATAGCGGTAATAGACCAAAATTATAAGTGCCTCTATTCAAATGCTCTGATGCATTCTTATTTACAAAACAAACCCAACGATTTTTTCATTAACCCAAAACTCAAGGATCTTTTTAAAACAGAAAAAGAAAACCAACCTATTTTTGAAGGAATGTTAACATTAGGCAGCGAAAAAGCTTTTGATGTTTCTTTTAATTCAAAAATCTTCAAGGCGAACCAAAATATTCTTGTAATAGCCGAAATAGATGCGCAAGAATTAACCTCACAAAACGAAAATATCAACCAACTCACCATTGAAGTATTAAATTTACAGCGCCAACTAATTAAAGAAAAAAAGAAACTGTTACAGACAGTTGGTCTTTTAGAAAAAAAATCTGTCGATATCAAGAAAGTGAATGAAGAACTTGCAGAGCTAAGCAAAGAAAAAAACCTGATTTTAGGAATAGCTGCACACGATATCCGAGGTCCTCTTGCTTCTATCTACTCATTGGCCAACGTAATAACAGATCCTTCTCTAGAAAAAAGTGCTGATGATATTCAGCGATTTAGTCTTCACATTAAAAATTATTCGGATGCTTTACTCAAATTGCTTAGTGATTTGCTTGATGTTTCTAAAATTGAATCAGGAAATATCGACCTAAAAAGTGAAACGAATAATTATTTGAAATTAGTTACTGAAGCTATTGAAATTCAATACTTTTTAGCGAAGCAAAAAGAAATCGAAATTAGATTAGATTATCATACCAAGCGCACTGACCTCAGCTTCGATAAGCATAAAATGGCACAAGTCATCAATAATCTTTTGAGTAACGCGATTAAATATTCACCTCCACAAACAAAAGTGATTGTACAAATCAGTGAAACAAGAAACTCCATACTAACCAAAGTCATCGATCAAGGCCTAAGTATTTCTAAAAAAGATATAGAGCAAATATTCATTCCATTCCAAAAAGGCTCCAACATTGCTACTGCGGGCGAAAAATCAACAGGTTTAGGCTTAGCAATCGTCAAGAAAATCTTAATTTATCATCAAAGCGAAATAAAAATATCTAGCAAACCAGGAAAAGGATCTACTTTTAGTTTTGAATTGCCTTTTTAAAATGAACTCTTAATTCTGCTAATTTTTGTAGCTTTACGGCAAACAAATCAAAATCAAACCTTATTCATGGATAGAAGAAATTTCCTCCAAGCTTCAGCTATAGCCGGAGCCGGATTAATAGTAGCCAAAGGCGTAACTAGTTGCAGCACCGATTCAATAAATACAGCATCCGACACCGTTTCCAGCTTTCCGGAATTCGAACTGGACGAACTGACCGTTGCCGATTTGCAAGAAAAAATGAACAGCGGTGAATATTCAGCACGTTCATTGGTTGAAATGTATACCCATCGTATTCAAGAAATGGATAAATCCGGTGCCAATCTCAATGCTGTTTTAGAATTAAATCCAGAAGCTTTAAGCATAGCTGATCAATTAGACAGTGAAAGAGCAGCAGGAAATATACGGAGTGCATTGCATGGAATTCCTGTTCTTATCAAAGGAAATATAGATACGGCCGATCAAATGCATACCAACGCCGGTGCTTCTGCCATTGCAAGCAATATCGCGCAAAGCGATGCGGCATTGGTAAGTAAACTTCGCGAAGCAGGAGTCGTTATCTTAGGAAAAACCAACCTCAGCGAATGGGCTAATTTCCGCTCAACACGTTCATCAAGTGGTTGGAGCAGCGTGCTCGGACAAACCAGAAATCCGTATATTTTAGACCGAACTCCTTGCGGTTCTAGTTCAGGTTCAGGAGCTGCCGTTTCTGCCAATTTATGCGCCATCGCCATTGGAACAGAAACAAACGGTTCCATTGTTTGCCCATCTTCAGTTAATGGAGTGGTTGGAATCAAGCCTACGGTTGGATTAGTGAGTCAGAGTGGAATTATTCCGATTTCTCATTCTTGCGATACCGCCGGACCAATGGCAAGAACGTTAAAAGATGCTACGCTTTTATTTCAAGCAATGAGCGAAACGCCAGTTGACTATTCAGCTTCTTTGGAAAAAGGCGGATTAGTAGGTGCGCGTATTGGAGTGGCCAGAACCTTTTTCGGTTTTCACGAAGATGTTGATTCCGCCATGGACATCGCTTTAAATACCTTGAAAGAACAAGGTGCCGAACTCATCGAATTAAAAGATTATAGGCATGCTCGAGAAGCTTCAAGAGCCTCTTACGAAGTAATGCTTTACGAATTTAAAGCAGGCCTAAATAAATATTTAAGTGGTATGCCTGAAGGTATAGAAGTACGAACTTTAGCCGATGTGATTTCTTACAATAAAATAAATGCCGATAAAGCTATGCCTTTCTTTAAACAAGAAATTCTGGAACAAGCAGAAGCCAAAGGCGATTTGAATTCTCCTGAATACCTCGAAGCAGTTAAAACAATGAAAAATCTGGCCGGCGCAGATGGAATTGATAAAATCATGGATGAATTCAAATTAGACGCAATCATTGCTCCAACAGGAAGTCCTGCATGGACAGTGGATTTAATCAACGGCGATAATTTTCATGGAGGAAGTTCTTCTCCTGCTGCCAACGCCGGTTATCCAAATATCACCATTCCGGCCGGTTTTATCCATGGATTACCAATTGGACTTTCCTTTTTCGGAAAAGCCTTTACCGAGGCGAAACTCATCAAACTTGCTTACGATTATGAACAAGCAAGTCTTCAAAGAAGAAAACCTGAATTTATTGCTACTTTGACCGCTGA
>JAFGAK010000051.1 GCA_016933745.1 Bacteroidales bacterium
ATCAATGCTGTCCAAAATAATTTAAAAGATTGAAAATTTAAACTAAAAAACAATATGTTATGAATGCTATATTCCCATTTTTAAAAACAGGTCTATTTTGCTGTCCAAATTATCACAAAGCCAAGCATTGTTGAACTACTTTTTGTTTAGCTGGTGGCTTAAAATAGGGATGATTTATCCATTCCCATAAGTTTTTATAAGTCAACAAGTTCATTCTCAACATAGCGACAAGATTTGATAACGACCAATTCATTTTGGACTTGGCTTGTAGATATTTCAAGATCAGAATAGCTATTAGTGCTGTCCAAATCTGAATCATAACTGCATTGAACGAAGTGCCCACGAATGTCTTAATGCGTAGATTTTGTTTGATCGCTTTGAAGAAACATTCAATTTGCCATCGTTCTTTGTAAATCGCTGCAATCGTCGAAGCAGCTAATTTCATCTGGTTCGTCACGAACGTTAGTATTTCACCGGTTTCAGGATCGTACTTTTCGACCAGACGAAGGTAATATGGACAGTTCTTTTGTGAATAAAATCCGTTTAACTTTATGATTTGATCATTGAGAATGTGCTTGCCAACTGTTATCGGATTTGTTTTTACAACTTTATAATCAGCATTTGATTTTAACCGTGTTACAAAATAGACGCCTTGACTTGTCCATGCTCCCCATTGCATATAGTCAACAAGACCGCGGTCGAAAACGATGATTGCACCAGGCTTGAAGCTTAACGTTTTCAATACATTGACTTCGTGCACCTTGCCCGTTGTAATATTGACGAATTCGGGCAAATATCCGGCATGGTCAAGCAACAAATGTAATTTGATAGCTCCTTTTGTACGGCGAAACTGGGCCCAGTCATAAATACTTAAACACAAATCAATGACGGATGCATCAAAGCTTAACAATCTGTTTTTGAATCGAAATTTGTGCTGACAATTCATTTGTTGACGACAAATATTCAACAAGTGATAAAACAATTTTTCATAAAGTTGCCATGGACGATGCTCATTCGCATAGGCAAGCGTTGACCGGCTTGGTGCTTTTTTAATCCCGAGATGAACCATTTTACCTAAAGA
>JAFGAK010000004.1 GCA_016933745.1 Bacteroidales bacterium
AATTCCAGGGGAGCATAAGTATCCACATCAAACAGAAAAATGCAGCCCGGTTCGTTTACCGGTGTAAGCAGGTGCCAATGAATCGTGAACAGATCGTGCGAAAAGACCAGCGTGGTCATTTCGGGACGGACGATGATTCGTTGTGCTAGATCCTGCCCTTCAATAAAAAAATTAATCTGTGGAATCGAAACTGCAAACTGTAAATCACTGACGATCTTGAAAGGATACACCCAGGCTTCGAACACACCTTGTTCAAAGCCGAGGATTGCAGCTTTTTGTCCGACATTTTCACAAAAAGTTTGCGGAACGATCTGGCGTTCCAGTTGGATTTCATTTTTGAGAATAGGGAATTTTTTGGAATAAGATAAGGACACAGGTACCATTTTAACTCATATTAAAATTTGCTTGCATAATTAGAATTATTTAACTACATTAAACTAAATTTTGAATTTAGATTTTTTGTTTCTAGGAATATAAGAAAATGAAACTAACAGTCCAAGAAATCTTAGAAGATTTACATGCTGCTGAAATCGATTGTCAAAGGTTTGAAAAAAAATATGGTATTCTTACTGAATACTTTTATTCAGCTTACACTAATGGATCACTTGAAGATAACGGCAACCCAGATTATGCATTATGGGCTGGCGCTTACGAAGTAAAACTTGATCGGGAAGAAATCTACCGAAACCTGATTGTAATTCGATCGCCACTTTTCACAAACCTTCCTAATTTAAAGTTTGAAGATGTTGAATATTAGTGAATACGAAAATCTCATTTATACCATTAAAGAAAAATCAACATTTATTGAATCTTCTAATCTTACTTTACAGAGAAGAGGTAAATTTTACTGTTGGACTATTGGCTCAATAAATTTTCAACACAATGTTCGTTTAGAAATATCAGAAGTACTCGACTTTTCTAAAGAATCTTTTATAAGAAAATACAGTTATTCAGTATATCAAAATAATCAAAAACTATATTGGTATGATTCTCAAGGTCATCCTGGTGATCCTGATTTACAATTGACTCACCCTCACCATAAACATTTGCCGCCTGACATTAAACACAATCGAATTCCAGCACCAAATCTTTCTTTTAAAGAGCAAAATTTAATCTTTCTAATCCGTGAAATTGAACAACAATTCTTTCAACACATTAAATAATTCAATTGCCGATAATGATGCATTCCTCTGTAACAATATCGCCCTACATACTGCAAAAAATTTCAGTAAAATCCGTCCGATCCGTCAAATCCACGTCCCACTTTATTTACCATTCCACAACTGAAATTCAGAACTCCATTGCCATTTATCACCCGGCAATGACAGGTCGATCTTGACTAATTCCCCACTTTCCAACATAGCCGATGTTTGTTCCCAACTTTTGATTCCACTCACGGCATCCAATTCATGCAGATTTTGAAATCCCACACAATTGGAATATTTCAGCGATTGTTCGATCGGATAACCTTGAATATAAGCAGCTAAAAATCCGGCAATCGCTGAATCTCCTGAACCAGTGGCGCTGGCAATTTTCTCAATCCGAAATGCCGGGCACCACAATTCCCGATTTGACCAATTGTTTAGATCG
>JAFGAK010000052.1 GCA_016933745.1 Bacteroidales bacterium
CGTTTCTACAAAGATATAAATTCTAATCAGATTCTAAAAAAGGAAGGGAAATTTATCAAAATATGTTAGTCTCGACTTCAAAAGCAATGTCAAAATTGAATAAAAGTAAATCTTAAAATGATTTATTCTTTAACTATCTGATATAAACTAAAACATCTTTTATAAATATGAATTTCAGAAGATTGGTTGTAGGTATATTAGATATATACGCCAACAACAATTAAAATAAGCACCGCAAGCAAATACATGTTAATTCCCATAAAATAACGAAATACATTGATGCCTTCTTTCTTAAGAAGATACAATCGTGCAAACGCATAAACTAAGGAAGACATGATTAAAACGAGCATTACTTTCAGACTCAAGGCTGTAAACACTCCCATCATCGGCATTAAAATAGAAGCAACAGCAGTTGCGGTAACCCAAACAAAAGTAATTCCTTTGATTTGTCGATCCGAATAAAGTGCTGTTATGGAAGGAAATCCAGCTTGCTGATAATCGTATCCATGTCGAATTACAATTAACCAAAAATGCGGAATCTGCCACATAAACATGAAAAAAGAGAAAGCAATAATTTGAGGATCTAGGATGGAACCTCCGGCTGAAGCATAACCAACCATGGGTGGCAAAGCACCAATAAAACTACCTGGAACTACTGCAAATGCTGTTTTTTTCTTTAAAGGAGTGTAAAACGCATTGTACCAAATCAGGGTTAGAATACCAAGCTGTAATGCTAAAAATCCGGCAAAGAAATACAATAATGCAGAACCAATACCGATCAACCCAAGTGCAAATAGAAGTGCGTTGGTAGGCGAAATGCGCCCAGACGGAATTGGCCTATTTTTAGTTCTTTCCATTTTTGCATCCGTATCATATTCTTGATATTGGTTTAAAGCAGCCGACCCGCAAGCTAATAAAAACAAGCCTCCTACCGTTGCCCACAAGGTTGCATCTATTTCCTTTGAAGCCATAATATAACCTACAAAAGTGGTTAAGCTGACAGCAAAAGTGATACGCACTTTACTTAATTCAACAAAGAGTTTTAATTGTTTCATTGTTTTATTTTTCGATCGATTTTAAATACGCATTGATTTGCTTTAACTGTTCTTCCGTAATCGATTCTTTATAAGAAATCATCACTTTAGGATAGGTATCTACAATGTCTTTAGAAGGATTGTAAATTGATTCTTTGATATATTCCTCATCAACAGTTACTTGACGAGAAACCACACCCGTGGTGACCGTTCTAGTGCTATTCCATAATCCTTTGAAGGTTGGACCAACCAATCGAGATCCGTCTAGCGAATGACAAGCCACACAACCATTTGATTGCAATAATTTCAATCCAGCTTCTGCTTCGTTGGCAAACTCATCTTTAGCATTGTACCAAGCATCATATTCTTCTTGGGAAAGTACTTCTACCTTACTGAGCATATACGAATGTCGATCGCCACAATATTCTGCACACAAAATATCGTAATCCCCCAACTTTTGAGCTCTAAACCACATTTTATTATTTACTCCAGGAACCACATCTTCCTTTACGCGAAAAGCAGGAATATAAAGACTGTGTAAAACATCTGGTGAAAATAAATCCAATTTCACGGCTTTATCTATCGGAACAATCAGCGTGGGACTTACTTTACCATTTTCGTACTCAAAAGACCAGCTCCACATTCTTCCTGTTGCTTTGATTGGAATTGCATCGTTTGGTATGGCGCGCATAGGAGCATATCCTACCCAACCAAAATAAAACATTACAAGTACTAATAAAGTTGGAATTACAGTCCAAATGATTTCTAAA
>JAFGAK010000053.1 GCA_016933745.1 Bacteroidales bacterium
AAAGGAACCATTCACATTCTACTTGAGCAAAACAAGAATTTTGTCGAAATTCAAATTGCTGATACCGGATGTGGAATAGCAGAAGCAGAAAGGCCTCATATCTTTGAGCCTCGATTTACAACAAAATCTGGTGGAATGGGTTTGGGCTTATCTTTGGTAAAGAAAATGGTTGAAAATGCCGAGGGCAGTATTGAGTTTGATTCAGAAGAAAACAAAGGAACGCTTTTTACAATGCGCTTCCCAAATACCTATCCATCATGAAAATAGATATGATAATCCTTGGTCTAGCATCCCTTTGGGCTTTGTATTGGAATTTCAGAAACCAACACATTTTTAGTGGAATTATTAGTTTAGGTTTAATTGCAAGTATCATTATTGCCTTTCTTAAACCAAACAATTCCATCAATTTAGGAGTTTCACTCTTTCTAATCTTTGGCTTTGCAGCAGTTTTTTACGCCCTATTTTACAAAAAAATCAACAGTACAAAAAGAATAATAATGAGCCTAGTAATACTTCCAACTCTTCTCTATTGGATTTTTCTACTCAACCATTTGTCTGGAGCCGCTTGGCTTTGGTATGGATTATTCCTGCCTTTTATTGCGATTATTTTAGGGATTTTAAAGCCGGTAAATTTAAAAAATGAATGGGGAATTATTATCCTCTTTTTAGCAGAAGCATTCACTCATATATATCCAGTACTACTAAAATTATAAACCATGAACACAACAAACAGATGGAAACTAGAAGGCAAAAAAGCCTTAGTTACAGGAGGAACAAAAGGAATTGGATTGGCAATAGCCGAAGAAATACTTCAATTGGGAGGCGAAGTTTTTATTGTTGCCCGCGATGAAGCAATGGTTCAGACCCAAATCAAAAACTGGCAGGAAAAAGGATTTAAAGCATTTGGAGCTAACGCGGATATCAGCACAACGGAAGGCAGAAAAAATTTATTCCTCGAAATAGGAAAAGTTTGGAATCAATTCGATATTCTCATCAACAATGTGGGAACTAACATTCGTAAAAAAGCCATCGAGTTTACGCTGGAAGAGTATCAAACGATTATTTCGACAAATATGACTTCGAATTTTGAGATGTCTCGTTTGGCATATCCGTTTCTAAAAGCCAGTGGCGACGCATCCATCGTAAGTTTAATTTCGGTTGCCGGATTTACTCATTTAAGAACCGGACCACCTTACGGAATGAGCAAAGCGGCCATACATCAACTTACTAAAAATCTTGCAGTAGAATGGGCCAAAGACGGAATTCGTGTAAATGCCGTTGCTCCTTGGTATACGCGCACTCCTTTGGTTGATAAACTTTTGCAAAACAAAGAATATTATCAAGATATTTTAGATCATACACCCATGGGAAGAATTGCGGAAGCCAACGAGGTTTCCGGTTTAGTTGCCTTTTTATGCATGCCTGCAGCCAGCTATATTACCGGACAGAGCATTGCAGTTGATGGTGGATTTTTAATTCAAGGATTTTAACTATACTTTTCTTTACTTTTTTTTCACATATGCAAGTTTTGGCAAACCGACAGATTGCGTAACTTTGCCGCTCAAAATTTGCAAACATGAACATTCGAGAAGAACGCCAAAAAAAACGTATTAAACCCGATTGGTTAAAGATAAAAGTTCCTTTTGGGAAAACGTATTTAGGTGTTAAAGAAGTAATTGAACGCAATAAGTTGCATACCATTTGCACAAGTGGCCAATGCCCAAACATGGAGGATTGTTGGGGAAGAGGAACAGCAACGCTCATGATTTTGGGAGATATTTGTACACGTGCTTGCAAATTTTGTGCGGTTAAAACCGGCAAACCTCTTGCTGCCGATTTGGAAGAACCCAAACGCGTTGCTGAATCTGTTGAACTTTTAAAACTCAAACACGTTGTTCTTACTTCAGTAGATCGAGATGACTTGGACGATGGAGGTGCTGCTATTTGGGCAGATACCATCAACAGTATCAAAGCGCGCACACCAGATGTTACAATCGAAGCTTTGATTCCTGATTTTAAAGGAAAATACAACGATTTACTTACCATGATGGAATCGCGCCCAGAAGTGATTTCGCACAATATGGAAACTACCAGAGTATTAACACCTCGACTAAGAAGTTTGGCTAAATACGATCGAAGTTTAGAAGTAATCAAATGGATTTCTGAATTTGGCATCATCTCAAAATCTGGAATTATGGTTGGTATTGGTGAAACCGAAGCCGATGTTTTGGAAACAATGGACGACCTAAGAGCAGTTGGTTGTCAGGTTTTAACCATTGGACAGTATTTGCAACCCACTTCCAATCATTTGCCGGTAAGAGAATACATTCATCCCGATGTATTTGAGCGCTACCGAATTGCCGGACTTGAAAAAGGGTTTACACATGTAGAAAGCGGGCCCTTGGTTCGTTCTTCTTACCATGCTGAGAAACACATTAGCAAAAAAAGCTAAAATGGGAATCTTAACCTTATTCAACGATTTGGGCCTGGTTCCTTACCAGGAAGCATTGGATTTTCAAGAGAAACTCTTTCGGGAGATATTACACATTAAAAAATGCAACGCAGAACTTCCTCAATGTGAGCAATATATACAATATAACTACCTCGTATTTTGTCAGCATCCACATGTATATACCTTGGGAAAAAGTGGCGATGAATCCAATTTACTAATCAATACTTTGCAATTGCAAGACCGACAAGCGGAGTTTATAAAAACAAATCGAGGTGGCGACATTACCTATCACGGTCCGGGACAATTGGTGGGTTACCCTATTTTAGACTTGGAAAGTATTCATTTGGGAACTCGGCAATACATCGAGAAGATGGAAGATGCACTCATTCTTACACTTGCAGAATACAACATCGAATCTTACAAAAAAAGCGATGTAATTGGCGTGTGGCTCCAAGCTACTGATTCAAAACCCGAGCGCAAAATTGCCGCAATTGGAGTGAAAGTCAGTCGATTTGTTAGTATGCACGGGTTTGCACTTAACATTAGTACCAACATGGATTATTTCGGTTATATCAATCCATGCGGAATCATCGACAAAGGAGTTACTTCGATGGAAAAAGAATTGGGATACGTTCCTGATTTTGATGAAATCAAAAGCAAAGTAAAGCAACATTTAGCTGATCAACTAGGACTTGAAATATTCAAAATCGAAGAATAAAAATCTGTTTTCAACACCTAGAACATTCCAGGCATCAAGCCTCTAGCAGCGCTCGCCATTTCCATTTCATTTACGCTATCGGCATGTGCTAAAGCTTTATTCATTGCCGTTAAAACAAGTTCCTCAATAGCTTCTTTATCGCCATCATCCATCAGTTTCTGATTGATATTTATTTCGGTTACTTTACGATTTCCGTTCACATAAACGCTTACCAATCCTCCTTCTGCTTCGCCTTTAACAGTTATTGTATCGAGCTTTTTCTTGGTATTCTCAATGATTTCTTTCATCGGCCCAAGGTTTCCTAATAATTTATTTAGCATTTTTCCACTTTTTGTATCCAAGCGCAAATATACAGCCTAGATTTAAAAGATTTGTACCTTTGCACCTTATTTTAAAAGAGGAAAATTATGTCGATGATTGCGATTGAAGGAATGGAATTTTACGCTTACCACGGATGTTTTGAAGAAGAAAAAATTATCGGGACCAGTTTTATTGTGGATTTGTATTTCAAAGCAAACACTACAGAAGCAGAAAATTCAGACGATTTGCACAAAACTGTTAATTACCTCGAAGTGTATCGAGTCGTTAAAAAAGAAATGCAAATAAGTTCCAATTTACTCGAACATATCTCCAAACGCATTTTGGTTGCCGTTCAGCATAATTTTCCGGCTGTAAGCTGGGCAAAAGTTAAAATTCAGAAATTAAATCCGCCTTTAGGTGGAAAAATGAAAAGCGTAAGTGTTACTTTAGATACTGATTTTTAATTAAGGTGATGACGAAATCAAAAATTTAGCTTATCAGCCAAATATCACCTTATATTCTTATTTTTTCCGAATAAGCATCAATCCATCTCGCAGGGGCAAAAGCACATTTTCTGCCCGTTCATCTTCCTGAACCATTTGATTAAACGTTACAATTCCTTTGGTGTCTTTATCCGATTTTTTAATCGGCTCTACAACTTTTCCGCTCCAAAGTACATTATCCACTAGCAAATAGCCTCCCGATTTTAATTTATCAAAAACAAGCTGATAATACATCGGATAATTTTCTTTATCTGCATCAATAAATACCAAATCAAACTCTAAATTCATCTCGGGAATTAACTCCAAAGCATTTCCAAAATATTGAACAATCTTTTTTTCAAGTCCCGATTTATTAAAGTATTTGCTGGCAATTGCTTCTAGTTCTTGGTTCAATTCAAGCGTGTAAAGCTTTCCGTTTGCATCCAAGCCTTCTGCCAAACAAATAGCCGAATAACCGGTATAAGTTCCTATTTCTAAAATGCTTTTAGGTTGAATCATTCGAGATATCATGCTGAGAAATTTCCCTTGCTGACTTCCGCTTAACATTCTGGGATGCATCACTTTCAAATGCGTTTCGCGATAGAGCTCATTCAGAAGATCGCTATGAGGCGAGCTATGCTCTTCGGTATATTTAACTATCTTAGGATCAATCATTTTATCTAAATACCAACATACTCATTTGTTGAGGATCAAAAACTTCGTTTGCAACTTCCAAGATTGCTTCTGAACTTACGCTTTGTATTTTCTTATTCACATCCGAAATGGTGCTAATCTTATCGTAGCTCAATAAACTTCTTCCGTTATTATGCATTTTAACCGCATTGGACTCTTCTAAAATGGCAATCTGTCCGGAAAATTGTTGCTTGGCTTTTTTTAATTGTAGAGGACCCAGTTTTTTGTCGCGCAATAACTTTAACTCTTTATGAACCAATTCAATACTTCGCTCAATATAATTCTTATCCGTACCCATATACACCGAAAAATTTCCGATATCCGTATAAGGTGTATAGTTGGATTCTAGGTTGTAGGTAAATCCAAATTTTTCGCGAATAGCTAAACTCAAACGCGAATTTAAACCCGGACCGCCCAAATAATTATTCAACAAAGAAAACGCAACTCGTTTATCATCTTTCAATCCATATGCTCTGTTTCCAATCATGCAATGAGCTTGAAATAATCTCCGTTTCTTGGTTTGTTCTGTTGGAAAATAGCCGTTTACAGCTTCACGTTCCTTGTTTGATAAATTGCTTGGTTTATCGCTAAAATATTTTTCGAAAAGCTTAACCAATTTCGAAAATTCGATAGCCCCAACCGAAGAGATGACCATTTTATCCGTATGATAATTCTGGGCTATAAACTGCATTACCGCCTCGCGATCAAAGGTTTTTACCAGTTTTTTTGTTCCCAAAATATTTTTCCCTAGCGGATGATCCGGAAAGAGCAAATAGTCGAAATCGTCGAAAATCTGCTCCGATGGCGTGTCTTTATATGAATTGATTTCATCAATAACTACTTCTTGTTCTTTCTTCAATTCTTTTTCCGGAAACACTGAATGGAAAACAATATCAGCCACCAACTCCAAAGCTCTGGCATAATGCGGAACCAAAAATGCAGTTTGAACAACGGTTTCTTCCTTGGAAGTAAACGCATTTAGTTCTCCGCCAACATCTTCCAAGCGACTTAAAATATGATAGGCTTTGCGCTTTTCAGTACCTTTAAAAATAACATGTTCAATAAAATGTGCTAAACCATTTTGATGCGCCAACTCATCGCGTGAACCACGATCGATGATTAATCCCAAATGAGCCACCGATCCGTTTTCCACCAAACCAATTTGTTGATGAACCAAACGAATGCCATTTTTTAACTGATGTATTTGATAATCTGCCATTGAGGCGCAAAAGTACAGGTTTTTATCATGTGATAATAGGATAAGGCAATGATTTGATAAAGAGAAAACCCAAAAAAGAAAATTACTCGAATTGATTCTATTTAATCCTGCCTTTGTTAGCTTAGCATCGGATCTGGTTCATCCTCTAATTAACGTGTTAATTCATCCAATCCGGAAGCGGTTTCGATGTCGGTTTACGTTTGTAGATTAGGTCATCCAATTCCACTGCTATGCTTCTGAAAGTAGAAGAATTTTGGATTCCTTTTCTAACCATATTGTGCAAGGTATTGTTGTGATGAGAAAAAGGACAAACACTCACACAGCGACCACAATCCGTGCCAATAGAAGTCCAATAGGTAAAGCAGGCTTCCTGATTAATTTGCCAACGCATAACTCCATTCAGCTCTTTTTGATTACCAAAAGAAATAGCTTGACTCGGACAAGCATCGGCACATTTTTTACATTTGGTGCAAAAATCGATCATTGAAAAATCATTACTAGGCGCATCTACCAATAGCGGCAAATTAGTTGTTACGACAGAAATTCGTACTCTTGGTCCTAAATTTGGGGTCATCAACAATCCCATTCTACCAATTTCTCCCAAACCGGCATCTCGCGCCACCAGCGGACAAACTACTTCGTAATTGCCATCGATATGAGCACGTGCTTCGTAGCCTAATTTTCGGATAAAATGAGCCACTTGAACCGCAATCCTGCCCGATTCTAAATATTGCTGCGCCGATTCCATAATAGCAGAAGCTTTAGGAGCAGATTGCATCATTCGATGATCCATTTCCACCGTAAAAGCAATTGCGAAAGCATGCTTCTTTTCGTAGATTTTATTGTAGCGCTCTGCCCTACCGCCAACAGCATACAAATGATAATCTTGCAACAGCGTAATTCCGCAATCAACAGCTCCCAATTTGTTTGCCCACGATTTGATGTACTTTGTTATTTCTTGAGAACTAGCCTTTGTTCTAGTTTTCGCAACAATTCCATCAACTTCTCCTTTTAAAGCGCCAATTGTTTCAAAACTTGCATCGGCAGAAGCAAAAGCCAATTCGTGAGCCAAAGAAGCATTCAAACTTAAAAGTCCGGGATTTTTTCGAAAAAGATCATCCAATCCTTTCTTTTGCGGGTTGCGTTCATAATACGTTTGAAATCGATCCGTTCCTTCTTTCAACTCCGCTCTAGAAAACATAATGTCTCGCTCATCAATGCGGTTTGTTGGTTTGGGATTCTGAAAATCTTTTCGTTTTCCTATCGGGAAAAATAAAAAGAGTGCTATTCCCCAATACATGATTAAAATAACCGAAAGGATTTCCGTTTTATAGGGATATTCAAAATAAAGAAATGCAAAAACCAAAATGGGATCCAAAAGGAAAAACAAAAAAAAGCGAGCAGCCCTTGATTCATTTTCTTTAAACGAAACAAATGCGGCATAAATCAAACCAAGAAAGAATAGAGCAGCCGTGGCAAATAAAAGCAAGCTAACTATTTCCATAAAGCGTTGTTGTATTTAAACAAAAGTCTTTAAATTTAGCTTGGAATACAAGGTTTTATTTGCTTGATTTTAAAAATTCTAAACGGGAAAAAGTAAGAATAAAAATTCATTCGTCCTTGAAAAGGAGCCTTTCGTCCTGAAAGACTAGCTGTTTGATAAATGAATCTAGATCTAATACCCTCTTTGATCTTTCTGTTTTATATTTGAAAGTTAAACGCATCCTGCTTATTTATAGATTAAATGCTCTTTTATGTCAATAACTCTTGATCAAGCCAAGCAGATCGCTCCAAAATGTCCGCACAATTACTTGTGCGTAAGCAATCCAGACTTCTTAAAAGGGGAAATTGAGTATGTAGTAAATAATACGGTTTTATTCGTAATTCCAGAAAACGGTCATTATTGTCCGTATTTAAATCATTTCGGCAACTCTCATTTCTGTACTTGCAAAATAAGAATGATGCATTATCAAAATGCCAAATCCAAAAACTAAAGGGCTTCTCCTATCAATGTTGCAGCCGTACAACTCGTTATTTTCACTTGAACATAATCGCCAATTTGGTAGTGTTTCCTAGGAAAAACAACCATTTTATTTTGATCATTTCTTCCGGCCAAATCCGCCTCTGAACGCTTGGAAGTAGACTCAACCAAAACTTCCACTACTTTTCCGATGGATTGTTCGTTGGAGCGCAAAGAAAGTTTTTGCTGAAGATCGATAATTTCAGTCAATCTTCTGGATTTAACTTCTTCTGGCACATCGTCGGGGAATTTCTTTTGAGCAATCGTATTTGGCCTTTCGGAGTATTTAAACATAAATGCATAATCATAACCAACCCAATCCATTAAAGACAAGGTTTCTTGATGGTCTTCTTCTGTTTCGCCACAAAATCCTGCAATGACATCCGTAGATAAACCGCAATCAGGAATGTATTGTTTAATTGTTGAAATTCTTTCCATATACCATTCTCGTGTGTATTTCCGGTTCATCTTTTTCAGCATTGCATTACTTCCTGATTGAAATGGCAAATGAATGGCATTGCAAATATTCTGAGTGTTAGCAATGGTTTTTATTAATTCATCGGAAATATCTTTGGGATGTGAAGTTGCAAAACGAACGCGTAATTCAGGTGAAACAGCGGCTACTTTGGCTATTAATTGCGGAAAACTAACTTCCGCGCCATCTTCATTCCAAGTGTAGGAGTTCACATTCTGGCCTAAAAGAGTTACTTCTTTGTATCCTTTAGTCACTAAATCGCTAGCTTCATTTACAATCGTTTCCGGATCGCGACTACGTTCTTTACCTCTTGTAAAAGGCACCACACAATAAGTACAAAAGTTTTCGCATCCGCGCATAATCGAAATAAAAGCAGAAACGCTGTTGTTTCCCAAACGAACAGGTTCAATTTCTGCATACGTTTCTTCCTCCGACAATAAAACATTGATAGCTCTTCTACCGCTGTCAACAGTTTTTATTAAATTAGGTAAATCGCGGTAGGCATCCGGACCAACAATTAAATCAACATGTTCTTCTTCGTCTAACAATTGTTGTTTAAGTCGTTCGGCCATACAACCCAAAATACCCACTTTCAAATTAGGGTTGCTTTTTTTCATTCGTTTAATTTCTTTCAAACGCTTGCGAATACGTTGCTCTGCATTATCTCGAATTGAACACGTATTAATAAAAATAACATCTGCATTTTCAGCAGCATCTGTGGTTGTATATCCTTGTTCGGTCATGATTGATCCAACAATTTCACTGTCAGAAAAATTCATTTGGCAACCGTAAGTTTCTATAAATAATCTTTTCTCCTTCACCTTTTCCATCCTCAAGTTGTTTAGCAATTTATTTATTCATTTTGTTTAACACGATGTAACTAACATATTATTAATAGTTTACATCAAGTAAAGCGGATGCAAAACTAGTTAAATTTTCATATATTTCAAGCATAGGTTTGGATTAATAGAAATTTTATGTGTTATTTTGCCACAATTTTTGAACCACTAAAATTTGATTTCGCATGCAAACGCTTCTTATCAGCATAGAAATCAGTAAATAAATACGGAAAGTAATCGAATGGCAAAAAATCTGGTAATTGTTGAGTCACCCGCAAAAGCAAAAACGATCGAAAAAATTCTTGGAAAAGATTTTCTAGTAAAATCGAGTTTTGGTCATATTGTAGATTTGGCTAAAAAAGACTTTGGGGTGGATATAGAAAATGGATTTATTCCTAATTATGAAGTATCGGCTGATAAGAAAAAGGTGGTAGCGGAATTAAAGAAAGAAGCCAAAGCAGCCGATACGGTTTGGTTAGCTTCCGATGAGGACCGCGAAGGAGAAGCAATTGCTTGGCACCTATTCAATACTTTAGGACTAAAAAAAGAAAACACAAAACGAATCGTTTTCCACGAAATCACAAAATCAGCTATTCTAGAAGCTGTGGAAAACCCAAGAGAAATTGATGTTCATTTAGTAGATGCGCAACAAGCTCGACGCGTTTTAGATCGATTGGTTGGATATGAAGTTTCTCCGGTTTTATGGCGAAAAGTAAAACCATCGCTTTCTGCCGGACGTGTTCAATCCGTAGCCGTTAGATTAATTGTTGAAAAAGAAGAAGAAGTAAAGAATTTTGAAATCATCACTTCGTATCGTTTAACAGCACAATTTTATACAAATGAAGCCAAAAACGAGCTTTTAGAAGCCGAACTTCCTTCGCGATTTGCCACTAAAAAAGAAGCCGAACTATTTTTAAACGAATGCTTAGACAGTAAATTTGCTGTTAAAAACATCGAAAAGAAACCGGGAAAACGCACACCGGCAGCTCCATTTACCACTTCTACTTTGCAGCAAGAAGCAAGCAGAAAGCTTGGATATTCGGTGAGTAAAACCATGATGGTTGCTCAACAACTATATGAATCGGGGAAAATAACTTACATGCGTACCGATTCGATGAATTTATCGCAACAAGCCATTGGTCAAGCCAAAAGTGCTATAGCAAATCTATTTGGCGAAGAATACATTAAAACACGCCAATACAAAACAAAAAGTAAAGGAGCACAAGAGGCACACGAAGCAATTCGTCCAACCGATTTGAACAGAGATCATGTTGGAGGCGATAGTGCTCAGCAACGTTTGTACAGTTTAATCTGGAAACGAACCATCGCTAGCCAAATGGCGGATGCCGAACTCGAAAAAACAAATATCAGCATTTCAATATCTGGTAATAAACAAATACTTGCAGCAAAAGGAGAAGTTATTACGTTTGATGGATTTTTGAAAGTGTACATGGAAACTCCGGACGACGAAAATGGTCAAAATGAAGAGACAAAAGGAATGCTTCCGGCAGTAGAAAAGGGACAATCGCTTTTCTTAAAAGAAATGACGGCTACCGAACGCTTTAGTTTGCCACCAGCGCGTTATTCCGAAGCTAGTTTAGTTAAAAAGTTAGAAGAACTTGGCATTGGCCGACCATCTACTTATGCTCCAACCATATCAACCATCCAACGACGAGAATACGTTGCAAAATCAGAAGACGAAGGCTACGAACGCGAATACCAATTGGTTTGTCTTAAAAACGGCAAAATCAAGGAACGTACGAAAACAGAAAAAACCGGCAACAGCAAAGGCAAATTAGTTCCTACTGATATTGGTAGCATTGTAACTAAATTCCTTATATCGAATTTTAAAGATATTATTGATTATCAATTTACAGCCAAAGCTGAAGTTGAATTTGACGAAATTGCTGCCGGGAAAAAAGTCTGGAACGAAATGATTAGCAGCTTCTATCATCCTTTTAAAGGAAGAGTAGATAATGCAATGAATAATGCAGAGCGTGAAAAAGGAGAGAAATTGCTTGGGATTGATCCTGAGTCAGGAAAAAACATCTACGTTAAAATCGGTCGCTTTGGTGCAATGGCACAAATTGGCGAAGGTTTAGAAGACGAAAAACCACGTTTTGCCAGCTTGAGAAAAGGACAGTCCATCGAAGATATTACTTTGGAAGAAGCGCTTTCCTTATTCGATTTCCCAAGATCATTAGGCGACTATGAAGACGAAGCTATGACGGTTGCTTTGGGTCGATTTGGTCCTTATATCAAACACAAAGATTTATTTGTATCGCTTGATAAATCAGATGATCCAGCGACTATTGATGCCGAACGTTGTGTGGAATTAATCGAATTAAAAAGGCAAAAAGACCGCGAACGTTTTATCAAAACCTACGACGAAGATCCTGAAATTCAGGTTTTAAATGGACGTTGGGGACCTTATATCAGTTACAAAAAGAAAAATTATAAGATACCAAAAACAGTTGATGCCATTTCACTTTCTTATTCCGAAGCCAGTAAGCTGATCGAAAGTCAGCAAAAAGGAACTAAAAAAGTGGCTCCAAAAGCAAAAAGTACTGTTTCGAAACCAAAAGCGAAAGCAAAACCAAAAGCGAAAAAGAAATAATGGATGGTTTTTAGCCTTTCATTTTCAGAAATACTATAACCTTTTTCGAAAATTAAGGTATAAACAAGCAAAATTTTTACAATGGATATTTCGCTTTATTTTGAACCTATCTATACCGAAAACTACTTTTTTCGCCAATTCGAAGCAACGAAACGCTTTGGAAATATCATTCAACGCTACGACGAGAATGGAATATTTCCCGACTTATCAAATGCTAAACTAGCCCTAATTGGTGTTGGCGAAGAACGCAAAGCTATTAACAATGCAGGTTGTGGGCAAGGTATGGATAAAATCAGAAATTATTTCTATAATCTTTTTGTTGGCAATTATTCCATTGATCTT
>JAFGAK010000054.1 GCA_016933745.1 Bacteroidales bacterium
AGGCGTGTTTTCAGAACAGAATTCGAATAATCGATCCATATCCTTATTTTCGAGCGCCACACATCCATCTGTCCAATTCACACCTTTTCCACCGTAGCCATGAATTTCGATGTAGTTTCCGATATGAGCGTTTTTTGGAATCTCTCCTTTTTTTATCCGTTCTGCGAATTTTACCTTGTCGAATTCATTTGGATAATCGAGCAATAGCGACTTATAAAACTTGGTTTCCTTTTTATTTTTCTTTCGGACGATTTTATAAATCCCTTCTGGTGTTGCTTTATCGCCCATTTTTACTTTATCGCCCAACCAATTTTGCCCAAACTCCGTTTTGAATTCTGTAATGGTTTTTCCGGATCGAATAACACTGCAACTGCTTTCCATTTTATTAATCAGAATAACCGTTTTTCCTTTGGCAGAATGTTGATTTGCCCATTTTAAATTTTCTTCCCAAAGCGGAAAGTCAGCGTAAAACGCTACCAATGCTGCTTTTCCTTTTGTATTTGCTTTATCTATCAAAACAAGCGCTTTACTTGCCAATTTCTCTGCCTCATGAAGTTGATTTTTATCGAATAAGGTAAGCGCTTCCTTGTAATTTAAATTGGCTAAACTATTTTGCTCAAATGTGGTTTTTTCTAACGGTAAATGACGATAATTTTTATCAAATGTTTGCAGCGAATTTTCGAGTTTTCTCAAAATAGCCGTTGCATTTTTGTACACTTCTTTTTTTTCACTGACGGATAGCAAGACTGCCTGATGATAGATTTTTGCCGATTTTGCAGCAAGGAATTTCACTTGTGTAAAGTCTCTTCTCAGTAAAAACTTCTGGTTTTGAATTTTCCATTCATCCATTGCCTGCTGATATAACTGCGCTGCTTCATTGGTAAGCTCTGGAACAAAAAGATCAGAATGTCTAGTTTTTGCTTCGGTCATGGCATCAATTGCCATTTTAATTTCCTGACCGGGATTATTACCTTGTGCATATTTATAGACTGCATAAATCGCAATGGGCAATAGCAATACAAGTAAAACTGAAGTAATCAGGAAGTTTTTCTTAGTCTTTTTATTCATATTAAAAAAAATGCCGGGTTTCCCCGGCACATTTAACAGGTGTAATCGAATTACTTATTCTTTTGAGCGTATTTTTCAACTACTGTTGTAAGTTCAACATTAAGTGCAGTTGCTTTTTCGATGGCTGCATTTAATTTTGATTGAGCACCTAGCAGATTATTTGATTCTAAAAGTTGAGTCACTTCCATACCAGCAGATTTAACAACTTCAAGTTCGCCTTTAATAGCTTCGATAGCTGCTTTTCCTTCTTTTCCTTTAGGAGCTTTTTCAACCAACAAAGCATTGGCATTTAAAAGTTCATCCAATTGAACCAAGTTAGCAGTAACTTCGTCTTTAATTTGCACTTTTTTTGCTTCGGTACTTGCTACTAAATCATTGGCTTGTTGCTCAATGTTGGTTAATTTAACTTTTACATCAGCGAAACTTTTGAATAATTTTCCGTTATTCATTTCTATTTCAGCATTGATCACATGCATTGAGTCTACTAATGCATTGTATTCCGGTTGTAAATATACATTTGCTTCTGCTGATAAAGCACTTGCTAATGCATTATTTGCACCATCTAATTCTTGTTGTGGAACTTTTGCACATCCACTAAATAAAACTGCCATTCCGGCAAAGGCTAAAACAATAAAACTTTTTTTCATATCAATTATTAATTACTTTAATTTAGATTTAATATTTTTACTTGATTTTTACACCATTCTGACG
>JAFGAK010000055.1 GCA_016933745.1 Bacteroidales bacterium
GCTTTAACTAATCCTTCAGCAAATGCTCTACATCCGGCATATCCACAACCACCACAATTTGCGCTAGGCAAAACTTCTTCAACTTCATCAATTCGCGGATCCTCATAGACTTTGAATTTCTGTGCCACAAAATATAATATTACTGCGGCCACAATTCCTATGGCTCCTAACGAAACAACTGCATAAATCAATACTTCGTTCACAATTTATTGTTTTTAGCAGGACTTTGTTCAAGCCCTTTATTGATGAGGCAAAAGTATAAACAAATTTACAATCATCCACTTCTTGAGGAGGCTAAATAAGTATATACAACTAACTGATATACAGTTATTTAAAAAGTTTTTTATTTTGATTTTAAGCCTTAAAACATACCTTAAACACTGATATACTGATATTTACGCCTTATGTTTAGAATGATTATAAATTTTTATTAGTCAAAAGTATCGAATATATTTGCTATTCATTTCAGAACACATTTATGAATGAGAAAATAAAACTAGACTTAACTGCAAGTCAATTCTCTGCGCTGGCTCAATGCATGTTAAGTATCGAAAGAGGTTACTCTGATGATTTAGACAAAGAATTGATGGCTCGATTTCTTCTAGGAAGAGTATTGAAAAAGATGATTAATCGATTTCAAGATATAAAAACGAAGAACAAAATCAGTTTAAATCCTGCTGAAGCAGCAGCATTCCGAACCATTATGAGTGAGCATATGGACAGATGCGGTGTTTATGAACAAACAATCATCAGAGAGATACTAATTCAAATAGGAACAAAAATTTAAAAACAGACAGAATGAATGCATTTAAAGCGTATGATATACGAGGAGTATATAACCGAGATTTTAATAAAGAAGATGTTTACAAAATTGGATTCTTTTTACCTCACTTACTAAAAACGAAAAGAATTCTTGTAGGTCGAGATGTTCGAGAATCCTCGCCCGAAATATTTGAATATCTCTGCAAAGGAATTAATGATAGCGGAGCCGATGTGTATGATACGGGGCTTGCCACTACTCCTATGATTTATTGGGGAACAGCACAATTGGGTTTTGATGCCTCTGTAATGATTACTGCTTCTCACAACCCAAAGCAATACAATGGTTTAAAAGTATCTGCAAGCAATGCTTTGCCAGTTGGCTACGACAGTGGATTAAGTGATTTGGAACAAATGATATTGTCGGACGAAATCGTGGTATCCGATAAAAAAGGAAGCATTATACCAAACGATTTTCGCGAGGAATATCTTGCTTTTCAAAAAGCAAATATCAACGATGTTTCGAACCTCAATATTGCGGTAGATGTTTCAAATGGAATGGCGGGTTTGTTTATCAGATCTATTTTAGGCAATCAACCTGCATATATTTTTGAAGATCTAGACGGAACTTTTCCAAACCACGAAGCCAATCCATTGGTTCCTGAAAATATTGTAGATATTCAAAATCTGGTAAATGAAACCAAAGCTGATATTGGAGTTATTTTTGATGGTGATGCGGATCGTGTCATGTTTGTGGATGAAAATGCTCGTTTTATTTCACCAGATTTAATTATTGCTTTGTTGGCCAATCACTTTTTAAAAGACAAAAAGCAAGGAGTTCGTGTTTTACAAGATATTCGCACATCGAAAGCAGTTGGAGAATACATAGCAAAATTCAATGGCGAAATGCATATGTGGCGCGTTGGGCGTGCTTATGCTGCGCTTAAATTAAGAGAAATAGATGGTTTATTCGGTGGTGAATTGGCTGGTCATTATTATTTTAAGGAATTCTTTTATTCTGATTCCGGATTGATGGCGGCAAGTTTGGTATTAAACATCGTAAGTGAATTTAAAAAGAAAGGAATTAAGCTTTCTGAAATCATTCAAGAAATTGAAGTTTACCAAAATTCAGGAGAAATCAATTTTAAAATTGAGCAAAAACAAGAAGCAATGGATGCAGTAATTGCTCATTTCAAATCGCTTGGGAAACCGGATGCTTTTTATGATTTTGATGGGTATAGAATCGAATATCCCGACTGGTGGCTGAATATCAGGCCTTCCAATACAGAGCCTTATCTTCGTTTTCTTGCTGAAGCAAAAACCAGCGAATTGTTGACTTCAATTGTAAGCAAGTCAAAAGAAATCATTCAATCATTCAAATAAAACCTTCGAAATATTTCTAAATAGTGCTGATGTTAAAACGATTATTCATTCTATTCTTTGCTCTTATTTTGTTGAATGGCGTTTTTGCGCAAGACACTATAGCTCCAAGAAACAAACGACTTACGCCAACACTTGCTGTAGCAAGTACGGCTTATGTGGGAGGAATGACCGGATTGTATTTTCTATGGTACACCGATTATCCTCAATCTTCTTTTCATACAATCAACGACAATGCTGCTTGGTTGCAAATTGATAAACTTGGCCATAGTTTAACGGCTTACCATTTGGGAAAAAGCAGTTATTCCATCTTAAAATGGGCAGGTATGCCACAAAAAAAAGCTCTGTGGATTGGTGGATTATCCGGTGTGGTATTCCAAACGAGTGTGGAAGTTTTGGATGGATTTTCGTCGAACTGGGGATTTTCTTGGGGCGATTTTGCAGCCAATATGAGTGGAACCTCTTTATTTATCGGACAAGAATTACTTTGGAACGAACAAAGAATCAGCTTAAAATTTTCGTATTTCCCGACTAAGTACGCACAATACAATCCTGCAGTTTTGGGTGGTAATTTCCAAGAAAGAATGCTCAAGGATTACAATGCTCAAACGTATTGGTTGTCGGTGAATATTGCTTCTTTTCTTCCCGAAGAATCGAAAATTCCAAAATGGTTAAATATTGCTTTTGGATACGGAGCCAAAGGAATGTTAAATAGCTATTCCAATGTCGTTTCAGGGAATGACAATACACCCAGTTATACGCGTACCCGACAATACTATTTTTCTCTGGATATCGATTTAAGTAAAATCAAAACAAAATCGGAATTTTTAAGCATGTTGCTGGATGTAGCCAGTGTAATCAAAGTGCCATTCCCTGCCATCGAATTTAACAAAGAAAATGGAATGGTTTTTCATCCATTCTATTTTTAACGTAATTACACTAAGGTGTTGATACAGAAACTGGGAGAACTTTTCCGTTGAAATATTTTTTTCCATTGCAAGCAAAATCAGCAACATAAGCTCCCATTTCCTGCGCTGTTAGAGGTGCTTTGTAATCTGGGAAAGCAGTTCGAAGCATTTCTGTATCCACTGCTCCAAAAGCCAATGCATTCACAGCTATCTTTTTATCATTTAACTCAACTGCCAAGACTTCGGTTAAAATTGAAAGCGCGCCTTTAGAAGCAGAGTACACACTCATTTCCGGAAATTTAACACTTCCCTGAATGCCACCCATGCTACTGATATTTAGGATATGTGCACCTTCCTTCATCAAAGGAATAAGTATTTGCGATAATCGAAAAGCGGCTTTGATATTTACACCAAATGATTGATCAAAATCCTCCGAAGTGATCTCAAGAAATGGTTTTGTCACTAAATAACCTGCATTATTGATTAATAGGTCCACATGCTTAAAATGTTTTTTGATTTCTATTTCGAGCTGACCGTAATCGCCTGTATAAAAATCGAAAACGATATAATCTAAATTGGAACTTGGAAATTCTGCTTCGACCTTGTTTTTTAATGTTTGCAATTTTTCTTCTGAACGAGCAATGGCTAAAATGGCATTTCCATTTCGCTCTGCGAATTTCAAAGCAGTGTGATAGCCAATTCCACGACTGGCTCCTGTTATGACAATATTCATAAGTCTTTTGATTTAAATGGAGCTGTTGCTCGTTCAAAAATGCCATGTAAAAATGCGATGGCCAATCCATAATTAGTTACAGGAACACCAGCTTCAATAGCTGGTCTTAATCGGTTTTTAACTTGCTTTTGTGTTATTACACATCCACCACATTGAATCACGATGGCATATTCTGTAATAGGTCGTTTAATTTGTTCTAAACCGGAAACCATTTCGTAAACCAATTTCTTACCCGTAAACTTATCAATCCATTTGGGAATTTTTATTTGTCCGATATCATCGCAAGAGACATGATGCGTGCAGGATTCTAAAGTTAGCACTCGATCGCCATCTTTTAGTTCAGCAAGTTTTGGCGTTCCTTTGAGATACGCCTCAAACTCCCCTTTTTGACGAGCCAATACCACACTAAAACCTGTGAGTGGAATTTCTGGTGGAACAATTGAATTTACAAATTCAAATGCCTGACTGTCAGTAATGACCAAAACTGGTTTTGGATGCATCACTTTTAAATAGGCTTCCAATTCTGTTTCGCGAAGTGTTACAACCACTGCATGATTATCCAAAACATCTCGAATTAGCTGTACCTGAGGTAAGATCATTCTACCTACAGGCGCTTCCGAATCAATTGGAGTGACTAACAAAACCACATCGTCTTTTTTTATTAAATCGCCAATAATGCTTGTAAAATGCAAGGCGTTTCGTGGCATTAATTTGTTCAACTCTTGATGCAACATACTCACATTTTGTGGATGATTGCAACTAAAGTGAATAATTGGTACTTGCAGCCGAGCTGATAACGCATTCGCCTTATCTTTGTCGATTGGAAACAAATCGGTTTTATTTTGCACGATGAGATAAGGCACTTCTTGCTTCCGAAATAACTCAACTAAGTCTTCTTCGTAAGAAGCAAATAAATAGTTTACGATGACTAAAATAGCCAAATCGATTTGACTAATTTGCTGCAAACTTCGTTTTATTCGTTCTGTACCTAAAACACTATCATCATCAATTCCGGCAGTGTCTACTAAAATAACAGGACCAAGTTCTGCTATTTCCATCGATTTTCGAACGGGATCGGTGGTGGTTCCAGCAATATTCGAAACAATTGCAATATCTTGATTTGCTAAAGTATTGATCAAGCTGCTTTTCCCATAATTTCTGCGTCCAAAAATACCAATATGTGGTTTTGCGTCTTTTCCTTTACTCATGTTTATTCTTTTTATTCAGCAAAGCGACCATCTCTTAATACCAATTTCCGATCGCACATATTTGCCAATTCCAAATTATGGGTTACAATCACAAATGTTTGTTTAAACTCATTTCGAAGATCGAAAAATAATTTATGTAACTCTTGTGTGTTTTCACTATCTAAATTTCCGGATGGTTCATCTGCCAAAATTATTTTGGGTGTATTAATCAATGCTCTGGCAATAGCAACACGTTGTTGTTCACCTCCTGATAATTGGGCTGGTTTGTGATGAAGCCGATGACTCATCTGCAAAAAATCGAGCAATTCAGCAGCTCTTTTTTCTACTTCTTTCCTTGGCTTTTTACCAATAAATCCGGGAAGGCAGACATTCTCGATGCTGGTAAACTCTGGTAATAAATGATGAAATTGAAAAACGAAACCAATGTTTTGATTTCGAAAATCAGCTAAAGCTTTATCGCTCAAATCAAAAAGATTAACTCCAGCCAACGCAAGGGTTCCTGAATCAGGTCGATCGAGCGTTCCAAGAATTTGAAGTAGCGTCGTTTTTCCGGCTCCTGAAGACCCTGTAATTCCAATCAATTCTCCCGACTGGATATTCAAATTAATATCTTGCAGGACTTTGATAGCGCCATAACTTTTATATATACCCGAAGTTTGAATCATCTTTTTTTGCTTATTTTTTCGATGCTGCTAAGATAATTAGAGTTTTCAAAATAGATTCATACTAAGTTTGTGAAATATTTCACAAACTTAGTATGAATCTTCGAAAAGTAAATTCCAACTGAGCTTTAAGTTTTACTCCTCCTTTACGCTAAAATAAGCGATGAGCATTTTCAGACTTTCTGCTTCAGTAGCAAGGTTTTCGGAATTCTGAGTAAAACGAGCCGATGAGCCAGCGTTTTGTTGCGTAATTAAATTCAGTTGCTGAATGGCTTCGCTCACTTGATCAGCGCCTGTTTTTTGCTCCAAACTTGCACCTGCGATTTCCTGAACCAGAATGGCTGTTTTTTCAATATCCGGGATAATTTGAGTGAGTTTATCTTTGGTATCTTTAGCCAATTTAACGCCATGAATCGATAATTCATCAATTTGTCTAGCAGCCAGTTGCGAACGCAAAGCGAGTTTTCGAACTTCATCCGCAACAACTGCAAATCCTTTGCCATGTTCTCCTGCCCTAGCCGCTTCAACGGCAGCATTGAGTGCTAAGATATTGGTCTGACGTGAAATCTCGCCAATGATGCTGATTTTCTGTGCAATATCATCAATGGATTGAGCAAGTGTTTGGGTATATTCATTTCCTTCTCGAATTCCTTCAACTGCTTTCAGCGCAATTTTTTTAGTTTCTTGCGCATTTTGAGTATTTTGATGAATGTTGGAAACCATTTCTTCCATCGAAGCTGATATCTCTTCGGCTGATGCTGCTTGACTACCAGCTCCATCGGATAATTGCTCTGCGAATCGAGATAAATCCAAGCTTGAATCTGCAATTTTATTCGAACTGTGGATAACCTCAGCTATGATAATTTTTAATTTTTCGGCCATTGCCGATAAAGACTCAGCCAACTCACCCGTTTCATCGTTTTCGTGTATTTCTAAACGAACTTCTAAATTTCCTGATGAAATAGTTTTCGCAAATTTTATTCCTTCAAGAATTGGTTTACTGATTGCATTGGAAACAAAATAAATTAACACATACAAAATAAAAAGTCCAATAATCCCTACAATAATTGCATTACGGAAAATTGCATTTGCTTCACTCATTACAATGCTTACCGGAACCTCAACGCCAATGAGCCATTTTTTATTTGCTTTACCAAGCGAAATGGGCGCAAACGAAACAAAATACTCATTTTTATCTTTTGTATTAAGGTATTCGAATTCATAACTTTGATTCTGAATTGATTTCTCAAAACCAATTTTAAACTGAGTGCTATCGCCATGCACATTTACAAAGAAATCCTGTCCAATCAAATCATGATCGGAATGCGCAACCATAGACCTATTATTTGCAACAATATAAGCGACAGTTCCTTTAAACGGATGAATATCGGCAATGATATCTTTCATTGTTTCTAAGGAAATATCCACTCCCAGCAATCCATCAAAGCGACCATTTTCACCGCGAATTGGACAAGCAACAGTTGTCATTAATACACCAGCCAATTCGAGCGTGCTTTCATCGTAGTAAGGATCAACAATCGTTTCTTTATTCTGTTCTCGAATCACGTAATAAGCTCCTGTAAGATGCTCATTGTTCTCGTCCAAAGTTTCGGTATTCCATTGAATTACATCGTCTTTCCGATAATAAACATAGCGCACACGACCATTTATTTTATCATATTTTGGATCGAGCGCTTTTTTTTCCCAAGACAATCCAACGGATAAAAACTGTTCATTATTCCGCATCCAATTAACCATCAAGTCGTTGTAATAAACATCACGGTCTTTTTCTTTGTAATTTTTATAATCTCCAAGAGCATCACTTAAGGTCCTGGTAGAAACCATAATTTTGTTCAAGTCATCTTGAACTTTATTACGATATTCTCTTGTGTAAGCAGAAGCTAATTTAGCGGAATCGGCATAGGTTTTATTTTTTAATTGAAGACTAATGTAGCCAATGGCAATTCCATAAACAATGGTTGCAACAGTTAAAATGTAAAGATTTAGTTTGGACTTAAGATTTAAACGCTTCATTTTCAAATTACAGCTTAGATTTATAGCGTAAATGTATTCATATTTTAGATAGATAAAAATCTCTTTCAAAAGGATTCATTAACAATTCAAAAAATGAAAATTAAATTTTAAATTGTTGCTAGATTAAAAGCTAAAATCGGCTATTGAAGGGAATTAGAGCGATTTTCGTCTATTATATTTTAAGATAATACAATAAAATTCCGTGTAACTTATAAACCGATTTTGCATCAAAGCAATGATTTCAAAATGTTGGATATTGAATTAATTTGTATTTTTGAACCATGGATATTTTCCTTTCAATTTTAGCAATCATTTTATTACTCGTTGGCCTTGCAGGTGCCATTTTACCTGTAATTCCAGGTCCGATTATTTCGTATTTGGGATTGGTTAGTCTGTATTTTAGCACACATCAACCTTATTCAGATCGTTTTATGTTTATTTGGGCGGCATTAGCTATTGGAATTACTGCTTTAGATAATATTGTTCCCATCCTCGGCACAAAAAAAATGGGAGGTTCTAAAAAAGGCGTTTGGGGAAGTGTGATTGGTTTGGTTTTCGGACTGTTATTTTTAGGTCCTTTTGGAATTCTTATTGGTCCGTTTGTTGGTGCTGTTTTAGGCGAATTAATCGGAGGAAAAGAATTAAATTTGGCGCTCAAAGCGGGTTTTGGAAGCTTTTTAGGATTTCTTACAGGAACCATTCTAAAACTTGTATTTTCCTTTTGGGCCGGCTATTATATTGTTATAAACTTATATTTTTTCAACTAATGAATAGAATCAAATTTACTTTCTGGGTTTTTCTTTTCGGCTTGGTATTAACCAGTTCTTCCTGCTTAAAATCAGATGATTGTGGAGAATGTTTCACACCACCTCCTCAGCTTTATTTTAAAGTTATTGATGCAACAATCGGACAGAATTTGTACGATGATTTTACTTATAATGCAAACGATTTGAAGCTCTATTATAAGAACGGCGACGATTTAGTGTATATCGATGTGAACATTTACGACTATTTCAATGAACGGATTATTAGTTCGAATGACATGAGTTGGTTAGCAATTTCGGATATCGGTGAAACTTTTTATTTGGTTTTAAGTCCAACGGAAACGGAAACCATCTTTCTCCAGATTGATGCGTTATTTGAAAACTGTTGCACTTACCACATGATTCATCAATTAACTATCAACGGAATAGAACCCGAGCAAGATTCTTCAGATTTCAGTATTTTGATAAAAAAATAGCTTTTATCCTCGCGGATCTTCCTGAACTTGCAAGCGTGCCATTTTTTCGACTTCCAAACTCGGAAAGCCAAACTCTTCGACAATTTTTCCTAATATTAGATAAATTCCATAACCCCGAAACGGATACTTTCGGAGGCTGTCAGGAAAGTGAGTTGTATCGAAAAACTGACCGTTTTTATCCAAGAAAGTACCAAAATGCATCAGCTCTTTACGCACGGTTCTAACGTTTTTATAGGTCACGAGCTTGCCTAACATACGTACAGATTTACCAACATTTGAATGCAAATCGCTCGCAAGCAAATCGCCTCGAAACGAAGTATTTAGCATATCTAAAGACTGCAGGCTCACGGGAAAACCCAACAATTCAATTTCGTCGTACGCATCTTCTAAATCAGAGAAAACAAAATCGGGCAATTGATATCTTTTTTTTGGCAGACTAAAAAGCAAACCACCGCTGCTATGATTTTGTCCTTTATTAAAAAAAAGCTGCATTTCCCACAAAAGTGCCGCTTTTGGTTTTTGCGTAAAACGAAATGCACCCGCACGAATCAATAAAGCCATTTGCTCTTTTCCTATCGATATTCGCTCCACAAAATCATTCACATCCATAAAATCTCCTCTTAATTCGCGTTCGGTTTGAATCGATTTACCTAATTCCGTTTCCAAACCCATCAGGTGAATAAAACCAATGTAAATGGTTTGATAAATTAAGCGCGTTTTATAATTACTATGATTCACACACGGAAGTTGCACATCGGCACCTGCCGTTTGCGCCTCGTTAAAATACACCCAACTCTGATAAAAACCACCAAAATTATTAATCACTGCCGTGATAAACTCCAAAGGATAATACGCTTTTAAATACAAACTCTGGAAACTCTCTACGGCATACGAAGCCGAATGCGCTTTGGAAAAGGAATAACCCGCAAAAGATTCTATTTGTCGCCAAACTTCTTTGGTTAATTCATCGGAATAGCCGCGCTCTTTACAATTAGAGAAGAAGCGATCAACAATACGTTGAAACTCTTTTTTACTTCGATATTTTCCGCTCATCGCTCTGCGCAACACATCCGCATCGGCTAAATCTAATCCGGCAAAATGATGACACACTTTAAGCACATCTTCCTGATACACCATTACACCATAGGTTTCTTTCAGTTGCGCTTCCATCACCGGATGCAAATACTGTATTTTTTCAGGCTGATGAAAACGCTCAATATATGCTCGCATCATTCCTGATCGCGCTACACCCGGACGAATAATGGAACTAGCTGCCACCAAACTGAGATAATTATCGCATCGCAATTTCTTTAACAATCCACGCATCGCTGGACTTTCCACATAAAAACAACCAATTGTATCGCCTTTCCAAAGTTGTTCTTTTACTTTTTGATCGCGCTTAAATTCCTGAACAGCATGCACATCCACATTTATTTTCCGATTTTCGAGGATGATTTCAGCGGCTTCTTTAATATGTCCTATTCCGCGCTGACTTAAAATATCCAATTTTTCGAAACCAATATCTTCGGCTACATACATATCCCATTGAATGGTTGGAAAACCTTTGGGAGGCAAATCTAAAGCGCCGTAATAATTGATGGGTTTTTCGGAAATCAGAATACCTCCGGCGTGAATGCTGCGCATATTCGGAAAATCTTTCATTTGCTCAGCCAATATTTCCATCTTTTGAAAAAGCTCACTTCCGTCCTGTTTCGCATTCGGATCTTTTAGAAAGGCATCTATCTCTTCTTTCGGCAAACCAAACACTTTTCCCAATTCGCGGTAAATCGATTTTCCTTTGAACGTATTTATTGTACCAAGCAAAGCAGTGTGTTCTCTTCCGTAGCGTTTAAAAATATAATCAATCACCTCATCGCGTTCTTTCCACGAATAATCGATATCAAAATCGGGAGGCGAAGTGCGCTTGGGATTTAGGAAACGCTCGAAATACAAATCCAATTCGATGGGATCTACATCCGTAATTTTCAAGCAATAGGCCACTATGCTGTTGGCTCCGCTACCGCGACCAACATGATAAAAGCCTCGCGACATGGAATAGCGAATCACATCCCAGGTAATCAGAAAATAGGCTGAAAACCCAAGTTTATCAATAATTTCCAATTCGTGTCGTAAACGATTTTCCGCTTCGAAATGCTGCTTTCCATAGCGATAAATCAAACCATCATAAGCTAATTTTTTCAACAGTGCTTTGTCGTCTTTTGCATTTCCGGTAAAAGTTGCACGGTTTTTTACGGTTTTAAAATCGAAATGCATGCTGCACGCATCGAGAAGTTTTTCTGTGTTTTGGATCAAATGTTGCCAATTGGCAAAGCTGTTAAGTAAATCTACATACGAAGGAAAATGATCCTGTTTAGTGGCATGATGCGATTCCGTTAGCTTACTCAACAAACAATTGTGATCAATTGCACGTAAATGTAAATGCAAATGATAGCCGTCATCTGTATCGAAAACAACATTCTGGAGCAGTAGTAATTTCTCTTTTTGCTTTGCCAAAGGCGAAAAAGTAAGTCGATTCAATTGCAGAACGCTTACGCCGATATATTCATTCGTTTTTAGGTTTTTTTCAGGAATATTCTCAAAAGGATAAACCACAACAACCTGATTGAACTCAGGAGCTTGCGAGGGATAGGCTTTTTTTTCGAGATGATGTACGGTTAAAAACTGATTTATTTCAAAAAAGCCTTCCGCATTTTTAGCGATCAGTACATACATCAAGGCATCGTTATTACGAATATCTGCTCCCACAATCGGTTCCAAACCAGCTTCTCTCCCTAGTTTTACAAAATCAATTGCGCCCGTGGTATTGTTGATATCGGTGAGCACTATTTTTTTGTATCCTTTTTTGACTGATAATTCAATAAGTCGTTCGACGGAAAGTGTTCCGTAACGCAAACTATAATAAGAATGTGCTTGCAAAATCATTGATTAATATCTAATCATTCATAACGACTTTAAGATAAATTAAAAGTCATTACTATTGCAATTATGATTGGATAATAATCAGTAATAATTCAAAAATATTTGCTTAAAAGTTAAACGAGTTGTTTATCCCCTTTTTTAATCCACAATCAATTGTGCATCCCTTTTAAGCTTTTCCTTTTTTAGATAGCGGAAATAATAAAAAGCGAGAATCAAAGCAAGCAATCCTTCAATAAAAACGGTCAATTGTACACCAATATAATGTGATACAGCACCAATGATCAAGCTACCTATGGGAATCAATGTGGTTAAAACGAGCAAATAAATACTAATAACTCGACCCCGGAATTTATTTGGAACATTCACCTGCACAATCGTGTTACTGAGTGTTCTGATAGGCATCATACCAAAGGCTCCAACAGCAATAAAAAATAAAGCTAGCGGATAAATTTTGGTTTGAGAAAACAGCATGAGTCCCAGAGCAAAAACAACCGTATTCACAGCTAACACTTTACTCAAATCAGTGCCCCGCTTTAATGATGCCAAATACAAAGCACTAATAAATGCGCCAAAACCGATAATGCCATCAATAACGCCTAAAGTAGAAGCCGAACCATGAAAAATATCTTTGGCAAACACAGGTGTCAAAGTAGAAAATGGTAAAACCAATAAACTCATAAAACCGACAAAAATAATGACAGATGCAATTCTGGGTGTGTTTTTAATATAGGTAAAAGCTTCGGTAAATTCTCGTTTAAGGTTTCTTTCTGTTTTAGGAGCAAACTCTTGCTTAGGTAGTTTTATCAAAAATAGAGAAATGATAACTGGAATAAAACTGATGGCGTTAGAGCCAAAGCAAATTTCATCGCCAAAACTTTCCAAAACAAAACCGGCAATAGCAGGTCCAATCAATTTGGATAAATTAACCATCGAGGAATTTAAAGCCAAGGCATTAGGCAAATCCTCTCCGTCTACAATTAAATCACGCATCAAAGATTGACGAGCAGGCACATCAAAACCATTAATAACACCTAATAACGCGCTTAAGAAAATGATTATCCAAACCACATTTTGCTTAAAAAATAGGATTGCAAAAGTGAGTAATATAGCCTGTAACAAAGATAAAATTTGGGTGGCTAATAATACCTTATACCGATTGTAACGGTCGGCCACAATACCTCCGTATAAAGAAAACAATGCCGTAGGAAATAAGCTTGCAAAAACCGAAACGCCCAACATAAATTTTGATTGCGTTACGGAATAGACGACCCAACTCACTGCCGTTTTCTGCATCCAAGTACCAATTAAGGAAACAGACTGTCCGGTAAAAAACAATCTAAAATTTCGATTTTTAAAGGAATTGAAAGTTGTAAAATTCATTCGGGTGGTGCCTAGTCTTCTTTTTAAAAGATTTGGCAAAGATATAGATTGATAAACACTTTCCGATATTAAACAAAATTAAAATCGGAGGATTTATCAGACAAACTAAAGCATTTTAATGAAAATCAGATTACTCCTATTGTAAACACAAAAAAAGCTTAAGTTATTTCACATCCATTTATTCTTCTTGACTAAAAGTAATTGCCGCAAAGGAAATATTATTTCGATTTATCAAGCAGCTTCCTTCACTCCTTTATCTTTGATAAAAATAACAGTGACGGCACCAATCAGCATAAATACACCAGCTAAAAGAATCGAATAAATTGGATCGTCATGAAAGAAATACTGCAATAAAATACCACCAAAAACACCGTTAACAATCTGTGGAATGGTAATCGACATATTAAAAAGTCCCATAAACATTCCCATCTTATTTGCCGGAATTGAGTTAGCCAACATCGCGTAAGGCATTGCCAAAATCGATCCCCAAGCAAAACCAATTCCTATCATTGGAATAATCAAAAAATGGTAATCGGTAATAACAAAAAAAGATAAGAAAGACAAACCACCAAAAGTAAGAGCAATGCTATGTGTTAATTTTCTACCCACTCTTTTTGCGATCACCGGAAGTAACAAAGCTAAAACAGCAGAAACACCGTTGTAAATACCAAACAAAATACCAACCCAGTTTCCTGCTTCTTGATAAGCTGGATTATTAGGATCTGTCGTTCCAAAGAAATGCTGAGCCACCGTTGGCGTTGTATAAACCCACATCGAAAATAAGGCAAACCAAGAAAAAAACTGAACAAGTAAAAGCTGCCACATTACTTTTGGAATCTTAAACTTTTCTTCTTTAGCATCCAAGTCTGTCTCGCTTTTGTAAAACTCAGGAGGATATTCTTTGGTGGTTGAAACAGTCCAAATAATTGAACTCAAAAGAACTGCTGCACCGATATAGAACGACCACATTACGTTAGGCGGAACGGTTCCCCCAACTTCAGAATCACCCGCAAAACCCATCCAATTACTCAAAATATAAGGCAACCACGATCCAACAATTGCACCAATTCCAATCAGCAACGTTTGAACTGAAAAACCAAGTGTATGCTGTTCATCTGGCAATTTATCTGCTACCAATGCTCTAAATGGTTCCATCGAAATATTGATCGAAGCATCCATAATCATCAGCAAACCTCCACCGATAAACATAGGTGCAATATATCCTGCAAAATGTGGTGCATTCGGCATTAAAATAAGTGCTAAACTAGTTAGAACAGCACCGACTAAAAAATAAGGACGTCTTCTTCCAAAGCGATTCCATGTTTTATCACTCATATATCCAATAATCGGTTGGATGATCATTCCGGTAATTGGCGCTACAAGCCAAAACCAACTTAAATGATGCACATCTGCACCAAAAGTTAATAAGATACGAGAAGCATTGGCATTTTGAAGTGCAAAGCCAAATTGAATACCCAAAAATCCGAAACTCATGTTCCAGATTTGCCAAAAACTTAGTTTAGGTTTTTGCATTGTTAAATTTTTTTGGTTGAAATTTTGTTTTTACAAGTGGATAAAGTTAAAACTATTTTCGGATTTCAATAGCTGTAAAAAAGGAGTCTTTATTCGAAATGGTTAATTAACTTCGAATTTGATTTTTGAAATGCCAAGAAGGCGTCGATTCTCAAAAGCTCGCTAAGAAGAAGCATCTTGAATCAAGATTCTCTTCTAAGATGCTTTTCTGATTCCGAAAGCAAACATTTATTCTTTCATCAAAAACAAATCGGCTAAAGCGATGGCAGCTACCCCTTCAATGATTACAGGAATTCGCAAAGCGATGCAGGCGTCATGTCGACCAACAATCTGAAAATCTTCCGTTTTATTTTTAGTTTGATTATAAGAATGTTGCGTTTTACTAATACTCGATGTTGGTTTTACTGCAACACGAAAAACAAGTTCATTCCCGTTAGTAATGCCCCCATTAATTCCTCCTGCGTAATTTGTTAGCGTCTCACCATTCGCATTTAAAATAATATCGTTGTGCTGACTTCCGCACATTTTCGCAGCTTCGAAACCCGATCCAAATTCAATCCCTTTGGTTGCTGGAATGGCAAAAACCAAATGACTGATCATGGATTCAACAGAATCGAAAAAAGGTTCACCCAACCCAATCGGCAGTCCACTAACTCTGCATTCAATAATTCCACCAACCGAATCGCCTTGCTTTAAGGCTTCATCTATTTTTTCTTGAATATTTTTACTTCCGCCAACCTCAATTACTTGCGCGTCGAATTTAACGTCTTTCAGCATTTGTTTGGCAATGAATCCTGCAGCCACCAATCCCAAAGTAATACGTCCGGAAAAATGTCCTCCACCACGCGGATCATTAAAACCTTGGTATTTTTGATTGGCTGTAAAATCGGCATGACCGGGACGAGGAATTTCCTTGATTTCGTCGTAATCGCGCGACTGTGTATTCGTATTTTGAAAAACAACAGCAATGGGTGCACCCGTGGTTTTACCTTGATAAACTCCACTCAGTATTTTGGGAAGATCCGGCTCTTTCCTTGGAGTTGTTCCTCTAGCTCCACTTCTGCGTCGATCGAAATCAGCTTTAAAATCTTCTTCTTTCAACGAAATTCCTACTGGCGTTCCATCAATTACAATTCCTATTCCTTCGCCATGCGATTCTCCAAAAATGGACAATTTAAATTTCCGACCAAACGTATTCATATTTTCTATTTTATTTAATCAGTTGCTCAATGAGTGAGTTCTGATTGAATTCATTTCTTTTTATTTTTTTTTCCGTAAATAATTCGAAAGCCGGAATGGCTTGATTGATCAGCCAATATTCGCCACTAATTAATTTACTTATTCCTTTTCCTTTATAAACAGATTGAGGATAAGATGCATCTAAAACAATTAGATTTGAATGCAAACTATTTGCCGGAACAATATTCACACCTGCTGGCAAAGTATCAATTAAGATATCCGATTCTTGAATTGCATTTGCCAAATCAGTACTTTGAATTGCTTCAATCTTAAATTCCTCGGCTAGTTTTTGTGCTTTTTCTAAACTCCGATTGTAGATTTTCACTTCAGCTTGTTCTAACAACAAAGCATAAATTGCAGCGCGTGAAGCTCCTCCTGCTCCAAGAATTAAGCATCGTTTCCCTTTTAACTCAATCAATTCCTCTTTAAACGCGTTTAGCACACCAAAAACATCCGTATTATAACCGATTAATTTCCCATCTCTTTTAACTACCGTATTTACACTTTTTATCGCCTTAGCATCCACTGATAATTCGTCTAAATATGGAATTACAAGCTCTTTGAAAGGCGCTGTAATATTGATTCCATCATAACCTTCTTCAAAAAGTAATGGAATTTCATTGGCTGCATTCAAAAGTATTCTTTCGTAACTATATTCACGATTAATTTCATCAAACAAGAAGCGAAAGATTAAAGGGCTTTTGCTATGTGCTATGGGATTTCCAACAACAGCTAATTTCATGATTTTCTGTTGTTTATTTGATTATACAATAGGATCGTCGCTTCCAAATCCATTTGTCCGGGAGCCGTTATTTGATCCGTCGAAAAAGAAGCATAAGTGAATGGTGCTCCTAAGTCGATTATCTGAACTCTTGATTCAGCGCCAAATTCGCCCATCGCGAAAGCAATTAAATTATTAAATTGCTTATAAAGCGGATAGATTCGGTCTGCATCAGAAGCATGATTTGCAGTGGTGATGATTTTTGCAATATCGGCTCCTAAATCAAAAGCCTTTTGGCAGGTTTGATTCAATTGAATGACTGTTGGCGTTTCGGTAAAATTATGCGAAGAAAGAATCAACTTTGTGTTTGATTGAGCAAGTTCCTGCTTTATATGTGATAACAAATCTGCATCGGATTCGAAATCGATATCGATGAAATCTACTTTCATTTGCAAAGCCGTGCGGTAAACTAACAATCGATCTTCAAAAGGATGGTTTCCTTTTCGACATGTAAAAACCAAGTGATCCGGCAATTTCAATTTCGGTAAATCTTCGATTGGAATAGCAGACAAATCAAAACGCAACTCGCTAAATATTGCATTTTGCGAATACGCTTTATTTGCAGCATCCAAAGAGCTAAAAAAAGCACTCCGACAAACTCTCTTGTTTATTCCTGTTTCCAAATCAATCTATTCTTTATGAATGCGTAAAAATAGGAAATATTAAGCAATTGATACTTGATGGCTATCGCGACAGCGATTATTTTTTGTTTATTTTTGAAGGATGGAAGAAAACACGAAAAAAGTACACTGGAAACCAGGAACAATGGTTTACCCTTTACCAGCAGCAATGGTGAGTTGCGGCAACACTCCAGAAAAATACAACATCATAACTATCGCTTGGACAGGCACTACCAATACTGAACCTCCAATGGCTTATGTTTCGATACGAAAAAGCAGACATTCGCACCATTTGATTGCAGAAAGCGGAGAGTTTGTTATCAATCTTACAACCAAAGAATTAGCTTTTGCAACGGATTGGTGCGGCGTAAAATCGGGTCGTGATTTTGATAAGTTTAAAGAGATGAAGTTAACGGCTGTTAAAGGTGAAAAAGTGAATGCGCCGATTATTGCAGAATGTCCGATCAATATTGAATGTAAAGTAACTCAAGTGATTTCGCAGGGATCGCATGATCTGTTTTTAGCCGAAGTAGTTCATGTTCAAGCAACAGAAGCCATGCTAAATCCCGAAACGAACAAGTTCGATTTCAACAAAAGTACTCCCATCGTTTATTCGCATGGAGCCTATCATGAATTGGGTAAATTTATTGGAAAATTTGGCTTTTCGGTGATGAAAAAGAAAACCCAAAAGCGGTTGAAAAATAAGAAAAGTTGAGGATTAGATGAAAGTATTTACTTTCCTTCGAAACCATAAAAAAAGACCCAATTAAATCAATTGGGTCTTTTTTTTTTCAGAAAATATTATTTCTTTCCTGCTTGCTGCTGTTTAGCCATTTCTTCTAAACGCTTTTGAAATCCTGATTTCTTTTTCGCAGGTTTCTTTTTATTGGCTTCAATTTGCGCATGAATTTTATCTTCGTTAATGGTTTTACGAATCAAAAACATCTGACCAAATGTAATGATATTGGCTAAGAAATAATAGTAACTCAATCCGGCAGCATAATTATTGAAGATTCCTAAGAACATGATTGGCATAATGTACATCATGGTTTTCATTCCTGGCATCTGCTGCGTACTGCTTCCCATCATATCGTTATTGATTTTGGTGTACATAATGGTAGAAACCGTCATCAATAGCGTAAATAAACTGATATGATCACCATAAAAAGGGATTTCAAAACCACCTGGGAATGTCCAAATAGAATCGTAGGTGGATAAATCGTGTGCCCACAAGAAAGATTTCTGACGCAACTCAATGGAAGCAGGAAAGAAACGGAACATGGCAAATAAAATAGGCATCTGCAAAAGCATTGGAACACAACCAGCCATTGGATTTACACCTGCTTTTTTATACAGATCCATTGTTGCTTGTTGCTTTTTAACCGCGTCTTTATCTTTAAACTTTTCGTTTATTTCATCAATTTCCGGTTTTAGAACGCGCATTTTAGCACTCGACTTATAGGTTTTATAAGCAATTGGAAACAAAACCAACTTAAGCAATAAAGTCAATACCAAAATAACAATTCCATAATTCCAACCCCAGCCACCTAAAAAGTGGAAGACATTGATTACGATGTATTTATTAATCCAGGCAAGAAGGAAGAAACCCCAGCCGATTGGAATTTGTCGTTCCAAATCCATATCGTAAGCGCTCAAGCGCTTAAACTCATTAGGACCAAGATAAAACTGCATCTCAACGGTAAAGTCTTGCACATTTTCTAATGGCAAACCAACATTGGTAGCCATCGTAATTTGGTATTTAGGGTCTTTGGAAAGTTGGTGTTTTTGTTCAACAGTAGCTGCAATAAAATGATCTTTTGCAATGATTGTTGAGCTAAAAAAACGTTGTTTGAATGAAATCCACGAAAGTTTTCCTGTTAAAGATTCTTGCTCGTCTTTATTCTCTGACAAATTATCAACTTCGTCTTGAAGATATTTATAATAAATCCCTGAACCATTGTATTTATCAACAATTTGTTCTTGTAAACGCAAATCTTGCTGCCAATTAAATTCGACGGCTCCATTTCGATTATCAACAATGTTTTCTAGTCCAACAAAATGGATATCGAAATCAAACATATACGAATCGGCCTTGAAACAGTAGCGGAATTCGATGTATTGATTGGGAGCAAAATCAGTTTCTGAATCGGCAAATAAACGAAATGCAATGGTCAAGTCTTTGTTTTCCTTCACGTGCAAATGCTCATCACCATTCACCAATTCGCCGTTAACAAAGGTTTTAAAATAATGTTCTTGCGTATTTATTAATCGATTGGCAGCACTAAAAACAAATCCAAATCGTGCAGTATCTCCCTTAAAAAGAACCAGAGGCATCGAATCGGATGTTTGGAAATTTTTCAATTCCGCTTTGTAAATCCGTCCACCCTTATTTGATAAAGCTAGTTTTAGCAAATCGCTTTCAACACTAAGTAATTTTTCTTCGCCAACAGATGAGTTCGTAAATACACCATATTTATCGGTATTTAAATTTGGTGTAGCGCTTATTCCTTCGTTATGCGGAACATTTGTTGATTCGATATCTTGCTCTTGAATATTGCTAAGATCTGCCTGAATTGTATTACGGATTGAATCTGCAATTCGCTGATTTTGTATCACTTCAGCAATTGAATCTCTTTTTTTCTGAATGGTTAACCTTTCTTCCTCATTTGGAGAATTCCACCAGCTAAAGAAAATGAAAATAACGAAAATCAGTATGATTCCCGTAATCGTATTTTTGTCCATGAATTATTTTTTTGTGACCGCAAAGGTAAGTGAAATAGTTCTAAATGAAAATGCATGCAAACAAAAAACACAACTTGTAAAAAGTTGTGTTTCCTGGACAAGCGAATTTTGTTATTTTAAATTATATAAATCGATCGATCCTTTCGGTTTATCTATGGGCTTAATAAAGCGAATCATCTCTCCTGTAGCAGCATTTGTTGATTTTACATTCGGACGAATTAATGGAGAACTTTTGAAATTATTTTCCAACAAGATGTATTGATTTTCTGTCCAAGGGAAAACAAATTCATAGCCTTGACTCCATTTAACATCGCTGTTAGTGCCATAGAGTCGCGCATAGATATCGGTATCAGTAAACGCGTCGTAGTAGGCTACTCGGTACTCAACGCCATCGTTTGGAATCGTAAAGTCGTCGTCTATCTGATAGCTATTTCCATAGTTTACACTCCACATATTCAAATAGTAATTGCCTGTATTCTTCACTGCCATAAAGAAATAATCAGCACTCACATTCAGATTAAAAGTGGGAGATTCCAAATTACTTACATCGATGTTTTCTGCCCAAAGTATTTCTACACCTAATTGAGTACCATTGGTTGTTTGCCCTTTTGTAGATGCAGTATAATTAAAAGAACCAGGATTATTATCGTAGACAAAGCTAACTCGATCGCCTACTTCAATAACTTTTGGATCGAATCCTGTTGCCGTAATCTCAATAGGTGTATACACGGGATTGAAAACTGTAACCGAATAAACCTCAACATTTAAATCCACATTTAAAATCGCATCTCCACCATTTGACGTAATAGCAATTTCGGCCGAATAAACACCCGATGCCAAATTTGTTCTATCCACATTAACATATACTTTCTGCTCGCCCGACGGAGCTACATTTCCCACTAATTGTGATAATTGCAACCAAGAAGCATCTTCCTGAAGTGTAAACGATAAAGCCTCGATTCCATCGTTGTAGATGGTAAAAAATTCTTGCGATGTATTTGCATCTAGTTTTAAATAATCTAAATCCAATCCCAATTGAGCTCCTGCAGGCTGATTATAATAGAAAGTGATTGGAATTGAAAAATTTCCTCCATTGGATTGGACAAAAACACTTCCATTATAAACGCCATATCCTTGCAGTTCGTTTGGATTTACGGTTACACTAACAATATTTGCTTGAGCATGTGATAAAGAACTATTTGCATAGTTAATTGTAACCCAACTACTATTTGTATAGATGCTAAAATCAAGATAGGCATCACCCATATTCATGATCGTAAACTGACGAGTTAATAACGTATTATCAAACTCGAGCGATTGAGCATCGATTGATGCTTCGGCTGGTCGATCGAATTTAGTACACGAAGAAATGAGACTTGCAAAAAACAAGAAAGTTAAACCGAGTAGTAATCTGTGCGTTTTCATGGCTTTAAATTTTTATTCTGGAAGGAAACTACCATAACCGTACCAAAATTCCTTTTTCACTCAAAAAAAAGTTAATTAAAATCATTCACGCATCAAACTTTTTTAATACAACGATTAATCCTAATTTTGTTGGAGAATACAAATCCCATGAAAAAAATACTACTATTCCTTTTTGTACCGCTTTATTTTATCGCATTTGGACAAGGAAAAACTAAAAAACCAATTACAGAACAACAATGGGTTGATTCTGTTTTCAATTCACTTTCGCAAAACCAACAGATTGCACAATTATTGATGATCAGAGCCAATAATTCACGCGAACCTTATTTTGATCAAGTTGCTACTTACATCCAAGACTATGGAATTGGTGGAGTATGTTATTTTGGTTCGGGAGCTATGCGCCAAGCAAAACAAAATAATCGATGGCAAAGCATCAGTAAAGTTCCCTTACTCACTTCGATGGATGCGGAATGGGGATTGGGAATGCGCTTGGATTCAACCATTTCTTTTCCTTTTCAAATGACTTTAGGCGCCATTCAAAACGACAGCTTAATTTATCAAATGGGCGTTGAAATAGGAAAAGAATGCGGTCGAATTGGCTTACATATGAATTTTGCTCCGGTGGTTGACATCAATAGTAACCCAAATAATCCAGTCATCAATAGTCGATCTTTTGGTGATAATCCACAAGAAGTTTCGAACAAAGGGCTCGCTTATTTAACAGGTATGCAAAGTCAAGGAATACTTGCGAGTGCTAAACACTTTCCAGGGCATGGCGATACCGATTCCGATTCGCATAAAACATTGCCGATCGTATCTCATAGCTATGCGCGACTAGACAGTACTGAATTACAACCTTTTAAAAAACTCATTGATCACAATTTAAGCGGTGTAATGATTGCTCATTTGTATATCCCGGCACTCGAAACAGAAGAAAATTTAGCCTCCACATTGTCAAAAAATATTGTGAGTGGCTTATTACAAGACACACTTGGATTTGAAGGATTGGTTATTACAGATGCTTTAGACATGTCGGGCGTTACAAAGTATATTGAACCGGGAGAAATTGAAGTAAGAGCGATTTTAGCCGGAAATGATTTATTGCTTCTTTCCAAAGATATTCCTAAAGCAATTCAAAGTATCGCGTTAGCTCTTGATTCCGGAAGAATTGACTTGAACTACTTTAAAAGCAAGGTAAAAAAGATTTTGAAATACAAATACCGCGCAGGCCTGTATCAAGTACAAAAAGTAAAAGAAGACCATCTTTTTGAAGATCTAAATAATGCAAAAGCGATCGCACTAAACCAACAACTTTTTGAAGAAGCAAGCATCTTAATGAAAAACAAAGATGCGATTTTGCCGCTTGGTCATTCGGATGAAAATGAAACCGCTATTTTAACGATCGGTTTAGAATCAGGGGCTGAATTTAACCGAATGATGAGTCAGTTTGCCGGTTTTGAAAGTTATGCAATTCCCAAAAATCCGGATGAAGATTTGACTACTAAAACCATCCAAGAGCTGAAAAAATACAAAACATTGGTAATTGCTTTAGGTGGAGTTTCCATTTTTCCGGCCAATCATTTTCGGATTAGCAACGAAAGTAAAGAACTGATCCAAAAACTGAGCGAAGATCATCAGGTTGTTTTTAGCTTTTTTGGAAGCCCCTTAGCCTATAAAGAATTCCTTCCTATAGATGCACAATTTTCTGGCGTCATCATCGGACATCAAGATAATAATTACGCAGCTTCGGCACTAGCTCAGCAACTTTTTGGAGCACTTCCAATCCGAGGCAAATTACCTGTTGCTCTTTCAGAAACTTATCCAAGTGGATTTGGCCTAGACTTTTTGTCGGTCAAGCGACTAAGCTATGGTTTTCCGGAACAAGAAAATATGCAAACTAAAAAACTACGCAAAATTGACAGCATTGTACAAGAAGGAATCGCAATGCAAGCTTTTCCAGGTTGTCAGATTGTAGTTGCAAAAAACGGTCGAATTATTTACAGCAAATCTTTTGGTTATCAAACTTATGAAAACAAAGAAGCTATTAATCGATTTTCTATTTATGATCTTGCTAGCATTACCAAAGTGGCGGCTACCACCTTGTCGCTCATGAAACTGCAAGAAGAACATCGGTTTAATCCAAATGCGTCCATCTCAGATTTTGTTCCTTATTTAAAAGGGTCGAATAAAGATTCTATTCGCGCTTCGAAAATCTTGACTCATCAAGGAAAACTTAAGGCATGGATTCCTTTTTATTTAAATGTATTGGATAGTTCAAACCGACTAGATTCGCTTCTTTTTAGTTCCTTTTTAGATGATCAGCACACCGTTAAAGTAGCTGATCAACTTTATATTCAAGATCAATATAAATATCAGATTTACGATACCATTCTTAAATCGGATTTACGAAAAAAAGAAGAATATATATACAGCGATTTAGGTTTTTATTGGTTCCGACAAGGAATTGAATTCCATACAAATCAACCACTGGAACTTTATGTTGACGAGCAGTTTTACCAACCTTTGGAACTTAAGAATACAGCTTTCCTGCCACTCAATCATTTCGAAAAGCAACGAATTGTTCCAACCGAAAACGACACGCTTTTCCGCAAACAAGTTATTCAAGGTTACGTGCATGATCCGGGTGCAGCTATGCTAGGCGGAGTAAGTGGTCATGCCGGTTTATTTTCGAATGCAACAGACCTTGCAGCCATTTTTCAAATGCTTTTGCAACATGGCTTTTATAACAATCAGCAATTACTCGATTCGACTATTATTCAACAATACACTTCGTATCAATACGATTATAAAAAAACCGAAAACCGTCGTGGTTTAGGTTTTGACAAACCTTATCCCAAATACGATTCTTTAGGCCCAACTTGCAAGAGCGCATCAACAAGTAGCTTTGGGCATTCCGGTTTTACAGGTACTTATGCTTGGGCAGATCCTGAATATCAATTGGTTTATATCTTTTTATCCAACCGCGTTTATCCTGACGCAGGCAATAATAAAATTAGCAAATACGATTTCCGAACGCGTATTCACCAAACAATTTACGATGCCATAGAACATTGATATACCGATGTAAATTGGATCGCATTATTTCATCCATAGCTTGTTCAAATGAACAAAATGAACCGCAAAAGCGATCTTTAAATAGTGTCAAATTACCACATCAGCACATTAAAACACTCCATTTTTATTGAAGCATTCCGTGTACTTTTTATCTTCGCCTAAAATATGATCGTGCAACCAATTTTGTAAAAAATTAAAAACACCTATTGATAAAGTAATTTTTCCTGAATCGAAATCCGCTTTAAACTTACTCACATCACTTACAAAAGATTGATGTTCTCTCTTGTGTTTTGCAGTATCGATGTAATTAAACTGATCAAAGTACCTTTCTTCCGTTTTGAAATGACTCTGGGCATAAAATACCAGCTCCGAAATAATAGAACCAAGAACCGCATTTGCTTCTCCTTTTTTCATTGCATCAAAAAGCTGATTGATTAGGCTAACAATTTTTTTATGTTGATGATCAATTTCGATCACGCCAACACTAAATTCTTCCTTCCATTGAATAATTGTCATGATAGTATTTGGTTAAGTTAATCTGTTCCAAAAATAGCAAATATTTCATTCAAAATTGAACAGATAAGTTATTAACCCTTAACAGAAGACGGATTAAAAAGAAAATAAATAATCGATAAAGTTAAACCGACTTATTTTTGCAAATGGCCTTTCCAGCCATAATAAGCTAAATAAACATAGCTCAGCATTGGAACGAAAAAAGAAAGCTGAACTCCAAACTGATCAGCAAAAGCACCTTGAATGGGTGGTAAAATTGCTCCACCAACAATAAACATAACCAAAATAGAAGAACCCTGACTGGTATAATCTCCCAATCCACGAATGGCAAGTGTAAAAATATTGGACCACATAATGGAGTTAAAAATACCGATGCCTAAAATCGCCCACATTGCCCACATATTAGCGCCAAAAATACCAACCAAAAGCAAAGCAATTGGCGCTAAAGCAAAGATAGAAAGCGTTTTACCCGACATAGAACTGCCTGCAATAAATGCTAGATAGTTGAGGATTAAAAAAAGGAAATAAGGAAGTATTTCTTGAAATCCCAGTCCTGTTTTTAAATAAACCGCAAAGTAAACCACCGAAAAAGCGAGTAAGGAAACGATAAACATCGTAATGTATTTCTTTGATTTATTGATTCTACTTAAAGAGATTGCTCCCAAAAACCGACCAATCATTGCGCCCCCCCAATAAAAAGCAACAAAAGGACTTGCATCGGCTTCGCTAAGTCCGGCAATTTGTTCCAATCCCAAAAAACTAATCAAGAAACTTCCAATGGCTACTTCGGCACCAACATAAAGAAAAATCGCGATAGCTCCCAAACGTAAATGCTTAAACTTTAAAGCTCCCGCCCCTTTCACGATCTGATTGTTATTTACAAGTCGGGGTAATTTTGCTAATTTTACTGCAATTGCAAGCAAAAGCAACATTCCTGTTAAAACCAAATAAGGAACAACAACTGATTCAGCTCCATTACTCACGTTTTTAAAATATTCAAAAATAAAATAACCACCTATAATGGGACCAATGGTTGTGCCAAATGAATTAAAGCCCTGAGATAGATTCAAACGTGAGGAAGCGCTATCTTCCGGCCCAAGTATTGCAACGTACGGATTAGCAGCTATTTGCAACATAGCAAATCCCAAACCTAAAATAAATAAAGCTGCTAAAAAGAAAGCATAGATTTGAAAATGAGCGGCAGGAAAAAATAAGATTGTTCCAAGCGCCGAAAGCAAAAGTCCAATAATTATCCCATTCTTGTATCCAATTTTACTAATCGGATCTTGCGAAAACATCGAAATTAAAAAATAGCCAAAGCCACCAATAAAATAAGCTCCAAAAAAAGCAAATTGAACCAACATGGCTTCTAAATAAGTCAAGTCGAAAACGCCTTTTAAATGCGGAATTAAAATGTCATTCAGTACCGTAATAAAACCCCACATAAAAAACAAAGAGGTTAATAAACTCAACGAAAATCGGTTGGATTGCAAGGATGTTGTATTCATTTTTGCTGATTTGATTCGCACAAATGTAAGGATTATACACCTATTTAAAAGACTTTAAATAAATTACCAAAATGTTAATTATTTAGAATTATTCCAATTTAAAACCGTAGTAAAATGTATTTTTCTATTTTTGTCCAAAAAAAATAACCATGGTTTCAAAAACAACCTCTATCCTACTATGGGTATTTGCTGTAATATTTACTTTGAGTACAGCTATTTACCAGCGTGCCACAGGACCCACCTATCCGGTTCGTGGAACGATCGAAATTCAAGGAGAATCCTATAAATACAGATTGCTTACCACTTTCTCTGGCGAAGAAGATGCACCCATTTCAGTGAAACTTCCGAAAGAAATGAAAGGCTTGTTAAAATATCGATATTTTAGAAGCAACGACGAATGGACTGGCATCGAAATGAAACACAACGGCGAAGAACTTGTTGCTTTTTTGCCAAATCAGCCCCCCGCGGGTAAACTGGAATACATGATTACGATTGAATCAAATAATGAATACTTCTCGTTAACTGAAGATCCTGTGGTTATTCGTTATAAAGGAAGCGTTCCTGGAATAATTTTGGTTCCACATGTCATATTGATGTTTTTAGCCATGCTGTTTTCAACCAGAACCGGAATAGAAGCGATTGGAAACGGGCATCGTACCTTTAGTTATGCAACTGTAACACTTATCACTTTGGGAATTGGGGGAATGATTCTAGGTCCTGTAGTTCAGTGGTATGCATTTGGAGATTTATGGACCGGATGGCCTTTTGGCGGCGATTGGACTGATAACAAAACACTATTTGGATTCGTGTTCTGGGCGATTGCTTACTTCGTTTTGCGTAAAAATCGGAAAAACCGACTTTGGCCTATTCTTGCGTTTATCGTATTGTTAAGTATTTACATGATTCCTCACTCCATGGGCGGTTCGGAACTAGATTACAAAACCGGTTCTGTAACAACGGGTCTAAAATAAAATTTATCAATATTAAATTATTGATATTTAGCTATTTATAAAATATATTGAAGAAATAGCAGAATTGATAAAATATTTTAAAAAAGGGTTGTTTTTTAGAAAAATATTAACGTATTTTGCAATCCGTTTTCAAAGCACGAAATAAAACAATAGAACGATGTCAAGAATTTGCGAAATAACAGGAAAGAAAGTGATCACAGGAAATAATGTATCACACTCACACGCTAAAACTAAAAGAAAGTTTTACCCTAACTTACACACAAAGAAATTTTATATCCCGGAAGAGGATAAATATATTACCTTAAAAGTATCTGCTAAAGGAATGCGTATTATCAGTAAAAAAGGCATTTCTAACGCGCTTAAAGATGCGAAGGATGCTGGATTTTTTACAGCATAATCGTTAAAATAAGATAGAAGTGATGCTGTTTGATTTTCAAGCAGCATTTTTTTTGCGCTTATTTTTCTAACAAAAGAATAATCAATTCCAAAGAGCGTTTTAGAGTAAATAAGTATATTTGCTCATACGAATAAATAACATGCTGGCTCAACTCACATTGCCTCTTAAGGACTTTTTCAGAATATTTATAGGACTTTGTTTCTTGCTGACAATTCAACTAGTTGCTTATGCACAAAGTAATCCAGCCTTGGCTCAAGTGTATGGAAAAATAACAGATGAGAATGCAAATCCGATTCCTTTTGTGAATGTAGTATTATTGAATGAACCTGGAGGAAGTGTTAGCGATGAGAATGGAAATTATGTTCTTAAAATTCCTGCCGATAAATTAGTAACGATTCAATTTTCTTTTGTCGGATTTCAAACTGAGCAAGTAAAAGTTCAGCTTCGAACAAATCAAGAAAGAAACTTAAACATCACGCTGTTTATTGCTACAAAACAATTAGCAGATGTGGTGGTGGAAGACAAAGAAATTCGAAAATCTACACTCACACGCATTGATCCCCAAAGTGCCCAAGTGATCCCTGGTGTAAGTGGCGGAATCGAATCTTTAATCAAAACGCTTCCCGGAGTAAGTTCTAACAACGAATTGAGTTCACAATATTCCGTAAGAGGTGGAAGTTTTGATGAGAATTTAATTTATGTAAATGGCATAGAAGTATATCGTCCTTTGCTAACGCGATCGGGTGAACAAGAAGGTTTGAGTTTTGTAAATTCAGATTTGGTTTCTTCCATTCTGTTTTCTGCCGGAGGATTTGAAGCAAAATACGGCGATAAAATGGCTTCAGTCTTAGACATAAAATATCGCAAACCAACCAGTTTCAAAGGTTCGGCAAAAATAAGCATGCTTGAAGCAGGACTTCATTTCGAAGATGCATTATTTAAAAACAAGCTCACTTATCTAGTTGGATTTCGGCAGAAAAGCAATCAATATTTATTAAGCAGTTTGGATACCAAAGGCGAATATCAACCGTCTTTTACCGATTTTCAATCGCTGATAAGCTATCAACCCAACGAGAAATGGCAGTTTTCGCTACTCGGCAACTACTCAAGGAATCGATATAAGCTAGTTCCTCAAACACGCGAAACCGCTTTCGGACATATCAAAGAAGCCTATCAATTAAAAATCTATTTCGACGGGCAAGAAGTGGATCAATTCAACACTTGGTTTGGTGGATTTACAACCAGTTATTCTCCAACAAAAAATTTAAATCTGAAGTTGATCGCCAGTCTGTTTCAATCCATCGAAGAAGAAAATTACGATATCCAAGGACAATATTGGATTGGTCAGCTCGAAACGGATCTCGGACAAGAAGATTTTGGCGAAGTGATCGAAACCCAAGGAGTTGGCACCTATTTGAATCATGCCAGAAATCATTTAAATGCAAAAGTTTGGAATATAGAGCATCAAGGAATTTTTGAGCACAATCAAGGACTTTTGCAATGGGGCGTTAAATTGCAAAACGAATTAATTCGAGATGAAGTCAATCAATGGGTAATGATTGATTCTGCAGGATTTTCGAAACCCTATCCAAGAGATTCGCTCGGTTATAAAGATCCATTAGCTCAAACTTTTTTTCCATTTGTACTAAACGATACCCTCTTTGCTTCGCACGAATTACAATCGACCAGAATCAGTGGATTTATTCAAAATTCATGGGAATTGAATGCCGGAAATAA
>JAFGAK010000056.1 GCA_016933745.1 Bacteroidales bacterium
CCTCGTGCGTTCGGACAGACACACTCTTTGACAAGTTTTGGTCGTGCGTAGGGCTTTTCGAGCGACTTGGCAATGTGTGTGGCTATGAAGCGTTGGCTTTAAATTCCATGATTTGATATTGCTTCAAATATTTTCAATTTTATTTCTTCATTAATCTCAGGCTCATTAATTACCGAGCATATCACTTCAAAAAGCAAATCTTTGTCAATTGCTCCTGATGCTACGTGATAACTTATGTTTTCCATTTCTCTAATAAATCTTGAAACAATAAAAACATATCCGTTTATCAACAAGAAATGTGCTCCCAATGCAATTGCAATCCGTTTATTTCCGTCGCTGAAACAATGGAATTTGTTTGAGCAGAAAAACAAATGTGTCAACTTATCCACGAAGTCGGGATAATAAACATCGTTCTGAATATGGTCTAAAACGCTTTCAAGTTTGCCTATATCGAGAATGCCATCATCACCACCGCCACTGACTTCTACAGTTTTTCGATGAATTTCTTTTGCCTGTTCTATGTTGATATAAAACAATCTCATTCTCTTTCTTTTAGGCGTTTGAATACATCTTTTGCTTCTTCAAGTCTTTCAGCTAATTCCTTACTTTTTTTACCTAAGAAACGTTCAAAATCTTCTGCAGGTACGGCTCCAATATAATCTTCTAATTGTTGGTGTAAAACATCTCTAAATGCTAAATCACGGCTTGCCATCTTCCGTCTTGCTTTCTCAATAAGTGGAACCCATAAAGGAAGTTGTTCAAAAGCTAAAAATAAGTTGTCGAGTTCAAAACTTGTCAACTTTCTGCCTAATTTATGATACCGTTCTTCAATTAATTTTGCTAGTCCAAATTCATAGCTCGAAATAAGGTCTAAAACCTCACTATACATGGTTTCCCGAACATTATCTTTTTCGCTTAATTTTAATATCTGACGATATTCGGTTGCATGTTCTTTAAAAATGGATTGATATATTTTATTTGTGTAAATAGCATACTTAGCATTTCCCATAGCAATATAATTGCTTAAAGAATCAGTAAACTCTTTTCTGTAACTTTCCTCTTTATAATAGCTGAGAATAAAGTCTTCGTCCCGTTGGTTTATATATTTTGTACTGCCACCTGTACGTTTATTAATAGTGTCGAGTACAATATCAAGAACAATGCTTCTGAGTGTTCTTGCTTTGTTGCTCTCAGTCAGCAACATACCGAGGTTTAAGAAAGCACGAAAATTAAAAAGTCCTAAATTTGCAGTCGACTGAGCGACATTCATGTCGGTCACCTCCAAGTCTTTTACAAGTAACTTAAACTCTTTCAGGCGTTTACCATTTAAAACCTCGTAACCATTTACTTTTAATTCCTTCTCGTTTATTTCAAGATACCTTTCTACTGTTCTTTCGTCTATTTCAAAGAAGGCTGCAATTTGGCTTTTCAAAAACCTAAACTGGTTCTCGAATACAATGCCTTCAATTCCTACTGCATTTTGAATTTCTTCAATTGCGTAAGTATTGTTTAATATATTTTGCCGTGCTACGGTCGAGTTTGTAAGGTCTTTCATTCTAACTAAATGCCATAATTAATTCTAAAAGTCCACAATTTACTACTTTCTTTTCAACGAAGCAGGCGTGTTGGCAAAAAAATAGCTTTTTTGCAAGCTGAAGCATCGATTCGTGTGTCAGGGCTTGCGAATGTGCTGTTTTGTGGGCTGGCTGTTTCATTTCTCTTTTTTTCTCACTGCAAAATTACCTCTGCCTTTTCTCTCTCTTAGGTCGAGTAGGCAAAGGGAATTGCACCCTAAGCCTCTCACAGAACCGTACGTGATACTCTCGCATCATACGGCTC
>JAFGAK010000057.1 GCA_016933745.1 Bacteroidales bacterium
GCTTTATTTGGTATTTTTACCTACGCAACTTACGATTTAACAAATTTAGCTACACTAAAGGGTTGGCCAATACAAATCGTTCTTATTGATATTATTTGGGGTGCCGTTTTGACTTCGGTAGTAAGTTTAGCAGGATTTTATATTACTAAATGGATCAATTAATCCGAGATAAATAATGATTGAAACCTTAAACTCGACTATCAACGGAAAACAATTGTATTATGCTTTCGTAGCCGGAAGCCATCAAATACTTCATTATCAGCAAGAAATCAACCTGATCAATGTTTTTCCTGTAAGCGATAAAGATACCGGAACAAACTTGGCTTCAACCGTTCGGTCGGTTATTGAGCAAATCAAACCCGATAAGTCATATAAAAAAACGCTGAATGGTATTGCTGATGCTGCATTGGTTGGAGCACGAGGAAATTCGGGCGTGATCTTTGCGCAATTTCTATACGGACTTAATACCGAAACGAAAAATTCGAAAACCATCACTTTTTCTGATTTTATTGATAGTGTTAGGAACTCTGTTCCTTATATGTACCAAGCTATTTTGAATCCGGTGGAAGGAACCATCCTAACAATAATTAAAGATTGGTCGGATTACCTGTGCAGTCAAAAAGAAACAATTATCGATTTAAAAGAAGTACTAATCAACTCTTTTGTTGTTCTCGAAAAATCTCTTGCTGAAACAACATCTAAATTGAAGGAATTGAGCAAACATGGCGTGGTAGATGCGGGAGCGAAAGGATTTGTTGTTTTTATTTTAGGCGTTGTTGAATTTCTAAAAAACGGTAATATACGAAGCTTGAATCTTTCGAATCAGGATCCTATTTCTCTGATTCACTCCGAAAACAGTTTAGGTGAAGAAATTACATTTCGTTTTTGTACAGAAGCAATCCTGAAAAATTTAACGCTTAAAAAAGAAGAACTTCAAAATACATTAAGCAAAAGTGGCGATTCAGTAGTGATTGCCGGATCCGAAGATGTTTGTCGAATCCATGTCCACACCAACCATCCTGCAGAACTTTTTCATCAATTAAAAGATTTTGGAACCATTACTTTTCAGAAAGTGGATGATATGGTTCGTCAGCAGGAAATCATAAGTAATCGAAAATGGAAAATTGCCCTACTTACTGATTCTACTTGCGATTTATCACAAGAACTCATCGATTTCTATCAAATCAATGTGGTTCCTATTAATTTGAATTTTGGTGATAATCATTACCTCGATAAAGTTACCATTCAGCCGA
>JAFGAK010000058.1 GCA_016933745.1 Bacteroidales bacterium
CGAATGAATGGTAAAGTCTGGGCAGAAAGTGAAGAGGGAAAAGGAGCAACGTTCTTTTTGGAAATAAGGAAGGTTTAAACGTAATTTAAACGCAAAGGAAAAAACGCAGAGAACGCAAAGAAAAAAACCTTAGCGACCTTAGCGGTTAAACAGACTTAAACGCAAAGCACGCAAAGGTATTTAAACGCAAAGGAAAATATAATAAATGGCAAGAAAAAAATCTTTGCGCCCTTAGCGTAAACCTTAGCGACCTTTGCGGTTAAATAACGGTTAAACAACATAAAAAAGAAAAAGCAATGACCGAAAACGAAATATCAAAAATAATCGTTGATTGTGCTTTTAAAATCCACAAGGAATTAGGTCCCGGTTTATTAGAAAGTGCTTATGAAGAATGTCTTTATTATGAGCTTCATCAAAGTGGATTATCAGTTGAAAAACAAAAGCCACAACCGTTGATTTACAAAGATGTAAAATTAGAAACCGGTTATAGAATTGATTTATTGGTTGAAAACATGGTAGTAATTGAAGTCAAATCTGTTGAAGCATTAAATGATGTTCATTTGGCACAGATATTAACCTATTTAAAGCTTTCAGAATGCAAATTAGGATTGTTAATTAATTTTAACGTAGCATTAATTAAAAACGGAATTAAAAGAGTGGTAAATGATCTATAGAAAACAAAATAGAAAAATGAATTAACCGAAGAGAACGCAAAGGAAAAATGCGAAGTACACTAAGAAAAAATTTTAGCGACCTTAGCGTAAGCCTTTGCGCGCTTTGCGTTTAAATACAGAACATCAAAAAAATCAAAAAAATGGATAAAAGATTCAAAACCAACCCAATACTGCTTGTAGAAGACAACCCAGTTGATGTGGATTTAACCCTTCGAGCGTTTAAAAAAAGAAATTTAACCAACCCAATTCTCATTGCACGTGATGGAGCAATAGCGTTGGAGTTTATTGAGAAATGGGAAGCAGGAGAAGAGGCTCCTGTCGTCATTTTGCTCGATTTAAAACTCCCAAAAGTAGATGGTCTGGAAGTTTTAGAGGCGCTTAAAAGGCATCCCAAATACAAAACAATTCCGGTGGTTGTTCTAACCACATCTTCCGATAACAAAGACATCGAAAAAGCCTATCATTTAGGTGCGAATTCCTACATCATCAAACCGGTTAATTTTGATAAGTTTGTAGAGGTTGCTTCGCAGATAGAGTTGTATTGGAATGTTTTAAATGAGCCCCTTGTGTAAAGTGACCGAATAATTAGTAACTTTGTTTGGATACATTCCAAAAGGAGTATAAAAGAGACTTACATGTATAAAATCCTCCTTCTCGAAGACAATATGTCAGACGCCGATTTGATTGGTAGAGAAATCATGAAACGTTGGCCCGATGCGTTGCTCAAAACCGTGAGCCGTTTGGAAGAAGCAAAAGCCCTTATTCTGAATGATAACCCATTCGATATTGCTATTTTCGATTTGAAATTACCCGATGGAAATGGAATGGATTTACTGAGTGATTTACGCGCCGATCACATCGGTTTACCCATCATTATACTTACTGGTGTGGGCTCCGAAGAAATTGCTACCGCAGCACTAAAAGCCGGAGCCAACGATTATATTCCCAAAAAATCAGGTTTTTATAAAATCGTTCCCGAACAAATAGAATATAGCGTTAATCAAGCTCGCCTTAGCAGTCAAGACATGGCTGTGCTCTATGTAGAACATCATCAAAGCGATGTAGATTTAACCAGCATGTATCTCAAAAAACAGGCTCCTTATATCCACTTAACAAAAGTATCAACGGGTGATGAAGCGCTTAAACTTCTAAAAGCAGAAACCGTTTTAAGTAAAAAGTTCGATGTTGTTTTGCTTGATTATCGCTTACCAGGTTTAAATGCCCTCGAATTAAGCAAAATCATCCGTCAAGAATTAAAACTTAATTTGGCAATCGTTATTGTTACCGGACAAGGCGATGAAAATACAGCAGTCGAAGCCTTAAAGATTGGGGTGGATGATTACGTTGTGAAACATAAAAACTATTTGCTTCGATTACCTTCCGTATTAACAAGTGCTTATCGGCGTAAAGAACTCGAGCGACAACAAATTGAGCTGAAAAAAAGCGAAACGAAGTATAGATTATTAGCCGATTACGCTGCGGATTGGGAATATTGGATGAACCCTCAAGGTGAGTACATTTATATTTCTCCTGCCTGTTTGCAAACAAGTGGTTATCCCCCAGATGCTTATGAAAAAAATAAAAATCTATTAACGGATATTACCTTACCTGAATATAAAGTTTTACTCGAGAAACATTTCTTGGGAGAGGTGTTTGCACTGCATAAACCAATTGAGTTTCAGATTCGTACAGCACAAGGTGAAATAAAATGGATTAGCCATTTTTGTCGACCCGTATACAACGACGATGGTATGTATGTAGGTAAACGAGGTGTAAATAGAGATATTACCCTGCAAAAACAAGCGGAAATCGAATTGCGCCAAAGCGAAGAAAGATTTAAACGTCTTTTCGAAGATCTTGGCGATGCCGTGTTTGTTACGCGAGTTGGAGAAAAGAATATGGGCGATATTCTTGAAGTAAATACGGCTGCGGTTCAGCAATCGGGATACTCCAGAGAAGAATTGCTTCAAATGAACATCATTCACGATCTTTCGGTTCCAAATTCAGGAACAGAAATCAGCTCGGAGGATTCCGATCAAAAACTTTTGAAAGGAAAAACAGTTACGTATGTCGAGAAAAAGCGAAGAAAGAGTGGCGAAGAGTATTGGACAGAAATTATCATCACTCCAATTGAATACAAGGGAGAAAAAGCAGGCTTATCAATCAACAGAGATATCACGGATCGGAAACGGGCAGAGCAGATTCAGCAGATTATATTAAATATCTCCAATGCAACCCAAGTAGCGGTTAATTTGAACGAAACCATGCAAATTATCCAAAAAGAATTGGGCTACTTAATGGATACCAAAAACTTCTTTGTCGCTTTGTACAACAAAGAAACAGACCGAATCAAACTTCCTTATTTCCGAGATGAAAAAGATGATATTGATGACTTCCCGGCAGGGAAAACACTTACCGCACTTGTGATAAAATCTGGTCAATCACTCTTAATTAAAAGCGAAGAAGCACAAAAATTAGAAGCCACAGGTGAAATAGAAAGAGTTGGGATCGATTCAGAAGTTTGGCTTGGCGTTCCACTTAAAATAAAAGGAGAAGTAACCGGAGCTTTTGTGATCCAAAGTTATACAAATCAAAATGCATATACCGAAAAAGACAAAGAAGTATTAGAAATTATATCGCATCAGATTAGTATTTCTATCGAACGGAAACAAAAAGAGGAAGAGTTGAAAATAGCTTTAGAAGCGGCCAAAGAATCGGATCGAATGAAAACGGCGTTTCTGGCTAATATGTCTCACGAATTCCGAACACCTCTAAACGCCGTGATTGGATTTTCTAGTTTAATCGATATAGATACGGATACAACTGATGCTGTTAACTTCGCCAAATTAATCAACAGAAGCGGTAAAAACTTATTAGACATTGTCGATGAGATTTTTGAAGTTACCTTAATTGAGCGCGGAGAAGTTAAACTGTTGCGTACCCGAAATACTGTTAGCTCCATTTTGAATGATGTGTATCAAATTATTTTGCATCGCCAAAAAAATCAAGGAGAATCAGCCATACGGATTGAGCAAATTGTGAGCGGAATAACGGGGCAAACAGAGATTTTTACTGATTTTGATAAATTGAAACAGGTATTGTTGAGTTTGCTAAACAATGCTCTGAAATTTACGCACGACGGACACATTCGTTTTGGGGTTAAACTAGATGCAAGCAATTCTAATTTTGTGTTTTTTGTTGAGGATAGCGGCATAGGCATTGCCCCTGAAAAACAAATTGCTGTCTTTGATAAATTTCAAATTGGCGACGATACAAGAACTCGAATTTATTCCGGGGTGGGTGTAGGATTATATATAACAAAAAAGCTAGTAAATCTTATGGGAGGGGATATCTGGCTTGAAAGCTCAGAAGGAGAAGGATCAACCTTTTCTTTTAGCATTCCAAAATAATTAAAGTATGGAAAAAAAAGTAATTATATTAATCGTAGAAGACGATCCTGTAAATAGTGAACTTTTAGAAGTATTTCTGAAAAGAAAAAAATTAGACTATCTCCTAGCCTTTTCAGGAACAGAAGCCTTGGAAAAATTCGAGGAGCATCCTGAAATTGATTTAGTTCTACTCGATATCAAATTGCCCTTTTTAAGTGGCGAAGATGTTTTGGTTAAAATGAAAGCCTTGCGACCAGATGTTCCGATCGTTGTGCAAACAGCCTATGTTTTCGAAGCAGATAAAAAGCGGTTTTTTGAATTAGGTTGCGATGATTATATTGCTAAACCCATTAATAAAGTGTTATTTTATCAGATTTTAAGTCGCATTTTAAAGATCGAAATGTAATTCTTTTTCTTCCTAGCAATCCAAGCACGAGTGATTCTATACTTGCAGCTTGTTAAATCACTTTGTTCGTAAGTACAATTGCACTATTTTTGTGAATATTTCAAAGAATTAATAAAAACACAATGAATATGAAGAATAAATTATTCGTGCTAGCGGCGGCTTTATGGATGTCGATAGCCACAATTAACCAAGCCAAAGCTTGTACCAACTATTTAATTACCAAAGGCGCTTCTGTAGATGGTTCCACCATGATTTCCTATGCGGCAGATTCGCATGTCTTATTCGGAGAACTTTACCATTGGCCTGCTGCCACCTGGGCAGATGATGCGATGTTGGATGTTTATGAATGGGATACCGGAAAATATTTAGGCGCCATCAAACAAGCCAAACAAACCTACAATGTGGTGGGTAATATGAACCAGTTTCAAGTTGCCATTGGAGAAACTACTTACGGTGGCCGCGAAGAATTGAGCGATCCAAAGGCCATCATGGATTATGGTAGCTTGATTTACATCGCTTTACAACGTTCTAAAAATGCACGTGAAGCCATCAAAACCATCGCCGATTTAATGAATGAATATGGCTATTACAGCTCCGGAGAATCTTTTTCTATTTCTGACCCCAACGAAGTTTGGATCATGGAAATGATTAGCAAAGGAAGCGTTGAAAAAGGAGCCGTTTGGGTTGCTCGTATGATTCCTGATGGTTATGTGAGCGGTCATGCTAATCATGCTCGTATCGAAACTTTTCCGAAAGCCGATGGAAAAACATCCATCACATCCAACGAATTGGATAAAATTTTCAACCCAAAAGTAACCACCGTTTATGCGCATGATGTAATCGATTTTGCACGTAAAATGAAATGGTATACCGGAAAAGACAACAACTTTAGTTTTTCCGAAACCTATGCTCCCGTTGATTTTGGCGGTGCTCGCTTCTGCGAAATCCGCGTTTGGTCCATGTTTGATCAAGTAATTGATAACGGCGCTGATTATTGGGAATACGCTAAAGGAAATATTGAACATGGCGAAAAATTAGCCAATGGAGATAAAAACGTGGATGGCTATGCTACCAACAGAATGCCTTTGTGGGTAAAACCAAATCGTAAAATCAGTGTTCAAGACATGATGCATTTTATGCGTAATCACCTCGAAGGAACTGACTTAGACATGAGTAAAGATGCTGGAGCAGGACCTTATGAAGCTCCTTATCGTTGGCGTCCAATGACTTGGGAAGTAGATGGTGTAACTTACTGTCATGAGCGTGTTACCGCAACTCAGCAAACCGGCTTTTCATTTGTTACTCAATCGCGCTCTTGGTTACCAAACGAAATTGGCGGAATTTTTTGGTTTGGTGTAGACGATGCTTCTAGTTCGGTATACATTCCAATGTACTCCAGCATAACCAAAGCGCCACGTACTTTTGAAAGAGGAAATGGTAAAATGATGGTTTGGAGTGATGATGCAGCATTTTGGGTGTTTAATCAAGTAACTAATTTTGCTTATACGCGTTACAATGCCATTCATCCTGAAATCGAAGCAAAACAAAAAATGTTTGAAGACAGCTTTGTAGCAATTACTCCTCAAATCGACAAAAGAGCACTGGCGCTGCTCGAAAAAGATCCAAATACAGCTGTTGAATACCTAACGAATTATTCTTGTACAGAAGCCGATAAAGTTACCTATGCTTGGAAAGAATTTTATCAGTATTTGTTTATGAAATACATGGATGGCAACGTAAAAACTGCCGATCCTGGAAAACAAAATCCAAAGGTTAAACAACCGGGATACAGCAAAGAATTCTTGAAAATTATTGCGGAAGATCATGGCGAAAAAATTAAAGTTCCTGCCGGAGGAGCTCACTAATTCGCTTTTTTACCAAAAACGAAAGCCCTTGAAAATTTTATTTCAAGGGCTTTTTGGTTTTAAATGTAAGCAGAGCAAAGAATATAAAACTTGTTAATTCCACTTTCCAGTCATTCCGAGGGATAACGAGGAACCTTTTTGTTCATACTTTGAGATTTCTCATTCACTTCGTTTTATCGAAATGACTAATCTTCCATCTCGAACCTAAGTGAGAGATCTGCTGCATTTTAACAAAAGATTTCTCTTGTGCTTGACCGAATTTATAATTCGGCTGAACAAATTAACAGTGATTGATACACTAAACGGGCGAATTACAAATTCGCCCGAGCTTAATTTTCTAGTTTTAGAAGCTTAAAGATAATTATTTCTAAACTTTTTACGGATTCATTTCATACGCATCCACATTGGCAAACACATAGTTTTTCCAAATGGTTTTGGTTCGTGCTGCATCCACAGCAGGTTTTTGAATCATTCGTAAACAGTATTCCATTTGTTTTTCGGTGCTACTCGGACGGTTGTATAACTCCAAGGCATATTTACTAAAGTCCCGAACGATAAAATCAAAAATCTGATCGATTAATACTTCATCAATCTTCATGATTTTTGCATTTTCCAAAATGAGTTGAGCATAAGGAACCAAAGTGAACATTTCGCCAATAGTGAGCATGACATCTACATTCTTGGTTTGTTCTTCGGTGGCAGGAGCTCGCATCAACGTTTCTTTAAACAAGTTCACTTGCTTGCGGAAAATAGCAACATTTGGTAAATCAAACAAATCCAATGCTTTGTTATAATCGTGGAATTGGATTTTTCCCAAGCCGCGAGTGGGTCCTTGGTTGAATAAGAAGGTATCATCGGCAGCATCGCTACGTTGAGGCACTTCCGGATATTCTTTAGGAACAAATAAGAATTTCTGCAAAAACTTAATAATCAATGCAATATTTACATGAACAGTTCCTTCTAGTTTTGGAAGTGCACGAATATCGCGCGTAACCATTTCGAAGAAAGTATCTTTCTCAAAACCTTTAGCTGCAATAACATCCCACATCAAATTAACCACTTCTTCGCCTTGCGTGGTCACTTTCATTTTCATAATTGGATCGTAAAGCATATAACGGCGATCATCCATCGAAGCAGAACGCATATAATCTGCCGTGCGAGTTGCATACAATTTCATTGCTACTAAGCGACTATAAGCATCCGTAAACAATCGTTTTACGTGAGGAAAATCCGTAACGAACATGCCATACAAACTACGCTTGGAAGCGTGATTAATCGCTTCGTAAAAAGCATGTGTGCTCATTCCTATCGAAGCCCAGCCCAAATTGTATTTTCCAACATTGACGGTATTTAAAGCATTGTCCCAAGCTTGCTGTCCTGTTGCCAAAATATCTTCTTCACTTACCGGATAATCGCGCAAAGCATATTCGCCTACATAATTCTGACTATTCACCGTGTTTTTAACTAATTCGTATTTCTTATGCTGATAATTAGCAGCGAAAAAAACATATTCGTCATTATCAAGCTTGCCAAAAGTAGAAACCATATCCGCTTTGTTGGCATTTCCAATATAATATTTCGATCCATTTGCTAAGTAGCTTCCGTCGGCTTGTTTAGACAAGCGCATCTCAGTTGAATACACATCTGCACCATGCGTTCTTTCAGAAAGACCAAAGGCAAATACGGATCCTCCCCGTAATAATTTGGCGGCTTTTTCTTTGGCTTTTTCATTGTCCGACATCCAAATTGGACCTAAACCCAAAATGGTCACTTGCCAAGCATACCAATAAGGCAAACCATAAAATCCAAGAATCTCATTGAATTCCTGTATACGCCACATATCCCAGCGGCCATTTTTCCCACCATATTTTGCAGGGGTTAATAAATCAGCAAAAATCGCTTCTTTGCCAATAAAATCAAGAAATTCCTGATACCAAGTGCGTTCTTGGTCGTCTTTCTTAATACTTGCTTTTCCCTTGTTTTCAAAAAAAGCGACCGTTTTTGCCATAATTTCTTCCGAACGTTGGTCGGGATAAAAGCGTTTGCGGTTTTTGGGGTTGAGTAATATCATAATTTAGAGTTTTTTATTTGGATGCCCAAATATAAATAATATCTTCCATATCCTATGCATGCATTGCATTATTTAAAAAATGAATGTAGTCAAAGGATGACTCAAAGTCATCCTTTGACTTTCCATAAAAACAAATTCGAAATTATTTTATTTTGTGTGTTGTTTACTGCTATAATAAATCATATAAACACCAAACAAAATGAGAGGAATACTCAGCCATTGGCCCATGTTTAAAGCCATTGTAGATTCAAAATCGACCTGATCTTCTTTTATATACTCGATTAAGAAACGGGCGCCCCAAGTGCCAATCATCCAGATACCAGTAAGGTAGCCGATGGCTGGTTTTCCTTGTTTTTGATAATAATACCAAATCAAGTATGCGAAAATAAGAAGATAGGAAAGTCCTTCGTAAATTTGAGTTGGGTGATGTGGCAATACTTCAACTCCGGGAGCAAAAGCACGATAGAATTTAAATCCCCAAGGCAAATCGGTTACATGTCCAAAAATTTCAGAGTTCATTAAATTTCCGGTGCGAATAAAAAATCCGGCTAAAGCAACAACAATCGCAATGCGATCGGTTACCCAAAAATAATTTAGCTTTTCGCGATAAGCAAAAATTCCCAAAGCGATTAAGATCCCAATTGCAGCGCCATGGCTAGCTAATCCTCCTTCCCAGATATACAACATTTTGATCGGATTGGCTAAATAGTAAGCGGGCTCATAAAAAAAGATATGACCCAATCGAGCACCAACGACCGTTCCAACAAGCATATAGGTTGAGATCAGGTCGAGTGCATTTTCTGATAATTTAGCAATTTTGAAAAACGTCCCCATCAGGATATATCCAAAAAAGAAAGAGGCGGCAAATAAGAGTCCGTACCATCTAACTTCCCAGTTTCCAATACTAAAAATTTGTGGAGCAACATTCCAATCGATAAAAGCTAACATAATCGTATTTTTTACAAAAATGAAAATATTTTAGGAGTTTTCAATGTTTTTATACATTTGATAGAGCTTCATGTATTTTTGATAGGTTCCCCAAGCGGTTATTTTACAAATGATAAACCCTTTTTTGCCATCTAAAATCCCCAAGTTTTTAACATAATCGCGTAAAAATTTAATGATGGAATTGAAGTAAGCTTGAAAAACACTGGTTTTTTTACCGTCTTCAAAAAGTTCCATTGCTGCTAGGCGGGCGTATTTATCGGCACGAGCCCAATGCTCTTCTTCTTTATAGTAGGAATAATGATGCAAATCACCACTTAATTTTCCGGCAGTTTTCGAAAGAAATAAGTTGTATTTCTCATGCACATATTTCCCTGCCCACTCTCCGCTACCTCTTTTGTACACTCTTAATTTTCGATCAGGGTACCAACCGCTGTGATTGATCCACTGTCCACAGTAGTTGGTTTTTCTTGGTACGTAATACCCCTCGTATTTCCACGATTTTTTTAATTCCAAAATATCTTTTTGAAGTTCTTCTGAGAGTGCTTCGTCGGCATCAATAGCAAGGATATATTCATAGCTCGCTAAGCTTTCCACTTCTCTTCGTGCTTTCACATAACCTTCAAATTCCTTTTGTATCACCCGAGCACCAAAACTTTCTGCAATTTCTTTGGTTCGGTCGCTTGAAAACGAATCTAATATCAAAATTTCATCCGCCACCTCCTTAACAGAAGACAAACAGCGCTTGATATTTCGCTCTTCGTTTAGAGTAATTAGAATGACTGAGAGTTTGATCATAGGTTTTTTGGGGTGGTGTTTTTCCTGTTTACTATTTAATTATGAGTTTATTACGAATAAAATGTCACTATAAATAGCAGAGGTTTAAGGGTTTAAAGTAGAAAATGTAAAGGTAGTATATTTTGATAGAATGCAATAAAAACCGCCGATTACTTTCTTCTGAATTTTCTTATTTTCGTAAACTATTGATACAACGATATGAGGCGTAGTTTATTTTCGCGAAACAGACTTTTAATAATTGGGTTGTCGAGCCTGATCTTATTTGCCAATTTGGCAAAGGCACAATACTATGCCGGAGGACAAAGTCCGGGGAGTTTAAAGTGGAAACAAATCAACAGCTCTTATTTTCAGATTATTTTTCCGGAAGGTTTTGAGGAAAAAGCAAATTATGTAGCCAATGTATTGGAATATGCACGTGTGCTCGATGGAAAAACATTGAATAATTACCCGCCAAAGATTTCTATCTTGCTTCATAATCAAACGGTTGAAAGTAATGCTGAAGTAGGTTGGGCTCCACGAAGAATCGAAATGTTTACACAGCCACCACAAGATACGTATGCACAAGATTGGCTGCAACAATTGGCGTTGCATGAATATCGACATGTAGTTCAGATCGATAAAATGAATCAAGGAATTACGCGTGTTTTGTATGCCCTATTTGGACAACAAATTACCGCTGGAGTATATGGTTTGTTTGTGCCTTGGTGGTTTATCGAAGGCGATGCTGTGGTCATGGAAACGGCTTTAAGTCAATCAGGAAGAGGTCGCCAGCCTTTTTTTGAAATGGAATTGCGAGCTCAACTTTTGCAAAAAGGAGCCTATTCGTATGATAAGGCAGCGCATGGTTCTTACAAAGATTTCACTCCTTCACATTATCATTTGGGCTATTATTTGGTGGGATCGGGTCGGATAAACTATGGCGATGAATTATGGAATAATGCGTTGAATCAGGTGGCGAAAAAACCATTTACAATCACGCCATTTTCGAACAGTATTAAAAAACAAACCGGCTACTCCAAAGTGGGATTTTACGAAGAAATGTTATCCAATTTAGATTCCATTTGGACGAAAGAAACACAAGCGCTCCAGACCACCAATCTGGATACGCTTACCAATCCGCAATCCTATATCAGTTATTTAAATCCTCAAGCCTTTTCGGAAGAATATTTGGTATGTGTAAAAAAAGACTACCGCGATGTGACAAAATTGATTTTGATGGATCAAAACGGAAAAGAAACTGTTTTAAAGAAGCTCGGTTGGTATATGCCCGAAACGCTTTCGGTAAATAATGAATTGATTCTTTGGGCAGAACAAGAGTTTGATCCGCGATGGACCTATCGAACGTATACAAAGATTTATTCCTATTCTCTAGCAATGAAAAAAGTAAGTCTCGTGAGTAGTAAAAAACGCTATTTTTCGCCACAATTAAACCGAGAAGCCTCTAAAATGGTTGTGGTGGAATCCTCTGCCAATTACGAACATTCTTTAGCGGTTATTGAGCTGGCGGGAGGAAAAAAAGAAAGAAATTACAGCACGGCTTCCAACGACTTTTTAAGTTATCCAAGCTGGTCAGAAGATTCAAAGAAAATTGTTGCCGTAGCGCTTGGTAATAAAGGAAAAACATTGATAGAGTTTGATGTATTAAGTGGTGATTACAACTATTTGCTCCCATTCTCTTATGAAGACATCACCAAGCCGATTTATTGGAAAAACGATCTTTTATTTCAAGGAAGTTATTCTGGAATCAGTAATATTTACGCTTTGGATAAAGCGTCCAAGCAAGTGTTTCAAGTGACCTCCTCCGCTTTTGGAGCGCATTCTCCAGCTGTTTGGAATGGAAAATTACTTTTTTCTGAATACCGTGCTAACGGGAATCAAATTGCCTTAACCAATCTAAATCAAAACGAATGGATTCCGCTCAATGAAATTTCAGATACCCACTATTCATTTGCCAATGAATTGCATCAACAAGAAGATACTCTTTTAGTTTCAGATTCAATTCCGAAATTAAAATATCAGGTTAAGAATTACAGCAAATTAGCACATCTCATCAACCCACATAGCTGGGGTCCTTTTAGCTTTTCTGCCGATAATTATGGTTTTAAACCGGGAATTACCCTGAATTCTCAAAATAAACTTTCCACCTTCATCTTGTCTTTAGGGTATGAATACGATCTAAATTACCAAGAAGGAACTTATTTTGCCGATGCTAATTATTTGGGTTGGTATCCGGCATTGAATCTTCGCGCGGAATACGGTTATCGAGAGCGTTTGGCTCATGACAGCGAACAAGACAGCACCTTTCTGTTAAGGTTTAATGAAACAAATTTAAGAACCGGAATGAGCATCCCTCTGTTTTTTTCATCGGGCAATTGGTATCAGCGATTCACTCCTCGAATCACTTATGAATACCGACAACTCGATGTTTTAAATTCGGGAGTTCAACTTCGGCAAAGCAATTTTAAAATCCTCGATTATTCGTTCACTTTTTCTAATTATCAAGTTTCGGCCAAGCAGGCAATTTATCCGAAATGGGGGCAGCAACTTTCTTTTCTTTATCAACATACGCCCTTTGACGATAGTGGGGATTTGGTAGCACTCAGTTCGATGCTTTATTTTCCGGGATTGATAAAACATCAGGGCGTACGGATGTATTTTGCATTTCAACAAAAGTTCGGTCAAGCCGATTATTACAACGAACAAATTGCAATGGCGAGAGGTTATTTTGGATTGAGTTTTACGAAATCGTTCAGCTATAAACTCGATTATGCCTTGCCGTTAGCCTATCCGGATTGGAGCTTGGGTTCCGTGGTTTTTATCAAGCGGATTACGACAATTGCTTTTTTTGATGAAACAAGAAGTTTGGATGTTAATCGGGTTTCCTATCAGTCTGTGGGAAATGATTTGTTGTTTGATGTTCATTTTCTACGCTCTTTCATTCCTTTTCAAGTGGGATTACGCAGCGTGTATTTATTCGATACAAAGTCCACTTACTTTGGCTTTTTAGGAGCGATTAATCTCTAATCGTAAATATGCAAAAGAGTTCCGTCAAAAGAAACATGGTATTGTTTTAAAGGATAGTTGGAAGGCCCACTCACATTACTGCCATCCAAAATTAGATAAACCGAACCGCAGCAAGAATCAGAAATGGTTAGCCGACTGTCGTCAACCACCAATCGAGCACATTGAGTTCCTTCGCAACAAGCATCCGGATCATGCGGACAGGTGCGTTCGAAAGCAACGAAATCCGAAGGACTAATTCGATAGACAATAATTCCTCGACTTGGATAATTAGCAGTTAAATAAACAAAACCTCCCACAGCATTTAAATCGAGGTATTGCGTAGAATTGGGCAGAATTTGAATATTAACATCCACATGAGGCAAAGGAGTATAAGCGTCTTTTTGGCAAGTGGAAAAAGTAAACAACAACAAAAACAAACTGATCGAACGCAGGCTTTTCATTTTCTATGACTCTTCAGCAAAAGAACGAAAAAAAGACAGTCGTTCGTATAACGTTAAGATAATAAAGCTAAAATATTCGACGAAATTTCATAAATAAGCGTTAAAAATTGCATGTATCGTCCGAGAAAAGCCCTTGATTTGTTGCGTTTTGTGGAAAATATGACTACCTTTGTTGGTTATAAAAAAGGAAATTATCCCCAAAAAATAAAATGCCATGAAAACTAAATTTATTTACCTAGTCATTAGCTTGTTTCTGTCAACAATCTCCCTGTATGCTCAGGAAAAGCCCAAAGATTTTTACAAAGAGGGCTCCAAAGAATTTAAAAAAGGGATGTATACCGCTTCTATTCCTAGCTTTACAAAAGCCATCGAATTAGATAAAAATTACACCGATGCCTATTTTGATCGGGCGCAAGCTTA
>JAFGAK010000059.1 GCA_016933745.1 Bacteroidales bacterium
AACTTGTCTATATGTTCAGAAAACCTATATCGTATATCACTATTCGGAGGGATATGTGTAGGTCTTATATGTCTTTTATTTGCTTCATTATAACTCAAAATCATCCAACGGATTGTGCAAATTTTGCTTATTCCGCATGCTTACGTGTGTGTATATCTCCGTTGTTTTACTCGAACTATGTCCCAACAACTCCTGAATCATCCGTAAATCTACACCACTGTCCAGTAAATGAGTTGCAAAACTATGTCGTAAACAGTGTAGTGTAAAGGTAGTTTTATTGTTCGAATTACCAAAATATTTATGAAATATTTGCTGAAGACTTGCAGCAGAATACGGAGTGCCCTCCTCCGGACCTTCAATCAAATAATGTTTCGGTTTATAAGCTCTATAATATTGAGTTATCATTTTCTTTAACTGAACAGGCAAAGGCAAAGTCCGATCTTTAAAACCTTTGGCGTTTTTTATATGAATCAAATTGCGGTCAAAACTAATATCCGAAAGTTGCAAAGCAAGTAGTTCGCTCCGTCGTAATCCCAAACCGTAAATAGCGCTCAAAGCCATTTTATGCTTTAGGTTATGGATCGATTGTAGATTCTTTTTTACTATTTCAATCGGAATTACTTTTGGCAATGTCTTCGCTTTTCGCGGCCGCTCAATACGTTCAAATTCCAATTGTATATTGCGCATTTTTAAATAATATGTTTTTATGGCACTCACGGTTTGGTTCTGAAAACTTGCCGAATGACCACTTGGAATAATATATTCCGCATTGTACTTAAACAAGTCAGCTTCGCTCAAATCATCTACCTTTTGCGTGTTGAAAAATCGAAAAAAAGAGTCCAAACTTTTATGATACGATCGAATGGTATTCTCAGAATAGCGCATGTTTTGCATCCAATGCATAAAGCGCAGTAATTCTGTTTCTTGCTCCTCGCTTAAATAGCGCTCTGCCAAATTTACAATCGGCGCCTTTTTAATCCATGGCCGGGCGCTTGGCAAAAGATGCCGCTCGTCTTTTTGCTTCGGTCTAAAATCTGTATAATCTAAATACCACCCATTTTTCAGTCGTACATAATCAAAAATACGTGCCAACTCACTATACCGATAATCTACATAATATTGCTGCCGATTGTTGCTCCACTTTACACCTTCCAGCTTCGACATATGCGCCACAGCTTCTTCCGAATTACCACAATCGAACATAATTAAGTTTTTCCCAAAACTGTTGATGGTTTCTAAGCGAATGGTTATACCGAGAAATTCAGATTTCATTGCGTTCTATTATAAATGAAAAGAGCGATTAAAGAAGGAGTTTTATTGGGTTAAATCTTTTTTGTAAACGATTCTTGTAATCGTCAAGCCTTGCTTTAACAATTGATAAGCACAAATATAACTAAAAATAAAATAAAATACAAAAAATACGGTTTAAGAATATAGATGTAAAAGAATTCAAATAAACTCCGTTTAATTTTTTTGTTACCACGATGACTGAAAACAAATTGAATTTGCCAAACTGCATTTTAAATTGGCAACGAAATAGCTCCGCCCATCAACTGCCTGAATTGCAAATGAGCCTGTGCGACTGCGCTGTTTTTGATTTTTGTTTCAATGTTCAGTAACAATTGATAGTATGGCGTTATGTGCGATTTCGAGACGATTTCTTACCTCCTGATTGTCATCAGGTTTGTATCTATTTTTTACCGGTTAATCAGCTAACCATCTTCTTTTAATTTTGCTGGTTAAATTTAATACCTTCCAAGTAGGGTGATGTGTGTATTCCAACTTGAAAATTGGCAAACCATCAGGTAGGCATCAAATGGAAAAAACTCAAAATCCAACTACTGCTTCGCCTGTTCAGTCCCACTATAACATCCTGCCTGTCTGATAGCGAAATCAAATAAAAATTAACAACTAAGTCTTTAATTATTAAATAAACAAAGAGAATAAAGCATCATAGAATGATGTTTTTTACTTCTAAAATAGCTCGCACCTGTGACTCCTTTTAGCAAGTAGTAATTCTAAATATTTATTCTCCCAAGGTAGTAATTTGGAATTCTATACGTGCAATGCTGTTTCAAAGTTAAAAATAAAATCTAAACTACCTAGTATAAGGGTGCAAAAGGCGAAAATAAACCCCAAATTTTAATGGTAAAACCGAATCGCATTCATGGTGTATAGCATGTTCTGCATTTGAGACCGTAGATAAGGAAAAATAAGTTTCAGCTTTTACTTCTTTCATTAGGCCACTATCCATCCCAACGATGTTTTTCCAAAAACCGTTCATGGTTTCTAATCGAATGTTTGTATCATGAAATACCGATTAATTTTTTCGTTACCACGATACCAGAAAGTAAAAATCACTAAGCCAAATAGCTTTTCTTAAAGAAGTAAATAATCGCTTTAAAGATGCTTTTGATCAAAAGATCATAAAAATAACCCCAATAAAATAGCTCAAAATCAGTCTTTTAATAAAAAAATGTGCAGTTTTTTGCTGTTTTATTTTTTTATTTCAATTTTAATTGCAAACATTTGTCGCACAAAAATGAATCACAACAAATGACAATTAATTTAAACATCGCCAATATTATTATTAACATTCTCTGGATGTCGAATAGGTGAGGCTGCATGTAAATACTTAAAATATACAAACCACCCTCACCAAAACGAGGGTGGTTTTTTTTTGATAAAAAAATAAAAAATGAAAATAGCACAGATCACAAACCTCATTATTAACATAATTAATATGCTCATTCTACGAATGTGAGAGAGGTCTGTGTGTAAAAATCAAAAGCCTTTCTCCAAACAGAGAAGGGCTTTTTTTATGAATAGAATTTATAAAATGAACGAATTAAGAAGCAATACTAGCACCGCAGGAAGAAAAATGGCAGGCGCCCGAAGCTTGTGGCGAGCCAACGGAATGACTGAAAAACAATTCGGGAAACCCATCATTGCCGTTGTAAATTCCTTTACACAACTGGTTCCCGGTCATGCACATCTACATCAAATCGGTCAAGACGTTAAAGCGCTTATCGAAAAACAAGGCTGCTTTGCTCCCGAATTCAATACCATTGCCATCGACGATGGAATTGCCATGGGTCACAGCGGAATGCTCTATTCCTTGCCTTCGCGAGATTTAATTGCCGATAGCGTGGAATACATGTGCAACGCCCATCAAGTCGATGCCATGATCTGCATTTCGAATTGCGATAAAATAACCCCCGGAATGCTCATGGCCGCCATGAGATTAAATATTCCAACAGTTTTTGTTTCCGGCGGACCAATGGAAGCCGGAGTGATTGGAAGCAAAAAGCTCGATCTGGTCGATGCAATGGTAATTGCTGCCGACGATTCCGTGTCTGATAAAACAGTCGCCGAAGTAGAAAGAAATGCTTGTCCAACTTGTGGTTCTTGTTCCGGAATGTTTACCGCTAATTCCATGAACTGCCTCACCGAAGCACTCGGATTATCGCTTCCCGGAAACGGAACCATCGTGGCAACGCATGCCAACCGAAAAGAGTTGTTTAAACAAGCAGCTCAAATCATTGTAAAAAACACCTACGATTATTACCAAAACGGAAACAAATCTGTTTTACCACGTTCCATCGCTACCCGAAAATCTTTTCTCAATGCCATGGCGCTCGATATTGCCATGGGCGGATCTTCCAATACCATTCTTCATTTGCTGGCGGTCGCTCACGAAGCCCAGGTCCAATTTAACATGAAAGATGTTGATGAGCTATCGCGAAAAGTTCCTGTGCTGTGTAAAGTTTCGCCAAACTCAAAGTATCACATTCAAGATGTAAACAGAGCTGGAGGCGTACTCAGAATACTGAACGAATTAAGCAAAGCCGATTTGCTCGAAACCGATGTGCCTCATGTGTTAAATGCAAGTTTGAAACAAGTGTTAGATACTTTCGATGTAAAAGCAAAACCGATCTCAGAAACTGCACTTAATCGTTATTTATCTGCTCCAGGAGGTTTTAAAAATCTCGTTTTAGGATCGCAAAACAATCAATACACTTCGCTCGATCTCGACGAAAAAACGGGTTGCATTCGCTCTGTAGAAAACGCCTATACCAAAGATGGAGGATTGGCTGTATTATTCGGAAATATCGCTCAAAAAGGCTGTGTTGTTAAAACAGCCGGAGTCGATGTCGCAATTTTAAAGTTTCAAGGTACAGCCAGAGTCTTCGAATCGCAAGAAGAAGCAATCAAAGGAATCTTATCGCGCAGAGTCAACGCCGGAGATGTAGTCGTTATTCGCTACGAAGGCCCCAAAGGTGGTCCTGGAATGCAAGAAATGCTCTACCCAACTTCTTACCTAAAAACCATGAAACTCGATAAATCCTGTGCCTTATTAACCGATGGCCGATTTTCTGGAGGAACTTCCGGTTTGTCCATCGGACATGTTTCGCCAGAGGCTGCTGCAGGAGGAGAAATCGCTTTGGTTGAAGAAGGCGACCAGATCTCCATCGATATTCCTGCTCGTAGCATTCAATTAGTAATTGATGAAGCAGAATTTGCTAAAAGGAAACTCCAACAAGAAAGTAAAGGAGCAAAAAAATATCAGCCCCTAAACCGAGAACGAACCGTAAGTACGGCATTAAAAATGTATGCCGCTCACGTTTCTTCTGCCGACGAAGGTGCGATCAGAATCATTTAATGAAAACCAAAACCAAGAATTTAATAGAAAGCATATGAATTTAGAAACGAAAACATTAACACTTGAAAAAGAAGAGCATAAAAAGAAAAATGCGAAACGAGTGAGTGGTTCAGAAGCGTTGATTTTATCGCTGATTGCCGAGAATGTAAAAACGATTTTTGGCTATCCCGGAGGAGCAATTATGCCCGTTTACGATAAATTAATGGATTTTGAAGAAGAGCTTCATCACATTTTAACGCGTCATGAACAAGGAGCAGTACATGCAGCACAAGGTTTTGCGCGCGTGAGTGGCGAAGTGGGCGTTTGTATGGCCACTTCCGGGCCGGGAGCAACCAATCTAATTACCGGAATTGCCGATGCTTTTATGGATTCAACGCCATTGGTTTGCATTACCGGACAGGTTTTTTCAACCCTATTAGGATCAGATGCTTTTCAGGAAACCGATGTAGTTGGAGTTTCGATGCCGGTTACCAAATGGAATTTTCAAATCACCAAAGCAGAAGAAATAGCTCCTGCTTTTGCAAAAGCGTTTTACATCGCACGCTCGGGCCGTCCCGGACCGGTTTTAATCGATATCACCAAAGATGCCATGTTCGAAGAAGTGGATTTTTACTACGAACAATGCACCAAAATAAGATCATATATTCCTGTTCCTGAAACCAAAGATCATAAAATTCAACAAGCTGCAGAGCTGATTGATAGCGCCAAACGTCCACTTGCTTTGGTGGGTCAAGGAGTTGTTTTGGCTGGAGCCGAACAAGAACTTTTAGCTTTTATCGAAAAAACAGGAATTCCTGTAGCAAGCACATTATTAGGCCTTTCGGCTTTGCCAAATGCGCATAAGCTTTATACCGGAATGCTCGGAATGCATGGAAATGCAGCGCCAAATATCAAAACAAACGAAGCGGATTTAATCATCGCTTTGGGTATGCGTTTCGACGATCGTGTAACCGGAAAAGTGAGCGAATATGCTCCGGATGCCAAGAAAATTCATTTCGAAATAGATAAAGCAGAAGTCAATAAAATCATCAAAGTAGATGTTACAGTGCTCGGCGATGTGAAAGACACCTTGGCAAGAGTAACAGAACTCGTAAGTCCAAATGCGCACACCAATTGGCGCAACAGCTTTAAATACATCGATGGGAAAGAATCAAACAGCATCATCCAAAAAGAATTGTATCCTGAATCAGG
>JAFGAK010000060.1 GCA_016933745.1 Bacteroidales bacterium
AAAAGCTTCAGATAATGTAGATAAGAAAGCATGGTCGTCTGCCTTAGGAGTTGGTCGAACTGCTCGAGCAGAAGCGAATGATTCCTACACAGGAAATCCAACTGAAATTGTTGAAAATGGCATCCATTCGGGGTTTATTACTCTTTTAGATAGCGAAGGTATTATCAATGCAAAACTGTATTTAACAGATGAAGTTTATTTTGACAAAAGCACAGAATTTATGCTGAAATTCAATGGTTTTCAAAGAAAATGGGAGTTTGAAACTTTCGACAACTTAATGAAAACAATTACTAAAAAAGGAACGGCTTACGAAAAACCAAAAAAAGACAATAAAGACAATGAGGAAAACGAAAAATACGACATAGGCGAAACATTTGATGATTTTATTCTAGCTGATAAAGAGGGCAATGCGGTGAATATGCATTCCATTGTTCAAGGGAATACAGCTACTTTAGTCGTCTTCTTGCGTGTAAATCCGGAATATGATTTAAACGAAGGCAAAGAAAGTGGAAAAGGAAAAAAAGGGAAATCCTATATGAATGACGTGGCTCAAACCGTTGCCATGGAAAAACAAATTGAACCACTTAAAAATCTAGAAAAAGGAATTTTCGGAAAAAAACAATAAAGCATCTTAATCTTAACGAATTGGAGCGAAGAGTTTACTTGAATTCTTCGCTTTTTATATTTCAATTTGCTAAAGTATCTTAAAAAACAGGTCGACTTAAATTTGCTTTCTCAAAACCAAGTTAATTTTTATAAATTTGTCGGCATTGAAGTTTAAACTACTCATGAGTATAATTCAAACGGCCGAGCGGCATTCAGCCAAGTTACCTTCCGATAATGTAATGCATCAGCGTCATATGATTGCTTATTCTGAAGCAGCTAAAATAGTTGATGGCACGATATTGGAAATTGGCTCCGGCGAAGGCTATGGCATTGAATACCTATCTCCAAAAGCGAGTGTTTATCATGCAATTGATAAATACCAATCGCGTTTTGAGCTTTCCGAGGAAGAAAAAAGCAAGGTATTTTTCTACAAAATGAACGTTCCTCCCTTGATTGACGTCTTGGATAACACCTACGATTTTGTAGTTAGTTTTCAGGTTATTGAGCATATTTCTGAAGACGAATTCTTTCTAAGAGAAATATTTCGAGTTTTGAAACCAGGAGGAAAACTCAT
>JAFGAK010000061.1 GCA_016933745.1 Bacteroidales bacterium
AAAATAAAACGAATAAGTGGTAAAATATTAATTGAATAGTTTCCAAATTACTCCAAATTTTAGGCTTGCATCTTGATTTGGATAGTGAGACGTGATGAAGAAATTAGCTGCCATAAAGCTGGTGTTGAACTGCTCGTATTTGAATAAATGATTTTAAAAGGTGGTTTAGACAAGCTTTATTTTCCTGTTATATCTTCATCGATCTTAAATATTCTGCTGTTTTAGATGATTTACTTTTTAATAATTCAGTTAAAGTGCCTTTAAAAATTAAATTTCCGCCCTCTTTTCCTGCTCCAAATCCAAGCTCAAGAATATAATCTGCTCTTCTTATTACTTCTGGATTATGTTCGATGACAATAATGGAAGAATTAGATTTGATTAATAACGAAAAAAGTTCAAATAAATACTTCAAATCTTTTCGGCTTAACCCTTTGCTTGGCTCATCAAAAACAAAAACAGTATTATTTAATTGCGTATTCATAATTTGATGAATCAATCTTGCACGTTGATATTCCCCGTGAGATAGTTGTTTTAGTTTTTGATTTAATTTTAAGTAGGAGAGTCCAATCTTTTGAATTAAAGCTAATTTTTTACACAATACATCATCAGAAAAGAACAAAGAAAGCGCTTCGTCTAAAGTTAGTTGCAATACTTCTGAAATACTCTTTCCTTTGTATTTAACTTGTAATATGTTTTGCGTAAACCCCGATCCTCCACAACTTTCGCATAGACTATTAACATCATTTAGAAAATCGAGTTTAACAACTTGTATTCCTTGTCCTTTACAAGTAGGACATTGATTTGCCTTTGAATTTAACGAAAAGTCAAGGGGCTTAAACCCCAACTCTTTAGCTTGCGGTTGATTAGAAAAGTGTTTTCTGATTTCATCCCAAAGACCAAAATAACTAGCGATGGGTTGTTGATTTAAAATTCCGCTTCTAGCTGAAACCCATTGTAGGTCGTTAATGAGAGAAAACCCTTGAATAGTTTCGCAATTAGAAGCATTTTTATTTTTATACGACTGATAAAGAACATTGCGAAGTAAGCTTGTTTTCCCGCTTCCTGAAACCCCGCAAACTACATTGATTGCATTTAATTTAAAAGATACATCGATGTTTTTCAGATTATTTGCGTTTGCTTTGCGGATAAATAGATCATTTCCCTTTAAAGAATTAAATTCATCCAAAGGTTCCTGTGCTTCCAGCAGGCTTGAATCTATAATCTTGTTATGATTTTGTTTTGTTCCTGAAAAGATAATTTCTCCACCCGCATTTCCGGATTCAGGTCCTAATTCAATTAGAAAATCGGCGCTTTTTATAATTTGCGGATGATGATCTGTGACTATAATGGTATTCCCTAATTCTTTTAATCGGTTAAAAGCATTCAAAACAATTGGAATGTCCGCGGGATGAAGTCCGCTGCTTGGTTCATCAATAATATAGGTAATCCCGCTAAGGTTACTCGTAAATTGAGTGGCAAGCAAAGTTCTTTGATATTCTCCTCCAGACAAACTCCCGGTTGTTCTATTCAGTTGCAAGTAACCCAATTTCATTGCTTGTAGCGCTTCCAATTTAAGGAGAATGGTTTCGATGAGCTGAGGATCGATCTTTTTGTTTTCTTTCAGTTGATTGAAAAATATAATATTCTCTTTAACAGCTAAACCGCTAAGTTCAGAAATATCCTTGCCATGAATTTTTATTTTCAAAACAGCTTCATTTAATCTTTTGCCCAAACAAATAGGACATTCTTTTTCAACTAGGTAAGGCAAGATATCCTGACCTTTTCCATTGGCATATTTACGGTAGTATTCATCTAGGAGAAGTTGAGCAAACCCGATCCATTCGCTTTTAAATTGGTGGTTCCCTTTCCTGTTTTTCCTTTTATAATTCCAATTTACATGATAAATAGTTTTTCCTGAACCAAAAAAAGCATATTGGAGCGCTTGATAGGAAAGTTGATTAATCGGTAAATTATAGTCGATTTCAAAATGTTGCCCAACCTTTTCGAGAATAGCCATGTATTGTCCGTTGGGATCAGCATAAAATTGGAGTGATTTATGTTTTTTAAAAGCGCCTTCCGAAATACTTATCTCGGGATTTTCGATCCATAATTCGGGTGCAGAAGCTAAAACAGTTCCCAATCCTTTACAATTGGTGCAGCTTCCTTCGGCTTGATTGAAAGAGAAATGGCTTGCGCTGAGCTTTTGTGTAGAAATGAAAGCACATTTCGTACAGCTATTTTTGTTTAAAATGCTACCGCAATTCGGACAAAGATAATCTCCAAAACGTGCATATAGTAAGCGATAATAATCATAAATATCAACAAAAGTAGCTAATGTGGATCGACGATCATTCATTTGGTTCTTTTGACGAAGGCCTATCACTGGAGTCAATCCCGAAACGGTATCGAACTGTGCTTGGGAAAAGTGATTGGTAAACTGCCGAACATAATTTGGAAAACTTTCTGTAAATCGATATTGGGATTCTGCAAAAATGGTATCGAAAGCGAGGCTGGTTTTTCCGCTTCCAGATTTACCAATAATCACAGTGGTTTTATTATCGGGTATTTCAATGTGGATGTTTTTTAAGTTATGTGTTCTGATGCCACGAAAAGAAATCGATTTATTTTTGGTTTTCGAAGTTTCATCTCGAAACGTATTTTCTAAATTTGTTGAAAATGACTGTGCTGTAATTGAGTTTTTTTGTAGAAGAAAATCATCGAAATTACCAGAAAAAACAAGGTTTCCGCCTTGATGATTACTTCCAGGGCCAATATCGATAATTCGGTGGGCATTTTTGATAATATCTTGATTGTGTTCGATGATTAAAAGTGTATTTCCTTGCTTTAGTAAATCGGAGAATAAATTTAGCAGAATCTGAATGTCGTAATAGTGCAAACCAGTGCTGGGCTCATTAAAGAGATACAAACTGTTTTTGGATGCTCCACGAATGAGTTCCGCCGCTAATTTAATTCGCTGAGCTTCGCCGCCGGAAAGAGAATTCGATGACTGTCCGAGCTTTAAGTAACCCAAACCGATTGTTTTTACAATACGAAGTTGCTTTTGAATCTTTGCATTCTCGGAGAAAAAGTCATAGGCTTCATTAAAACTTAAATTCAAAATTTCCGAAATGCTCTTGCCTTGATAATGAATAAGGTTTAATTCATCAGAATAACGATTTCCGTTGCATGCATCGCACACTTGCTCAATATTTCCTAAAAAATGCATACCCGTTTCAATTTTTCCGGCGCCTTCGCATTTTTCGCATCTCCCTCCAATCGTATTGTAAGAGAAAGTGCTTTGTGAGTATTTCTTCTTTTTTGATTCGGGTAAACCTGCAAATAGTTGTCGGATTGAATCGAATATTTTTGTGTATGTGGCTGGCGTGCTTCGCGCTGTTTTACCAATGGGCGATTGATCTACATGTGCTATTTGATCGAAATGGAAATTTTCTAAACGAGGATTTCCAATTGCATTTATCTGCGAAGAA
>JAFGAK010000062.1 GCA_016933745.1 Bacteroidales bacterium
CCCGATCCGGTGCACTGTTCAGCGGCTCTCAATATCCCCGGTCCTTGTTCAAAGCGGAAAGTTGTTTTGATCGATTCTGCTTTTTGGACAGCCTGATACCGCAAATACGTATTCATTTTTGGTGTTTTGGTAATTTTTCCCGGGTTGAAGATGTGATTTGGATCCCATGTATTTTTAATGTTTTCCAAAAGTGCATAGTTTGCGTTTCCAATCATCATCGGAATAAATTCACCACGTAAACGTCCGTCGCCATGTTCACCGCTTAATGAGCCACGGTATTTTTTTACCAATTTAGCCGTTTCGAGAGCGATGGTGTGAAATAGCTCAACATCCTCGGCTTTTTTCAAATTTAAGATTGGGCGCAAATGCAATTCGCCAGTGGCAATATGTGCATAATAAACGCACGACTTACCATGTTTGGCTAAAAGCTGATCAAATTCAGCAATGTATTCAGGAAGGACTTCCGGATTTACAGCCGTGTCTTCAATTACTGGAACTGGTAATTCGTCGCCAGGCATATTGGAGAGCACACCGAGTCCGGCTTTGCGTAATGTCCATACTTTTTTGATGTCTTTTCCGGTCACTAAGGGAAAATGATAACCATAGCCAGCCGCTTTCATAGCTGCTTCCATCGCTTTTGCTTTCTGCTCAATGATTGAAAAATCTTCTTCTGTAAATTCGACAATCAAAATGGCTGCAGGATCTCCTTGAACAAAGAAACGATTTTCGGCTTGCTGTTTATTTTTCTTGGTCAAATCCATAATGGCTTTGTCCATTAACTCGATCGAATAGGGCTGATGTTGAAGTGCAATCAAGTTTGCTCGCATTGCTTCTTCAATACTATTCAAATGCACGCAAATCAATGCTGTATTTTTGGGAGGAAGTGGTTCTAAATTTAGTTTGATTTCTGTAGTAAAAGCCAGTGTTCCTTCAGATCCTGCAAGTAAAGATGCAAAATTAAAAGGCTTTGCATTTTGACTAAAAATAGCTGATTCCAGCAAAATATCAATGGCATATCCGGTATTTCTGCGTTCAATTTTTGGGTCAGGAAATTCTCTTCGAATATTCTCCTGATTCTCTTGATTGGAAAGAATTTCGTAGATGTTTTGATACAATTTACTTTCGAGTGAATTTCCTTTTCTTTTCGCGTCAAACTCTTCATTTGTTACCGCTTTAAAAACGGTTGCGCTGCCATCGCTTAAGAGGCAACTGACCTCCAAAGCGTGATCGCGTGTACTGCCATAGATTAATGAATGAGCGCCACAGGAATTATTCCCCAACATTCCGCCCATCATACATCGATTGGATGTTGAAGTTTCAGGCGCAAAGAACAATCCTTCGGGAGCAAGTATTTGATTTAATTCATCTAACACAACGCCTGGTTGTACACGAACCCAGTGCTCTTTTGTGTTGATTTCTAGTATTTTGGTAAAATACTTAGAAATATCGACAACAATTCCATTCCCAACAACTTGTCCGGCAAGAGAAGTCCCTGCTGCTCTTGGAATCAAGGCAATGTGATGTTCGTTCGCAAATCGGATCAATAATTTCAGATCGTTGATGGATTTCGGTAAAGTGACGGCAGTTGGTTTTTCGCGGTAAGCAGACGCATCTGTTGCATACGTAATTCGATGTAAATCATCAATATAGATATCGCCTTCAAATTTTTCTTGAAGCGATTTTAGGGCATGCGTTATTTCGGTAGTAACAGTTTTCAAGCTTGTGGATTTGGATGTAAAGATAGCTCTTTTGTAAAAAAAAGATAAGCCGACGGCAATTCAATTTTATTTTCGCCAAGAAGGCAGGTCTAAATTATACAAGTAATGACTTCACTTGGAGTGAATCCCTTACAAAAACTCTTCTTCTGGGAGAAAGAATTATTTCTTGAGGTGCGATTTTGGAATCCACGCCCAGAGTGCTTCTACTTTGATGGGCTCCACGCCAATTTCGTCCGTAATAACTACAGGTACTAACAGCTCACCTTTCTCTGTTTCATGGATCATTTTAATCTGTTCATCACTTAAAGTAGCAGTGGCACGCATTGCACCAGTAGATCGTTTGACAAAAGCTGTGTTTAAGCTTTTTACTAGCATCACACGGTCGTCGGGGATATTCATACCAACCACCATTCCTGTTGCTGTCTCAGCCAGCAGAACCATCGCGGTAGCATGAATTTGATGGATGTGATTTTGTACTTCGGGTTTGTTTTCCAAAGAAACCATGACTTTATGTTGTGTCATTTTTTCATAACGTAAGCCACAAAAGCCGGTAAACTTTACAAATGATCCTACCGCTTTGCTGATACCTTGAATCTTTTCTTCCTCAGGTAGGTTGTTAAATTGACCTACCAATTTACTTAATGCATTCTCCACGTTTGTTTTTTTTGTCAAAAATAAGAAATTATGAGGAAGCACGCATAAATTCAAGAGGTAGATTAAAAACGCATTGGTTTTTGCTTTCAAATAAGCTAGCAATACCCGAAATTACTTACATTTGCGATAACAAACACCAACCAAAATGTCATTATTAATTTTAAGTCCAACAAGAGAAACGGATACTTGGCTTCAAGCTCTTCAAGAAGAAGATCCTAAAATTCCAATTTTTGTTTATCCTGAAAATATTGATAATGAATCGGTTGAGTTTGTTCTTGCTTGGAATCATCCTTATGGAAGTCTAAAAAATTATCCCAACTTAAAATGCATTTCTTCGATGGGAGCAGGTGTAGATTATTTGTTAAAAGATCCTGAATTGCCTGAGCAAGTTTTGCTAACGCGAATTGTTGATCCCGAATTATCTAAAACGATGTTTGAGTTTATACTTGCCATGGTGATGAATCATCTTCGCGGTTTAACACATTTCAAGCAAAGTCAAGCGAATCAAAAATGGGAGCCTGCTGCCTACCAACGAATTGAAGATATTCGAATTGGAATTATGGGACTTGGAGTGATTGGTTCTTATGTTGCAAAGCGATTGATTGGCATGGGGTTTCGTGTAAATGGTTGGGCTCAAAGTCCAAAACCAAATTGTAAGGCCACTGTTTATAGCGGATCTAATGAATTGGAGACTTTTTTAAATTCAACAGAAATTTTAATCTGTTTATTGCCAAGTACGCCTTCTACTCATGGTTTGCTTAATAAAGAAACGCTTGCGATGCTTCCAAAAGGAGCGAGCTTAATTAATGTGGCTCGGGGCGATATTTTAGTTGAGCGTGATTTGATAGATTTGCTTGATAATGAACAATTGAGTTTAGCTTCTTTAGATGTTTTTCAGCAAGAACCTTTGCCAAATAATCATCCCTTTTGGAAGCATAAAAAAATAGATATTACACCTCACGTGGCAAGTCTAACCAATCCCAAAACAGTGGCCCCGCAAATAGTGGAGAATTATTGGCGAATGAAAAAAGGGCAAGAATTAATGCATAGCGTTTCAAGAAAAAAAGGATATTAAAACAAGGATTTATGAGTATAGATTTAAAAGGAATTTTTCCTCCATTACCAACAGCTTTTGATGATCAGGAAAACTTGGCCATCGACAAAATGCAATCCAATATTAAATTGTTAAGCCAATACGATTTAGCTGGATTTTTAGTATTGGGTTCCAATGGTGAGTTGGTTCACCTTACAGAAGAAGAAAAAATTGAGGTGTATCAAGCATGCCGAAAAGCAATTCCAAAAGATAAACTCATGTTAGCCGGAACTGGCGGACAAACTACGCGCGAAACCATTCGCTTAAGCAAAGCAGCAGCCAATGCTGGAGCCGATGCTGTTTTGGTTTTGAATCCCTTTTACTATAAAGGTTTAATGAC
>JAFGAK010000063.1 GCA_016933745.1 Bacteroidales bacterium
ACATCTTGCAAAGGTTTTAATTTTTGAACAATTTTTCTAATTAAAGCACCTTCTTTTTCATGCATTTCAAAGAATTCGATGGCCTGATTAATGGTCATATCCAAAATATCATGCACATCTTTTTCGTGGTATTTTACATCCAACACTTCATCTTTAAAGCGTTTTCCGTTGCATTCATCGCAAACCAAATGAATATCGGCCATAAATTGCATTTCAATTTTCACTTGCCCGTCGCCTTCGCAGGTTTCACATCTTCCACCGGGAATATTAAAGCTAAAAAAGCCGGGTTTATAAGCTCGAATTTTCGCTAATTTTTGTGACGAAAATAAAGTCCGAATATCGTCCCAAGCTTTTACATAAGTGGCAGGATTGGAGCGAGAAGATCTTCCTATCGGGTTCTGATCAATCAATTCCACATCGGTTATCCGATTTAAATCGCCTCCAATGGAATCGAATTTGCCGGTAATATTTGCATATCCGCCATAATGTTTTTTTAGTGCCGGATAAAAAACGCTTTTTACCAGCGACGTTTTACCCGATCCACTCACTCCTGTTATCAAGGTTAAAACATTGAGTGGAATTTTTAAATCGATGTTTTTCAGATTATTCTCACGTGCGCCTTTCAGAATTAGAAAATCGCGCCATTGGCGTTTGTACTCCAAACGGCTCACGGTTAAATTTCCGGAAAGATATCGAGCTGTTAAACTCTTTTCATCCTTGAGTAATTCTGTTTTTGTTCCGGCAAAAACCACTTCGCCACCTTTGTATCCAGCAAAAGGTCCAATATCGATGATATAATCAGCAGCGCGAATAATTTCTTCGTCGTGCTCCACCACAATCACTGTATTTCCTATATCGCGTAAGCTTTTTAACACTTTGATTAAACGATGTGTATCGCGTGGGTGAAGACCAATACTAGGTTCGTCTAAAATATAAATGGAACCAACCAAACTGCTTCCTAAAGAGGTTGCAAGATTAATACGTTGCGATTCTCCTCCTGATAAACTATTCGACAAACGATTGAGCGTCAGGTAAGAAAGCCCGACATCCAACAAAAATTGAATTCGCCGATTGATTTCTTCGAGTATCCTTTTACTAACTTTCTGCTCATACGAATTCAGTACCAACGACTGCATAAAATCATACAAAATTCGTAGTGGCATTTTAACCAATTCCGAAATGCTTTTGCCATTAATTTTTACATAATTCGCATCGGCGCGTAAACGTGTTCCTTCACATTCAGGACAAATCGTTTTACCACGATATCGCGATAGCATCACTCGATATTGAATTTTATACGATTGCTCTTCGACTTGTTTAAAAAAGACATTCAATCCTTCGAAATATTTATTTCCTGTCCACAACAACCGATTTTGATCAGGGCTGAGTTCAACAATTGGTTTATGAATAGGGAATTTAAATTTTTCGGCATTCATAATTAGTTGAGTGCGCCACTCTCCCATTTTCTCACCTTTCCAGGGAGCGATTGCTTCGTCGTAAACTGAAAGCGATTTATTGGGAATAACCAAATCGGGATCGATACCTATTACGCTACCAAAACCATCACATTTTTTGCATGCACCATAAGGATTATTGAATGCGAAAAGATTTACGCTTGGCTCTTCGAAAGTAATTCCATCTTTATCAAAAACATTGGAAAAGTGATTGATTTTGGCGTTTCCTTCCACGTTGTAACTAAGAATGGCACATGCACCATGACCTTCGTAAAAGGCAGTTTGAACGGAATCCGAAACACGACTCAAGAAATCATCGCTTTGCTCAACAGCTAAACGATCCACTACCAAATCAAATTCTTTCAGTCCGTTAAAGGTTTTTATCTCTTGAAGAACTTCGTCGATTTGCAAGATTTCCTGATCAATTTTAACTCTGTTAAATCCTTGCTGCATTAACACTTGCAAGTGCTCTTTTAGACTACGTTCACCTTTTAAAACCTGAGGAGCAACAATTAAGAACCGTGCATTTTCGTGTAAAGTTGCGATATAATCCAAAACATCTTTTACCGAATGCCGTTTTACTTCTTCGCCGGAAATAGGAGAAAAAGTCTTTCCTATTCTAGAAAACAAGAGTTTTAAATATTCGTAAATTTCTGTACTTGTGCCAACCGTTGATCGTGGATTTCGACTAATTACTTTTTGCTCAATGGCGATAGCGGGCGAAATACCTTTGATGTATTCCACATCCGGTTTATCCATTCTACCTAAAAACTGTCGAGCGTATGACGAAAGACTTTCCACGTAACGGCGCTGCCCTTCGGCAAACAAAGTATCAAAAGCCAAAGAAGATTTTCCTGAACCCGATAATCCGGTAATAACAACCAATTTATTTCGCGGAATTGCTAAATCGATGTGTTTTAGATTGTGGATATGCGCATCTTTGATTAAGATGTATTTTTTAGAATCAAGTAGGCTTAAAGGATCGTTTGACATGTATACTTTTTTAGTCAGAAATGAAAAGCAGCGCAAAAATAACGATTAAATTTGCTTTTAGATGAATTTTTCGCTTAATTTGCTGCTTAATCCGAAGGATTTAAAATAAGTATCCACTAAAATTAAAATTATCGATCTAAACCTTTACTCTTTTTAATCAAGCAAAAAAGGAGGCAATATGAAAGCAACTAATCCAAGCGATCAGGAGCTCATAAAAAGGTATTTAGCAGGTAATGAATCTTCTCTAGAAATCCTTATTAATTCGCACAAAACAAGAGTATATTCGTATATCTTGATGGTTGTTAAAAACCCGGTAATTGCCGATGATTTATTTCAGGATACTTTTATCAAAGTAATAAATACACTTAAATCGGGCGCATATAACGAAGAAGGTAAATTTATACATTGGGTCATGCGAATTGCTCATAATCTGGTAATTGATCATTTTCGGAAGAAAAAAAGAATACCTATCAAGGAAAACTCATCGGAAGTAGATACTTTCGAATTGCTCAATCTTAAAACAGAATCGATTGAAGACATTTTGATTACGGATCAAATTCATCAAGATCTTAAACTTTTGATTGAATATTTACCATCGGAACAAAAAGAAGTTCTGATTATGAGGCATTATATTGGAATGAGCTTTAAAGATATTGCCGAAGAAACCAATGTTTCTATCAATACTGCTTTGGGCAGAATGCGTTATGCAATAATGAATATCAGGCGATTAGTAAGCGAAAATAATATTTCCTTAACACACTCCTATTAATTTTAGAGGACTAAACAATATGTTAGGAATACAGTCGTTACATGATTAGTATTCACTTAATAATTGTTTATGCATAAAAACTCTACTCTTTTAAAATACTCGAATAATTCACAAAAAAACACATGCAGAACCCAAGAGAGAAATGCTCCAAGTGCAGAAATTATTCAAGAGCTTTTGGCTTATTCAAAAGCATTAACGGTAATCAAAACTTCGTCTGAAGGTAAGCAAGGGCGAAAATTATTTCGATTAATTCTGAATTAAAAAAGGTCGGGCAAAACCCGACCTTCTCATTTTTATCTATTTAAGATCTTAAGCTCCTAAAGTAGCAAGCATAATTGCTTTGATGGTATGCAAACGGTTTTCAGCTTCGTCGAAAACAATAGAAGCTTCTGACTCAAAAACTTCTTCAGTTACTTCCAGTCCATCCAAGCCATATTTTTGAAAAATTTCTTCGCCAACTTTTGTTTCGCGGTTATGGAATGCAGGCAAACAATGCATAAATTTCACTTTTGGATTGCCAGTTAAATCCATTGTTTTTGCATTGATTTGGTAATCTCTCAATAAATCGATGCGTTGTTGCCAAACTTCGTCGGGCTCTCCCATCGATACCCAAACATCGGTATATAAGAAATCGCAGCCCTTAACACCTTCTTCAACCTGATCCGTAATCGTAATCTTTGCTCCTGTTTCGGCAGCAATTTCGAGTGCTTGAGCTATTAATTCGTCAGATGGTTGAACTTCTTTTGGAGCCACCGCTCTAAAATCCATTCCCATTTTAGCAGCGCCAATCATTAAGGAATTACCCATATTGTTTCTTGCATCGCCTAAATAGGCGAAGCTTATTTGGTGCAATGGTTTATCGGAATGTTCCATCATGGTCATAAAATCGGCCAAAATTTGAGTTGGATGAAACTCATTTGTCAAACCATTCCAAACCGGAACGCCTGCATATTCGCCTAATTCTTCTACAATCGATTGGGAAAAACCACGGTATTCAATGCCATCGTACATCCGACCTAGAACACGAGCTGTGTCTTTCATCGATTCTTTATTGCCAATTTGCGATCCGGAAGGCCCGAGGTAAGTTACGTGTCCACCTTGATCATTTACAGCAACTTCAAAAGCACAACGTGTTCTGGTTGAAGCTTTTTCGAATATCAAGGCAATATTTTTTCCTTTTAACAATTGCTGTTCGGTTCCGGCATATTTCGCTTTCTTAAGGTCAATCGACAAATCGAGCAAGAATTTTATTTCTTTTGGGGTAAAATCCAAAAGTTTTAAAAAATTTCGGTTTCTTAAATTAAAAGCCATTTTTGAGAATTTAAATATCAATTAATCAATCTATTATACCTAATGCTTTAGGTGCTACAAAACTAAGTTTTTTCGATTGAATAATTATCCAAAGCGGAATTATTTTCAGTCTTTTTTTTTGATCGGATATTCACATTAAAATAATGGATAATTTTACGCTATGATAGTTTTGCATCGACCACAAACAAATCCTTATTTTAATTTGGCTGCCGAAGAATATCTTGTAAAAAACACACAAGAACCGCTTTTTATGGTATGGCAAAATACCTCATCAGTAGTGATTGGAAAACATCAAAATACCTTGAAAGAAATTAATTTTCCTTTGCTTCAAGAGATGAATATTCCCGTTATTCGCCGAATATCAGGAGGAGGCACTGTGTTTCATGATTTGGGAAATCTCAATTACAGTTTCATTAATTTCGGGAAACGGGAAAGTCTTGTAAACTTCAAGAAATACAGTCAGCCGATACTTGAAGTGCTGCAAGAACTTGGAGTGAATGCCTATCTAGATGGGAAAAGTGATTTAAAGATCGACGGTTTGAAATTTTCGGGCAATGCATCGCATGTGCATAAAAATACTGTCCTGCACCACGGGACGCTCTTATATAGTTCTGAACTTTCTATACTCAATCAAAGTATTAGTTCCACTTTGAAAGGAATTAAGGATAAAGCCGTTGTATCGAATCGAAGTCGAGTAACTAATATTCAATCGCATTTAACATCGCTCATCACACTCGAAGAATTCAAAAATAAAATCATTGAACATGTTTCTGCAAAATTTAACAATTGCAGTTTCAGATCATTTAGTCAGGACGAATTAACTGAAATAGAAGAACTTGCCAATTCGAAATACAAATCTTGGGAATGGAATTATGCGTATTCACCTCGCTATACTTTAACTGGTAAAATTCGTGCAACTAACCAAAATATTCCTTTTCAGATTGAAGTTAAAAATGGCTTCATAACCGAAAGCTTTTTTGATTTAGGAACTAGTTCTGATCAAATGAAAATGCAAACTGTTTTCGAGAACTGCATGTATCATGCTAGCGCGATCCAAAAAATTTACAGCAAAAACAAATCTTTTTTCGAACAGCTAAACATAAAAGAAACTGACCTTTTAAATGCTTTTCTTAATACAAGTAGTTAATTAGAGCGATTCTTATCTCAAAACAACCTTCTATCCTATTTTGAACACTTAGATTATTCTCATCCCAAAAAAATTGATTCGTTGTCTTAAGAATACTTAACAAGAAAAATCTCGAAATCAGCTGCTTTCTAAAGCTATCAAAATCGGGAATAACAAACCGATGACCATCTAAGAAATATTTCGCAACTAACTGTAATGCTGATTTTTAAAAATATTTTCAGTTTTAAACTAAATTTTTAGTTGATTTTTCTTGACATGACCCTATTAATTTACTTTCTTTGCATTATATCAACTAATAATTTAGTTACAAATGAAACAACTAACGCGAGCAGAAGAACAAGTGATGCAGGTTTTATGGGATTTGAAAAAAGCCTATGTGAAAGACATCATCGAGGAGTTTCCAGAACCAAAACCAGCATACAACACCATTTCAACAATTATCAGAATATTGGAAAAGAAAGGAGTGATTGGTTATACTCCAATTGGAAAAGCACACGAATATTTTCCGATGATCACAAAAAAAGCATATCGAAAAAGTTACTTTAAAAATATCTTAAGCAATTACTTTGGTAACAATTACATGACACTAACCTCTTTTTTTACCAAGGAACAAAATCTCAGTTTGGAAGAATTAGAAGGCATCAAAAAACTAATTGATGAACAAATAGAGCAAAAAAAACAATAACCTAAAATATATTTCAAATGGATTCTTTGTTCATTTATTTACTAAAATCGTCGCTTAGTCTCATGATCTTGTATCTGAGCTATCAACTAATCTTTAAAAAGGAAGCTTATTTCAATTTTAGCAGATTAGTATTGTTGAGTATTTTATTTGTGGCGATCTTTTTGCCCATTGTACCTTACAATGCCGCAACTGTAATTTCAGATTCTCCTGAGTTCTTGAAAAGGACAAACGAGCTGAATGCACCAATTTATTATTTTACGTTGAAAGAAGTGGTAGTAAAAGCTAGCGACTCTGGATTTCAATTTTTCAATCAAATTTCTTATAGTCAGACTGTTTGGATAATCTATTTTTTGGGTGTTCTAGCAATGAGTTTAAGTTTAGGTTGGAAATTATTTAAAATTTTCAGGTTGATAAAATTTTCCGACAAGAAAAACTACAAAGGTTTACACTTTGTTTTTACATATGCCGGAGCTCCCACCTATTCTTTCTTTAAATGGATTTTTGTTGATCCTGAATTATTTGAAAACAAAGAAAATTTCGAAGAAATCATCGAACATGAGAAAATTCATGCGTTTCAAGGTCATAGCATCGATTTAATTCTTGCAGAAATAGCATGCATAATTCAGTGGTTTAATCCTTTTGCTTATTTATTACAAAACACCATCAAAGAAAATCACGAATTTATTTCTGACCACAAAGTAATTAACTCAAAAGTGGATATTAAATCCTATCAGCTATTACTTATCGAACATTCAAGTCTTTTAAAAACTAATAATTTAACACATAATTTTAGCTATTCACTCTTAGAAAGGAGATTAAAAATGATGAAAAAATCTAGAAGCCCAATTGGTTTTGCAATTCGATTATTCGTTCTTGCCACCAGTTTTACACTCATTTTCTTCGCTTGCTCAAGCCCTGAAAATCAATCACCCAACGATTTAAACAAAGATACACCTGCAGCAGAAATTGCAACAAACCCTATTTTTGAAGGTGGTATGGAAGCTTTAATCGATTACATTTCCTCTGAATTAAAGTATCCTGATCAAGCAAAACTTGATGGAGTTGAAGGAAAAGTAATGGTGAGCTTTACGGTTGAAAAAGACGGTTCTATTTCGAATACTAAAATAATCAAAGGCATTGGAGCCGGCTGCGACGAAGAAGCGCTTCGTGTATGTGAATCGATGCCTAACTGGATTCCAGGAATAACAAGTAGCGGAGAAAAAGCAAAAGTAAGCATGACGCTACCTATCAACTTTAAGCTAGAACCAAAAGAAGATCCACTCTTTTTAGTAGTAGAAACCATGCCAAGTTTCCCTGGTGGAGAAGCAGCCATGTACACCTACATTGGATCTAAACTTAGTTATCCTGCGCAAGCCAAAAAAGATAAAATTCAAGGTCGTGTATTTATCACCTTTGTCGTTGAAAAAGACGGCAGCATTACAGGCGCCGAAGTTCTTAGAGGAATTGGCGGCGGCTGCGACGAAGAAGCGCTTCGTGTAATTAGAACTATGCCAAAATGGACTCCCGGCATGCAAGGTGGTGAGCCTGTTCGTGTTCAATACAGAATGCCAATTAAATTCACGCTTCAATAATCTTTAAGCTACCAAACGAATTAGAAGCCGTTTCAAACCAAAATTTGAGACGGCTTTTTTTCTGTACACACTAAAAAAATTACATAATTATAACATTTAAATCTAGGTTAATTGAGTATCTTTATCCAAAACAAAGAAGTCATGACAAATCTAAATCTTAAAAGCGTTTACGTTGGAACAACTATTAACGCAAACTATTTGAAAAGTGTGCTAAACGATAATGAAATAGATTGTATTCTTCGCGACTTTTTACAAGAAGGGGCTCATGCAGGTTTTGGTGGTGCAAGTTTTGAAGATGCCGCCGAAGTTTTTGTGAACGAAACCGACTTTGAAAAAGCAAAGGAATTAGCTACCTCCCTCTTCGAATAATAATGAAACCGAATACAAGTTTGATTTTCAACTTTTATCCCTTTTGTTTTCACAGACTTAAGAACTTTGAGCTTGAACTCCTCTTTTCTGTTTAAAACATTCTGCTCCCAAAATATAGCAGATGCATTTTGAGGCTTGAATAATTATCCGTATTCTTACATTCATTTTCTGATAATTGACCTTAAAAACCGTGGAAAAAACAACTCTAAAACTCTGGCAAGCGCTCATTCCAATCGTCATTTTAATAGGTATGCTGGCTTATAACGTTTATGTCTACCAAGGCGATGCTTTGGGTGGAAGCAATCAATTCGTTCTATTACTTGGAGCTGCGGTAGCAGCCATTGTTGGTTTTGCGCATAAAATACCCTACAAAAAAATGATTAAAGGGGTAGCGAAGAATTTAGAATCAACAAGTGGTGCCATCTTAATATTACTCATGGTAGGTTCTTTGGCAGGAACTTGGTTGATAAGTGGAATTATTCCCGCCATGATTTACTATGGACTTCAACTCCTAAATCCTTCGGTGTTTTTACCGGCAGCTGTTCTGATCAGCTCGTTTATTTCCATTGCAACCGGAAGTTCTTGGACAACCTCCGCAACAATTGGTATTGCTTTTATGGGAATTGGCGAAGCTTTGGGATTTCCTGTTGGAATGGTCGCAGGTGCCGTAATTTCTGGCGCTTATTTTGGCGATAAAATGTCGCCCATGTCAGACACCACTAATTTAGCACCTGCAATGGCTGGCACGGATTTATTTACGCATATCCGTTATATGACAATTACTACCCTACCAACCTATATCATCACGTTAATCGTTTTTATTCTCATGGGACTAAACCACCAAATTAATGGAGACGCCAACGTGAGTGAAATTACACTTGCAATTAAAGAAACTTTCGAAATAAATATTTGGCTATTTCTAGTTCCAGTAGCGGTTGTTGCGCTCATTCTTATGAAAACAGAACCTTTAATCGCTCTTCTATTTGGAACTTTAGCTGGAGCATTATTTGCGTTTCTATATCAAATGCCACTTCTTCTCGAAATTAGCGGATTGGAAAGACTAGATTTTCAAAGTATTTATCGCGTTTTAATGGATGCGATTACGGTGGAAACAGTGATCAAAACAGATAATCTTATTTTGCAAGATTTATTTGTTGCCAAAGGCATGGCCGGAATGTTACCTACCATTTGGTTAATTATTTGCGCTATGGTATTTGGCGGCGTCATGGAAGCCATAGGTGCTCTGGCAAAAATCAGCGATTCACTATTAAAACTTGCAACTTCAATTTTTGGATTATTTGCGAGCACGGTAGCAAGTTGTATTACATTAAACTTTACAGCATCCGACCAATATTTAGCAATCGTTGTTCCAGGAAGGATGTTCGCTAAAGCCTATAAAGATAAAGGTTTAGCCCCCGAAAACTTAAGTCGTACTTTAGAAGATTCAGGAACTGTTACTTCGGTTTTGATTCCTTGGAATACTTGTGGCGCTTATCAATCCGGTGTTTTAGGAGTTGATACTTTAAGCTATATTCCTTACGCGGTTTTCAATTATTTAAGTCCGATTACAACCTTAGTCGTTGCCGGAATTAGATTTAAAATTAAAATGATAAAAGATACTAAATAATATCTTCTTCATTCATTAATCGAAATAAAGACAGAAGCATTTCTTTTTTCTTAATTTCTCGCCATAATATTTGCTGCATTTACTTGAAAGCAAAGATGACATTCAATTTTTCTTTGTAATTTGCAATAAATTAAAAAATCATTCGCATGCTACAATTTACAATTAATGGACAACGAATAAGCTATCAAGGAAATGACAAAAAAAGCTTGCTCACCTATCTTCGAGAAGACTTAGGTATTATGTCGGCGAAAGATGGTTGTTCAGGACAAGGAACCTGTGGAGCATGCATGGTAAATATTGACGGAAAAGCCAAGCTTGCATGTGTTACTAAACTCTCAAAACTTGATGGTTCCGAAGTATTTACACTCGAAGGACTCGAACAAAGACGAGCAGAAATTATTGCAGGAGCATTTGTAGAAAAAGGAGCTGTACAATGCGGATTTTGCACGCCTGGAATTATCATGACCACCAATGTTCTTTTAAAATCGACACTCCATCCGGATAAAGAAGAAATTAAAAAGGCATTAAAACCTCATTTATGCAGATGTACCGGTTATGTAAAAATAATCGAAGGGATCGAATATGCCGCTCATCTTCTTGCTAATAATCAATTGCCAAAATTAGATTTTACGCAAAAAGAAATTGGGAAATCACTGCCAAAATACAAGGGACTAGAAACTGCTTTAGGAAAACGATTATTTGTGAACGATGTTCAATTAGATGGAATGCTGCATGCTGCCCTTCATTTTAGCGAGCATCCAAGAGCGAAAATTATTTCGATCAATTTCTTTGAAGCGGAAAAAATTCCTGGAGTTCGAAAAATATTTACGGCTAAAGATGTTCCCGGCGAACTTATAACCGGACTCATCTATCCCGATTGGCCTTTAATGATACCATGCGGAGAAACAACGCATTATATTGGCGACGTGCTTGCTGCAGTTGTGGCTGAAACAGAAGAAATTGCCCGACTCGCTTCAGAGCTTATCGAAGTGGAATACGAAGTTTTAGAGCCTGTTACCGATATGCATCAAGCTTTAGAAGCTAATTCAGTAAAAGTGCACGAGAATCGAGAAAATTTGCTAGCCAAAACGAAAATAAAAATTGGCCAACCCTTTGATAAGGTCAACGAAGAAGCAACTTTTCACGCTAGTGGAATTTTCGAAACTCAACGTATCGAACATGCATTTTTAGAAACCGAAACGGCCATTGCCAATCCAACAAGCGATGGAGTTCACATTTTATCTGGCGGACAAGGTGTTTATGTGGAGCGCAAATTAATTGCTGCTTTGCTCAATCTAGATGAAAAACAAGTACAAATTACCTTGATTCCATCCGGTGGTGGTTTTGGAGGAAAAGAAGATTTAACCGTTCAAGGTCATGTTGCCTTGCATTCTTATCTCTTGCAAAAACCTGTAAAACTGCATCTTTCAAGAAAAGAATCGATGCGAATGCACCCCAAACGTCATCCTGTTTATATGGATATGCAATTAACGGCTAACAAAGAAGGTAAACTCACCGGAATAAAATTATATGCTGTTGGCGATACAGGAGCTTATGCGTCCGTGGGTGATAAAGTTCTAGAAAGAGTAGCTGGTCATGCCACTGGAGGCTATTTTGTTCCGAATGTGGAAATAGAAGCTCTTACCGTTTATACCAACAATATTCCTTGCGGTGCCATGCGTGGTTTTGGCGCCAATCAAGTGGCTTTTGCGCTCGAAAGCTTGGTTGACGAGCTTTGTGAAAAAGGAGGATTCGATCGTTGGCAATTCCGCTACAATAATGCTTTAGCCGAAGGATTAAGTACGTCGACTGGACAAATGCTCGATAATAGCGTTGGAATTAGAGCTTCGTTAGAAGCATTAAAAGAAGATTTTTATGCAAATAAATACACCGGATTAGCTTGCGCGATTAAGAATTCAGGAGTTGGAAATGGAATGGTAGACGAAAGCAAAACCATTATTAAAATTGAATCCGAAAACCGAATTGTAATCAATCACGGCTGGACCGAAATGGGACAAGGAATCCACAACATGGCTATCCAAAGTTTATGTCAGGAAACAGGTTTAGACGCGGATAGCATTCAAGTAGTTGTTGACACTTCACTGGAAATTCCTACCGGGATGACAACCTCTTCTCGTGCCACAGCACTGCTCGGAAATGCAATCATCGATGCAGCAAAAAAAATCAATCAAGACCTTAAAAACCATTCACTTAAAGAATTAATCGGCAGATCCTATTTTGGTGAATTTGTAGTAGATTGGACCACCAAGCCCGGGAGTCAGGCAGAAAAACAAATCACACACTACTCCTATGGATATGCTGCTCAATTGGTTATATTAAATGAGGATGGGAAAATTGAAAAGGTGGTAGCTGCGCACGATGCCGGAAAAATAATGAATCCAACCTTATTTGAAGGACAAATAGAAGGCGCCATTCACATGGGTTTAGGTTATGCTCTTTCTGAGGATTTTCCAATGAAAAATGGATATCCAAAAAGTTTGAAACTAAAAGATGTTGGTGTATTAAGAGCGCATCATATGCCGGAAATTGTTGTGAAAGGAGTAGAAGTTCGAGATCCGGTTGGACCTTATGGTGCAAAAGGAGTTGGCGAAATTGGCTTGGTTCCAACGGCAGCGGCTGTTGCAAATGCTTTTTATCAATTCGACAAAAACAGAAGATATACCTTGCCCCTTCAAAAGATCGGCACAAAAAAATAAAATTCGATCCAACAACTTATTAATTGGAACAATTACAGGGGAAAAACACAATTTAAAGCAAAGTAAATATCTTATAAAAAGCCAGTTGCGTTTTAGAAATTAGTAAATCGATGATCGTTGTAAACAAAGAACAATCCCGAAAAATTGGGGAAATTGTAAAAAAACTTGAATTCAAATCTTCGTTTTACGAACGCGATTTTATCCAAATCAATTCTCCTCTGAAAATGGCGATGCATTTTTATGCCGTTGGCATTTGTCATCAAACATATCACTTAGCAAATCCAAAATTAAATTTGTACGGTTGGGATTATTTGGAATATGGATTTCTTGATATCCTGAAAAAAGCGCCTCACCTTTTAGAAGCACAAAAAATTCTGAGCTTATCAAAGCAAGAATTGATTGAAAATATTCAGCCGTTTTTCTCGCAGGATTCTAAACCGGAAAATTGCACGCTAGACACGCTAGATGAGCGCGCCGATTTATGGATGGATATGGCAAAAATAATCCAAGAAAAATTTGACGGAAAAATTGAAAATCTTTTTCAGAATAGGAATTGGGAAAAGAAACAAAATGCGGATGCTATTTATACTGAATTCAAGAAATTTGAAGCTTATTCTGATCCTTTGCAAAAAAAATCCGGTGTGTTTTTAAAACTGATCGAAGATGCCAAATTAATAAATCTAGAAAATGTTGATCAACTTATTCCTATTATGGATTATCATATGCAACGCGTATTGTTGCGCACGGGTTGCATAAAGGTTATCGACCAGAATTTAAAATACAAATTGCAACATCGACTGCCAATTACAGATGATGAACCCATCCGTAAAGCAAGTATTGAAGCCATGCAAATTATCACCAAAATAGCTGGATATCACATTTTTAAAATGAATGATGTATTTTACACACTCGGAAGAAGTTGCTGCAATGAAAATACTTTATGTCGAACCAATACCTGCGAAAAAACGCCTTGTACTTTAACCCGAGCCGTGAAAATCGAAAACCATGAACATTGTATATTTCAGCAGATTTGCAAAGGCGCCATAAACGAAGATTATCATTCCTTCTGGCAACCTCAAATAAAAACGCATTTCTACTAATTTTTCTTTCTCACCAAATTTCTTACTTTTGATTTACCAAAAACCTGATTATGAAAACGCTAAAGATTATTTTACTCAGCATCGTCTTATTAATTGTATTTGTAGGAGTCGGCGCATGGATTTTCCTTAAACAAACAGCTCCTCAATACGATGGAGAAATCGAAATTTCCGGACTTCAAAATGCCGTATCTATCAATTACGACCAATTTGGCGTTCCTTATATCGATGCTCAAAATGCCACCGATGCTTACATGGCTTTGGGTTATGTGCATGCACAAGAGCGCTTGTTTCAAATGGAAATGATTCGCAGATTAGCTACAGGACAATTAGCAGAAATACTGGGACCTGACTTAGTTTCCGTAGATAAAAGCATGTTGGCTTTGGGCATTAAAGATATGGGCGAACGTTCTGCAGAGAACTATTTTTCAGAACTAGATGCTCCTTTCAAAATCCAAGCCATGGCTTATTTGAATGGAATCAACACCTTTATCGATCAAGGAAATTTACCCATCGAATTTACTTTAATGGGATTCAAACCAAATCATTTTACGCCTTCTGATATTTATTCTACAATTGGATATATGTCGCTCACATTTACCGCTGCGCTCACGCAAGATCCATTGGTAAGTCAATTAAAAAATAAATTGGGCAATTCCTATTTAATTGATTTAGGCATCGATTCTATTTCTAACCTGAACAATAGTAATGCAGATGAAGCAATTGTATTTGCCAGCATTTCAAAATCTTACGAAAAAATTCTCCAAATGATTCCATCACCAGTTTGGGAAGCATCTAATAATTGGGCCATGAGTGCCAAGAAATCAAAATCTGGAAAAGTTTTACTTGCCAACGATACGCATATTGCCTATTCACAACCTTCCGTTTGGTTCGAAGCAGTGATAAATTATCCCGGATTCACCATGGCAGGCTATTATTTGGCTGGAGTTCCATACGCTGTGATGGGTCATAATCAGCATTACGGCTGGGGTTTAACTATTTTTCCATTTGATAACATGGATTTATACAGAGAAAAACAAAATCCGGAAAATGAGCAAGAATTTTGGAATAAAGATCATTGGGAAAATTATCAAGAAAAAACCTATTCCATCCAAGTAAAAGGAGCCGAAGAAGAAAAATTTCATTTACGTTACACAAAGCATGGCCCTGTTTTGAATGATGTTTATCCCGATGTAGCCATCTACAACGAAAGTCCGATCAGTTTATGGTGGTCATTACACACTATGGAATCCGAAGCTATTGAAGCACTTTATCATTTTAACAACGCCACCAATTTTGATTCTTTTGAACAAGGAATAGCAAAAGTTGATTTGTTGGGTTTAAATATTGTTTATGGCGATAAAGCCGATAATATTGCTTGGTGGGGAACCGGAAAAATCCCCATTCGTCCGGCACATGTAAATCCTAATTTGATTTTAGATGGAAGTAGCGGTTTGGACGATGTTCTTGGGTTCTACCCTGTTGATAAAAATCCAAGAAGTATTAATCCAGAAAGTGGATTGGTGCACACAGCCAACAACGCTCCTACGCGCGTTGATGGTATTTTATACCCCGGTTATTATTATCCCGGACTCCGCGCAGATCGAATTAAAGAGCTTGTAGAATCTCAAGACCTTTGGGATATTGAAAGCATGAAACGTATTCAAAATGATCATTACGGAAAACGCGATTATTTCATTACTCAAAATATCTTATTACCAATTCTGAACACCGAAAATCAAAACGAAACCTACAAGCAATCGGTAAATATTCTTAAGAATTGGGATGGAAATACCGACATAAATAGTTCGGGAGCAGTTGTTTACAATCAATTTCTTTACTTTGCTTTAAAAGAGCTAACACAAGACGAACTTGGCGAAGACCATTTCGGAGATTACATCAACTTATTGCTCTTTAAAGGAAATATCGAACGTATTTTCAACAATGAATCTTCTGTTTGGTGGGATAAGATCAACACAGATCAGAAAGAAAATCGATCTGAAATATTACAACTTGCTTTTAATCAAACTGTTTCAGCTTTGGAAAAACAACTTGGAACAGTTACCAAGCAGTGGAAATGGGGCGATGTGCATACACTCACGCATGTTCACCCAATTGGTAGGAATGCACCTTTCGACAAAGTATTCAATGTGGGTCCTTTCGCAAAATCAGGAAGCAATGAAGTGATTGATAAAGAAGCTTTTTTGTACAATGCAGAAGGAATTTATCCTGTTAAGTCCGGTCCGGCGATGCGCTTGCTCATGGATTTTGCAAACCCCAATCAGGTTTTATCAATCATTCCAACCGGACAATCGGGTAATTTCATGAGTAAGCATTACGAAGATCAAGCACAAATGTTTGTAGATGGAGAATACAAATCTGTTTATTTAAATGCAAGCGATGCTAAGTGCAAATCTGTTTTGAAGCTTATTCCTGAATAATATTTTTGAAGAAATCATTCCGTTTTATTATGTTTGCATATTAAATTATACAACAAAGCCAGCATAAAACCTACTCAATGATTCCAGCAAAAGTATACCAACCAAAAAACCATATTCGCATTATTACTGCCGCTTCTTTGTTCGACGGGCATGATGCAGCTATTAATGTAATGCGCCGGATTATACAATCTTCCGGTGCTGAAGTAATCCACTTAGGACATAACCGATCGGTTTTGGAAATTGTGAATTGTGCCATTCAAGAAGATGCGCAAGCTATCGCGATTACATCTTACCAAGGTGGACATATTGAGTTTTTTAAGTATATGTACGATCTTTTACAAGAAAAAGGATGTGGACATATTCAACTTTTTGGTGGCGGTGGCGGTGTAATTCTTCCTACCGAAATTGAGGAATTGCAAGCCTATGGAATCAATCGGATTTATTCTCCCGACGATGGCAGAAGCATGGGTTTACAAGGAATGATTAACGATTTATTGGAAAAATCGGATTTTCCTACTGGGAAAAATATTCCTTTGGAACTTGAGAAAATTGCAACAAAAGACAATCACCATATTGCACAACTAATTTCAGCTGCAGAAAATTACCCCGAAGAATTCAAAGTATCGGGCGAACTCCTGAAAACAAAATGTGCTTCGATTCAAACACCTATCATTGGAATTACAGGAACGGGCGGATCGGGAAAATCCTCTCTAGTTGATGAATTAGTAAGGCGATATTTGGAAGATTTTACCGAAAAAACCATCGCAATTATTTCTGTTGATCCCTCGAAAAGAAAAAGTGGAGGAGCCTTGCTTGGCGATCGTATCCGAATGAATAGCATTAATAATGAGCGTGTTTACATGCGTTCTTTAGCCACTCGTCAAGCAAATCTTGCTTTATCGCGTTATGTACAAGATGCCGTTTGTATTGTAAAAAATGCCGGTTTCGATTTGATAGTATTGGAAACCTCAGGGATTGGTCAGTCCGACACTGAAATTACCGAGCATAGCAATGTTAGTTTGTATGTGATGACACCGGAATATGGCGCTGCTACTCAATTAGAAAAAATCGACATGCTTGATTTTGCTGATTTTATTGCCATCAATAAATCAGATAAAAGAGGATCTTTAGACGCTTTGCGCGATGTAAAAAAGCAATATGTTCGTAATCATCATTTATGGGAAACGCCAGATTCGGAGCTTCCAATTTTTGGAACAGTCGCCTCTTCTTTTCATGATCCTGGCGTAGTGGAATTGTACAAAGCTCTCATCGGAAAAGTAAACGAATTGGTTCCGGGTAAATTTGAATCGAAGCTTGCCAAAGATTTAATGGCTCCCGAAAAAAATTACATCATTCCTCCTAATCGAACTCGTTATTTGTCTGAAATTACAGATACCATTCGCAATTACAACAAATGGACTGAAAAACAAGCCAATATCGCACAAAGATTGTACGGACTTTCTCTAGCTAAAAAAGAGCTAGAAGATGCAAAAGAAGCGGATGCTCTAGTGGAAACACTTCAACAAAAATACAATGCGCTAGAATTGGATTTAGATGGAAAAAACAAACGAATTATTGAACAATGGGAAAACAAACGAGAAAAATACAGTAATCCTATTTACACGTATCAAGTTCGCAATAAAAAAATCAATGTGAGCACAAAAGTGGCCACACTTTCCGGTTTAGAAATAAACAAAATCTCCTTACCACGTTACCAAGCTTGGGGCGATATTTTAAAGTGGAATTTGCGCGAAAATGTTCCAGGGGAATTTCCCTATACAGCCGGCGTATTTCCTTTCAAACGCGAAGGCGAGGATCCAACACGTATGTTTGCCGGAGAAGGTGGACCGGAACGCACCAACAAGCGCTTCCACTATGTTTCTCATGGTTTGCCAGCAAAACGACTTTCAACGGCTTTTGACTCCGTAACTTTATACGGTGAAGATCCAGACCGCAGACCGGATATTTACGGGAAAATTGGAAATTCGGGTGTTTCAATTGCTTGTTTAGACGATGCCAAAAAACTTTACTCAGGATTTAATTTAGCCGATCCAATGACTTCCGTTTCGATGACGATTAACGGTCCTGCTCCTATCATGGTTGGTTATTTTATGAATGCCGCCATCGATCAGCAATGCGAACTTTATATCAAAGATAATGGACTGGAAAAAGAAATTGAAGATAAAATTGAAGCGATTTATAAAGCCAGAAATACTAAACGACCTGCCTATCAGGAACAACTGCCGGAAGGAAACAATGGTTTGGGATTGATGTTATTGGGCGTTACAGGTGATATGGTTTTACCAAAAGCGATTTATGAAAAGATAAAATCCGAAACACTTTCTAAAGTTAGAGGAACCGTTCAGGCGGATATTTTAAAAGAAGATCAAGCGCAAAATACATGCATTTATTCTACAGATTTCTCACTTAAATTAATGGGCGATGTTCAACAGTATTTTATCAATCATCATATCAATAATTTTTACAGTGTTTCCATTTCAGGATATCACATCGCGGAAGCGGGCGCTAATCCAATTTCTCAATTAGCTTTTACGCTTGCCAATGGATTTACTTACGTAGAGTATTACGTTTCGCGCGGAATGGACATTAATAAATTTGCTCCTAATCTTAGCTTTTTCTTTAGCAATGGGATTGATCCTGAATATTCAGTGATTGGTCGGGTTGCCCGAATCATTTGGGCAAAAGCCATGAAACTGATGTTCAAGGCAAACGATCGCTCGCAAAAATTAAAATATCATATCCAAACTTCAGGTAGATCGTTGCATGCGCAAGAAATCGATTTCAACGATATCCGCACAACATTGCAAGCTTTGTATGCTATTTACGATAATTGCAATTCGCTGCATACCAATGCCTACGACGAAGCAATTACCACACCAACCGAAGAATCTGTTCGCAGAGCAATGGCTATTCAATTGATTATCAACCACGAACTTGGTTTAGCTAAAAATCAAAATCCATTGCAAGGTTCATTTATTATTGAAGAACTAACTGATTTAGTTGAAGAAGCTGTACTTGCAGAATTCGATCGGATTACAGAACGTGGCGGGGTGCTTGGTGCAATGGAAACGATGTATCAACGCTCTAAAATACAGGAAGAAAGCCTGCACTACGAGAAGCTAAAACACAATGGAGAATTGCCTATCATTGGTGTAAATACATTCCTAAATTCCAAAGGATCGCCAACGTTAATACCTCAAGAAGTGATTCGTGCAACAAGTACCGAAAAAGAATATCAAATTGAGATGTTAGAGCAATTGCAGATTACTTACAAAGAAGAGGCTAGTTTACTAATTGAGCAACTCAAAAACACCGCTCGTAAAAACGGTAATATCTTTGATGCCTTGATGGAAACAACAAAAAAATGTTCGATCGGACAAATTACCGGAGCTTTGTTCGAAATTGGCGGACAATATCGAAGGAATATGTAGAGTTAAGAGTTGAGAACTAAATTCTCCTTCCTCTTAAACCTGACTACTTATTCAACCATACTTACTTTCAACATATTGGTTTTATGACTTTCTTGCATTGGAGTGCTGGCTACATGAATTACATAATCACCCTTCTTTAGCATACCATTTTCTTTCAAAATATGAACCGACAATTCAATTGCTTGGTCGATATTTTCAATTTTATTGATATGAAAAGCCCGAACTCCCCATAGCATAGAAAGTGCACTCATCAATTCCTTGCGTTTAGTAATGGCATAGATATCCGCTTTAGGTCGATAACCGGAAATTGTTTTTGCCGTGTTGCCTTCATCCGTAAAAGTAATGATGGCTTTGGCTCCCACTCGCTCCGCCATTAAAGAGGCACTGTAACAAATATTATCCCTAATAAAGCGCTTAGAATCAGGCTTTGGCGGCAAACCTCGATTGTAATTATACCGATGTTCCTCAATTTGCTGAATAATTTCGTGCATACTTTCGATGGTCTCAACCGGAAATTTTCCAACCGAAGTTTCACCACTGAGCATCACTGTATCAACACCATCAAGAACTGCATTTGCGACATCGTTGGCTTCAGCACGAGTTGGTCTAAAACTGTTGATCATACTCTCCATCATTTGAGTTGCAATGATTACCGGCACAGAAGCATCAATGCATTTCTCAACAATCTCTTTCTGCAATAATGGAACGCTGTAGAAAGGCATTTCAACGCCCAAATCTCCTCTTGCAACCATAATAGCATCCGTTTCTCTTAAAATGTCATCCAAATCTTGCACTGCCTGAGGTTTTTCAATTTTTGATACCACGTAAGTCGATTTGCGTTTTCTCTTGATCAACTGTTTCAGTTCGATAACATCACTTGCCCTTCGAACAAATGAAAGAGCAATCCAATCCACATTTTGTTCTAGAGCAAAATTAGCATCAGCAATATCTTTTTCAGTTAAACTTGGTAAGGAAACATCGGTATTTGGCAAATTAACTCCTTTGTTAGAACCTAACATTCCGCCATAAATGACTTTGGCTTGCACCGCGTCAATTCCATTGCTGCTGAGGACTTCTAGTTTTAACTTTCCGTCATCAATCAGGATTGCATCGCCATGTTTTACATCTTTTGGAAATTCCTGATAACTCATGTAAACCCGTTTGGAATTCCCAACACATTCCTCTGATACAAAAGTAATTACCTGATCTTTCTCCAGCAATACACTTCCGTTTTCGATGGTTCCCACTCTCAATTTTGGACCTTGTAAATCGGCTAAAATCGCTACATCGGCTTTCAATTCTTTGTTCAATTCTCGAATTACTCGAATTAGTTCTTCGGCTTCCTGATAGGAAGAGTGCGAGAAGTTGATACGGCAAACATCCAATCCTGCTAAAAACATTCGGCGTAAAGTTTCTTTATCCGAAGAAGCAGGTCCTAGTGTTGCTATAATCTTTGTTCTGGAAAAATCATTCAACATTTTTTCAATTTTTAATTAAATAGGTCGAACAAAAGTAGAATAAAATTAAAGATGCGGCTTCATTCAATATAAAGATCCTTATTTTACGCAGAAGTCTATGTTAATAAACAGACATTCTTCTCTATTTTGAATCGATCGATTTACTGAAAGATTCCGTTTTTTTTTATAAATTCGCTATTCCTAAACTATGTATAATGATTTCAAAAGAAATTTTAGTTATTTATCCCGAAACGGAAACAACAAAGATTGCCATATATAAAGGAAACAACATTGTTTTTTTAAAAACGATTAAACACAAAGCAAACGATTTAGTCGGTTTTAAAACGGTACTTGACCAGATAGATTACCGTTTTTCAGCAATTACTAAAGAACTTCTTGATAACGAAATTCAAAAAGAAAGCATTGCCGTAGTAGTAGCTAGAGGAGGTTTAATCAAACCTTTGAAAAAAGCAGGAGTTTATCGGATCAATGATAAAATGGTGGCTGATTTAAAAGAAGGTCTTCAAGGAATCCATGAAACCAATTTAGGTGGAATTTTGGCCGATTTATTGGCAAGAAGTTTTGGAAATGCACAAGCTTTTCTTGCTGATCCAGTTGTGGTGGATGAATTAGATGATTTAGCTCGTGTTACAGGCCATCCTTTATTTAAACGGAAGTCGATTTTTCATGCGTTGAATCAAAAATATGTAGCTAGAAAATATGCCAAATCCAATGCAAAATGCTACGACGATTTAAGACTGGTAGTTGCCCATGTTGGCGGTGGCGGAACTTCGATTGGAGCACATAAAAGAGGTCGTGTTATTGACGTAAACCAAGCTTTTGATGGAGGTGGGCCATTCTCTTTGACGCGTACAGGTTCTCTTCCGGTTGGGAAACTCATCGAAGTTTGTTTCAGTGGTAAATATACAGAGACGGAAATTCGGCGAATGGTAACCTCAGAAGGCGGATTGAAAGCTTATCTTGGCACTTCCAATATTCACGAAATAAATCAGCGCATTGAAGAGGGCGATACAGAGGCTGAGTTTTACGCAAAAGCCATGGGATATCAAATTGCGAAATACATTGGTTCGGCATGCGCTGCCCTGGATTTTAATGTCGATGCCATTATCTTAAGTGGACAAATATTTAATTATCCACGTTTTACTGAATATGTGAGCTTCAAAGTGCAAAAAGTAGCTCCTATTGCTGTTTATCAAGGTGTTAACGATATGGATGCATTGGCAATGAATGCTTTTTTAGCCATTCAAGGCGAAATAGATATCCACGACTATACAAATTAAGAATTACTAATACATCTCACTATGCATTGGATTGATGAAGCCGAACAAAAACTCAGTAAACGAGAACAAACACGCAAGGTTATCCACTCTAGAATTGATCAGAAAAAAAACGATGTTCAAACCAATTGGGATGAAAACAATGATTCTTATCTGAATTTCTTGGATACTTTAGAAGACTCTATCGACCGTGTAAATAACCTACCCAGAGAAGCTCGGATGGAATTTGGCAGAATAGAATGGAAGGAAAAAAAATCATCACTTCAAAATCATCTAACAAAGTTCAGTAGTAGTCGGAGAAAAATTATTCGCAGATTCAATGGTATTTTGTCACCATTCAAACCGGTACATTATAAAAATACACGCAATATTTTCGTGAGTCTTTCCAGGAAATTAGGCTATACTTTTATTGAAATTAAAGAAATTCATGCCCCAAGAATCCGCTTAGAAGATGATCACGAAAGCACCTTAGCAGCCTTTCTTAGATTCTTTAAGAAAAAAGAGCGTACTATCACACATCGCGCTAAAGTTCATATTAAAATAGAAGAGTTAAGCAATGAACTCGCTCTCTATTGCATCGATTATCTTGCTTTTAAAAATGATGGGTCAGAACACTTCGCATTGGAATCCTCCAAAGTATTGAAAGAAAACGAAGTCTCCTAATATTATCTGACAAACAATAAATAATCCCCTATAAAGTAGGTGGAATTGTAGTACCTTTGCACAAAATTTATAATATCGAAAATACAAAGGGATGAAGTTTCAAATTGGTGATAAAGTTAAGTTTCTGAATGAACAAGGTGGTGGATTTATCAGTAAAGTAGAAAGCCCAAGTTTGGTTTATGTAAATTCAGATGGATTTGATATTCCGGTATCTACTTCAGAACTTATAAAAATTGAGCCTAAAAATGCTTCGGCCAAGTTCTTTGATGAAGATTTTGGAAAACGCAAAGAAATTAGTGCAGAAGAATTAAAAGAAATAGTGGAAGAAAATAAAACCACCTTGTTAAAAGCAAGAAGTAAATCGGAGTTAAAAGAAGGAATTTACATCGCTTTTGTTCCTCAAGATCAAATTCGCCCTTTGTTTGGATTATTAGATGTTTTTATCTTGAATCATAGCTCTTTTGATATTTTGTTTGGATTATTTTTACAAAAAGACGAAACCTTCAAAGGAGAAGAGTACGATGCTGTTGCCCCCTATTCAGCTTATTTAGTCGATAGCATTGATAGAGATGATATTACGGAATGGCTGGAAGGAAATATTCAAGCCCTCTTTTTCAAGACGAAAATAGAAAAGTTAGTAAGCCCGATCAATGAATTTTTCAAAATTAAAGGAAGTAAGTTTTTCCAAGAGAACAGTTTCAAATACCTTGATTTAGTTGATAAAAAAGCCATTTATCATCCCATTAGCGATTTAAAATATCAGTCGCTCATAAGTAAAACCGAAGAAACCGTTAACTTGGCTAAAATAAATCTAACTAAAGAAATTGAACAAGCACTTTCTATCAAGAAAACGATTATTGAGCAGCATAAAACGGCTCCTTTGGAAGCAGAAATCGATTTGCACATTTCGGCTTTGGAACCCAATTACAAAGAGTTAAAAAATCACAAAATTATTCAAGCTCAATTGGCTTATTTTGAAAAAACGCTAGAAGATGCAATGATTCATCAATACAATAAACTGACTTATATTCACGGTATTGGAAATGGAACTTTAAAAAACGAATTGCGTAGCATTTTGAAATCGTATCCAGACATTACTGTAAAAGAAGCGCCATTTCAGAATTACGGTTATGGTGCCATCGAAGTTCATATACATTATAAATAATACAGTTTTTACTGTAACATCAAGAAATTGGCTATTCGCTCTATCGCTATTCCGCTTTTGTGGAAGAGAGGAAAGTCGGGACAACGCAGGACGCCATACTTCCTAACAGGAAGGTATTTCGTGCAAACGGAATAACAGCTAGTGCAACAGAAAGTATTCCGCCTAAGATTGTTTTCGAACAGTACGGTAAGGGTGAAATCGTGGAGTAAGAGCCCACGCCTGTTTATGCGAATAAACTTGAGGTAAACCTTATGGGTTGTAAGACCAAATATACCGGGAATTTTTTGCTTCGGCAAGAATAGAGGCTTGTCCGGCCAATCCCGGAGGGTAGGTTGCTAGAGCTTCGGAGCGATTCGTAGCCCAGATAAATGATAGAGGTTCTACTTAGTAGAAAACAGAATCCCGCTTATAGAATAGCCAAAAATTTAAAGCCAACTTCCTTTCGAAAGTTGGCTTTTTTTTTAACAGTATGATTTATTATACCAAAGACTATTTTCTTGCTTTTTTCTGATTTGGAAATATCATTCGGTACGAAGGACTAATATTACCGGTGGTGATATCATTTAATTTTCGTTTCAACAGAATCTTACGCATCGGACTCAAATGATCAATGAATATTTTGCCGTCGATATGATCGTATTCATGCTGCATGATTCGAGCAACAATTCCATCTACCCATTCGTCGTGAAACTCCCAATTTTGATCGTAATACTGAATCCTGATACGTGGATGTCTTAAAACTTCTTCGTGAATGTCAGGAACACTCAAACAACCTTCCTGAAAAGACCACTTCTCTCCTTCTTCTTCTATAATTTTTGCATTGATTAAGGCTTTCTTTTGTCCTTCTGCTTCAGGATATTCTTCTGCAAATGGATTTGCATCGATGAGAAAGAGACGAATATTTAGGTTAATTTGTGGAGCAGCTAATCCAACGCCATTGGATTCGTACATCGATTCCCACATATTTTCGATTAATTCATTCAAGACCGGATAATCCTTATCAATATCTTTAGACACTTTTTTTAAAGTGGGATGCCCATAAGCAACAATTGGTAAAAACATCTATTTAATTATTTTAGTTTCTAAATACGATTGTAAAATGATGGTTGCACTAATACTATCCACCAATTCCTTATTCCTTCGAGCTTTTTTACCCAATCCGGCATCAATCATCGATTGGAATGCCATTCGCGAAGTAAAACGCTCGTCCATGCGGTCAATCGGAATATGCGGAAAAGCGATTTTTAAACGCCCAATAAATGGATTTATAAAGCGAACAGAATCAGAATCTTGATTATTCATTTGTTTCGGATCGCCAATTACAAAAGTGCTCACATTTTCTTTCTTGGTATACTCTTTCAAGAAAGAAAGCAACTCTTTTGTTGGAACAGTTGTCAACGCGTTTGCAATCATAGCTAGCTCGTCGGTAACAGCAATTCCGCATCTTTTTTGTCCGTAATCAATTGCAAGTATTCTACCCATCATTTTATCGCTGCAAAGTTAGTAAAAAGAATTATGCCGTTAAATACCAAAAAACAGTCATTATTCATTTAATAAATATTTACTTTAGGAAGAATCGGCAAGCAGATTATGGTTAATTTTACCTGCTCAAAAGAACCAAAAAATGAAGCAAGAAGATTTAAGAAAAAGTATTGAAGCCGCTTGGGATGACCGATCCTTATTGAGTCATGATGAAACGCAGAGCGCTATTCGCGAATTGATTTCGTTATTAGATAACGGCAAGTTAAGAGTTGCAGAAAAAAGAAAAGGCGAATGGATTGTAAATGAATGGATTAAGAAAGGAGTTATCTTATATTTCCCGATTCAGAAAATGGAAACAATTTCCGTTCCTCCGTTTGAATTTCACGATAAAATTGCGCTTAAAACAAATTATGCTGATTTACAAGTGCGTGTTGTTCCTCATGCAATATCGCGTTACGGTTCCTATTTAGCACCCGGTGTTGTGATGATGCCTAGCTATGTAAATATTGGAGCTTATGTGGATAATCATACAATGGTAGACACTTGGGCCACAGTTGGTTCTTGCGCTCAAATTGGTAAAAATGTTCATTTAAGCGGCGGTGTTGGAATTGGTGGAGTTTTAGAACCAGTTCAAGCTGCACCTGTCATTATCGAAGATAATTGCTTTATCGGATCGAGATGCATTGTTGTTGAAGGCGTTCGAATAGAAGAAGCGGCTGTTTTAGGAGCCAATGTTGTGCTAACAAAAACCACAAAAATTATTGATGTTAGTGGCGAAAAACCAATTGAATTCAGTGGAGTTGTACCAGCCAGATCCGTTGTGATTCCGGGAACGTACACCAAAAAATTTCCTGCCGGAGAATATCAAGTTCCTTGTGCTTTAATTATTGGAAAACGGAAAGCTAGCACTGATTTAAAAACGTCTTTAAATGATGCTTTGAGAGATTACAACGTTGCTGTTTAAAAAAACGAACCATGCATTACAAACCTCCAACATTTGGGAAAAAATTCTTAGTCATTCAAACGGCTTCTATCGGTGATGTTATTTTATCGACAGCTATTGGAGAAAAACTATTTAAAACTTACCCAAATGCAAAAATCGATTATTTGGTAAAGCAAGGCAACGAACGCCTTTTTGATGGAAACCCTTGGATTAACGAAATCATTGCTTGGGATAAATCCAAGGAGAAATACAAAAGCATGCTTCGTATTCTATTTCAAATCAGAGATGAAAAATACGATGCTGTTATCAATCTTCAGCGATTTGCTTCGAGTGGAATTTTTACCGTTTTTTCGGGAGCGCATAAAAAATACGGTTTCCGCAAAAACCCACTTTCGTTATTTTTTAGCAAATCATTCAAGCATGAATTTAAAGAAAACTGGCACGAAACAGATCGCAATCATCAACTTATAAAAGGATTAACGGATGCAGAAAAAGCAAAACCAGCTTTGTATCCAACCATGAAAGAATACGCGTTAATGTCGCAGTACAAAACCCAAAAATACATTACCGTTACGCCCGCTTCTTTATGGCAAACCAAGCAATATCCTCTTGAAAAATGGGTCGATTTTATTAATAGTACGAAGGATTTAAATATCTATCTCTTGGGATCACCGGCAGATAAAAAACTGGCTGACTCGATCATTAAACAAACTACGAGTAACCGAATATTAAACCTTGCCGGAAAACTTAGTTTTATGGAATCGGCAGCTTTGATGCGGGATGCAGCAATGAATTATGTAAACGATTCTGCTGCTCAACACATTGCCTCATCAGTGAATGGAAAACTAAGTGCCGTTTTTTGTTCAACAGTTAAAGACTTTGGCTTTGGACCGCTTTCCGATGATTCATTAATTATAGAAACCAAAGAAAACCTCGATTGCCGTCCATGTGGACTACACGGACATAAAACCTGCCCTAAAGGGCACTTTAAATGTGCTAATACAATCAATACCAAACAACTATTAGATCGTTTATAAGATGGAACAAGAACTTAAAAATGCCTTGCGCGTTATCGAAAAAGGCGGTACAATTTTATACCCAACAGATACGATTTGGGGAATTGGCGGCGATGCAACCAAAGCAAAAGTAATTGACAAAATTTACGCCATCAAAAATCGTGCAGAAAGTAAAAACATGATTGTTTTACTTGCTGATTTTGACCAATTAAAGCACTATGCATCTGAAATTCCTCCGATAGCAGAAGATTTAATAAAAATGATCGAAAGGCCACTGACTATTATCTACAATGGTGCAAAAAATATAGCACCCAATTTAATTGCTTCTGATGGAACCATTGCTATTCGAATTGTTAATCATACTTTTTGTCGCACTTTAATTCAACGCATGGGAAAACCGCTCATTTCGACCTCTGCAAATCTTTCAGGAAGTCCAAGCCCTTTGTTCTTTGGACAAATTCCTGAACATATTAAAAAAAGTGTAGACTATATCGTAAATTTAGACCAACATTTAAAAGCGGAACACAAAGCAAGCACTATTATTAAGTTAGAAAAATCAGGAATTTACACAGTTATTCGGGAGTAAATCAGAATGATAAGCAAATTAAATACTTATACTTATTTTATACTTTTTGCTATTTTATTTACGCTTATCGTCGGACCAACTCTATTTACGGATGGAATGTTTATGGATGGCTTAATATATGCAGCTATTTCAAAAAATATGGCTCTTGGATTGGGTAGCTTTTGGTCACCACATTTAACCCAAACGCTTTATCCTAATTTTTTTCAGCATCCTCCACTGGCTTTGGGTTTACAAGCATTTTTTTTTCAGCTTTTTGGCGATTCGTTGCTTGTAGAACGCATCTATTCTTTGCTTAGTTTTTTTATGGCAGCATCCTTAATTGTCCAACTTTGGAAAGCCATCGGAAAACCGGAACAAAAAGCATGGATTCCACTTATTTTCTGGCTTGCAAATCCTTTAGTAATTTGGTCGGCAGCCAATAACATGCTCGAAAATACGATGCAAATTTTTGTTTTAGCATCGGTATGGATGTTGGTAAAACAATACCGCACGAAAATCAATATCTGGATAATTCCTGCCGGTTTGTTTCTTTTTCTAGGATTTTTAACAAAGGGTCCGTTTGCCCTGTTTCCGCTCACTTTTTACTTTTGGATTTGGTTTTTTCAAAGAGATATCTCATTCAAAAAAACGCTTATCAATTCAAGTATCCTACTTTTTTCATTGATTTTACCATTTGCATTGCTTATACTTTTTAGCAATTCCGCAGCAAATGCGTTCGAAACGTATTTCCAAAAACAGCTAATATTCAGCATAAACCAAGTACAAACGGTCGATTCTCGGTTTTATGTTGTCTTCCGGTTATTCAATGAAATGCTCATTAGTTTTGGAATCATTGTACTCGTTGTTTTAATCAGAATAAAGCAATTTAATTATTTTAAAATTGTCTTTTCTCGCACTTACAAGTCCTTTTTCCTTTTTCTTTTTCTGGGTTTATCAGGCGTTTTACCTATTATGCTGAGCTTAAAACAAAGTGGATTTTACATGCTTGCTGCCTTTCCATTTTTCAGTTTAGCAATGGCAATCTTTCTTTTTCCTTTTTTAGAAAAACTAGGAGACCTTACAAATTTAAAATTCAAGTATTCCGGAATAATCAGTTTAATTATTTTCGTTTTGGTTTTCGCTTTTAGTCTTACACTCATCAACAAAAAAGGAAGAGACCAAGAACTTTTGAACGATGTGTACACGCTGACTCAACATCTAAACAACGATGAAGTGATTGATATTCCAAAATCCTTAGCGCAAAATTGGCCTTTGCATTCCTATTTAGCAAGATATGCCACCATAAGCTTAGAAGATGTTCCTAAAAAACCTCACTCTTTTTATCTTTGTAAAAAAGGTCAATACCCAGAAAACATGAATGATTATCAAGAAGTAAAAATCGATCTTGTAGCGTATTCGCTTTTCCAATTAAATAAACCCTGAGCAAAGATTTTTCTTATTTTTGCCAAAAAGTATTGAACATGATTGTTGTAACAGGAGCAGCCGGATTTATTGGAAGTGTTTTAGTAAAAAAATTGAACAAAAATAACTTTTTTGATTTGATTTTGGTGGATGATTTCAGTAAAACCGAAAAAGATAGAAACCTCGAAAATAAACAATTCTCACAGAAGGTTGAGCGAGAAATTTTCTTTACATGGATGGAAGAAAATTATGCTTCAGTGGATTTTATTTTTCATGTCGGCGCTCGATCAGCAACTACCGAATTTGATATTAATGTACTCAACAAACTCAACTTGTATTATACACAACAAATGTGGGAAGTTTGCAGCAAACACGCCATTCCACTTGTTTACGCTTCATCCGCAGCTACATACGGTATGGGCGAATTCGGTTACGAAGATTCTCATGAAATTGTTAAAAAACTCCAACCATTGAATCCTTATGGAAGATCAAAAAATGATTTTGATAAATGGGCTTTGCAACAGAAAGCCTGTCCTCCTTTTTGGGCGGGCTTAAAATATTTTAATGTATACGGACCCAATGAATACCACAAAGGATCGATGGCATCTGTAATTCTACATGCATTTAACCAGATTAACAATAACGGAAATGTTAAGCTTTTTAAGTCGCATCATCCTGATTTTGAAGACGGAATGCAATTACGTGATTTTGTTTATGTGAAAGATGTGGTGAATGTGATGTACTTTATGATGCAACAAAAAATCGAATCGGGATTGTACAATATTGGAACCGGCGAAGCACGTGCATTTTTAGATTTGGCAAAATCAACTTTTGCAGCCCTTCATCTGGAACCACAGATTAAGTTTGTTTCAACACCGGAAAATATTCGGGATAAATACCAATATTTTACGGAAGCAAAAATTGAGAAACTAAGAAATCAGGGCTATTCACAGGAATTCTCTTCGCTTGAAGAAGGCGTGAAAGATTACGTTCAGAATTATCTGATAAAAAATAGAATTTATTAGTTAATTCGAGAATTTTATAAGGTGAAGATCTTGCAATTTTAAATCAGCACATCATCTAATCAGCTAACTAGCACATTAGCTTGCTCATTTGTTGCTGTAACTTCAGCGCTTCTTCTCTTGCTTTTTCAGCAAAATCTTCGCCATTGGAAGCAAAAATAATTCCTCGAGAAGAGTTAACTAGCAAACCAATCTCTGAATTCATTCCGTATTTTGCTACTTCTTCTAAACTTCCGCCT
>JAFGAK010000064.1 GCA_016933745.1 Bacteroidales bacterium
CACCACTTGCTGTTGGTGGAAACTCGTTAAGCCAGAAACATATTAGTGTTTCCTGATTAACGCCAATGGGATTTGGAGCAGCGGCAAGAAAGGCCCAAGTGGGAATTTCGGCAGCGCTGACGATTGGAAAAGAAATTAGGGTAGCTGCAATAGTTAACACTAGAACTAAAGTGGCTGTTGCTGTTTTCGTTTTGGTTTTCCTGTTATTTTCCATTCTTTTTCACCTATTATCGTTTCAGACTTTTCTTTTCTAAATGAGGGAGTATTTAATATTTGTTCCATTATAAATGGAAAAATAGCACAAAACATAGTTATAATTCATATTAACTTGTGTTTTGTTCCAAAAAACATAAATGTGTAAAAGTAAAAGTTCTTCTGGAAGGGTTGCGAAGAATTGAGTGTCCGGCCGAAAATTGATGAAATCGACGTAAGAATTTTAAGAATTCTACTTAATGATCCGCGTACCAGTTTTGCCGAGATCGCGAAGTACTGCGGGATGTCAGCTAACACTATAAGGATGAGGCATAAGAGGTTAAAGGAAACTGGGGTCATCACGGGTGCAATAATGCAGGTGACCCCGAAAAGTTTGGGGTATAACTGCATCGCGCTTTTAAGTATCCAAGCAAATGCAAACGAAGAGACAAGCGTTTATGAGTTCGTTAAGAATATTCCTAATATTATCAATACTTTTCAACCGATTGGCAAATACAACATCCACGGTCTTGCAGCCCTGAAGAGCGTTGATGAGCTAGCTCGTACAGTGGATCAAATAAAAAGTAATCCATATGTTATTGATGTAAAGGAACATATCTGGGTAGATGTAGTACGGATGGATCACCCCGAAAACCTTGTTATTGAACCATTCGAAGGGTTGCTGAATACAACCGCGTTGTTACCCAAGGGCGAGAATCCAAAACCTACGATAATCCCTGCGCATGTTGCTAAGGTTGCCGAAGAAAAGCGTTTGGAAGAATCTTATGAATTCGACAAAATTGACTGGTCAATAATGACAATATTATCTAAAAATGCTAACATGTCTTTCAGAAAAATCGCCAAAAAGGTCGCTGTTTCAACTCAGACTGTGATCAGAAAATATGAGCAAATAAGAAAAAGTGTGCTTCCTTATTCCTCAATAACCATAGATCTAACAAAACTTGGGTATATAGGCATCGCTGTTTTCCACATAAAAACCTCATATAGACATACGATATCCACGGTCTTCGATGAAATACTTCGTATTCCAAATGTAATCTCAGCCTGTAAATGTCTCGGGACGATTGATGTATTTATTGCAGCACCTTTCTCGGACTTTGAACAGCTATACAACCTGAAACAAGGAATCTCCAAAACACCTGGCGTTGAACAAATGGAAGTGTATATTGACAAGCCTTTTTCAAGATGGCCCATGAGCCCGTTAATCCAAATTCTTTCAAACCAAGTGTAAATCATTTGAAAAACGTTAAAAAATGGAAAGAATAGTTTAAGTTTGTGTTAGTTTCTCCAGTTATTTGCTAAATTAAAAAATTAAAAATCTTAGGTTTGGTTTATTACCCGTTGATAATAGTTGATACAATATTTTCTCAAAATGGACGTTTATCGACGTCTAATGAGCTTCAAAGGAAAAGTATTCTGTAAGAAATGTGGTAAAGAACTAAAAATTGGCGATATGGTGAAAGGTCACAGAAATAGTGGAACATCAAAACTGTATAATTCTGATTGCTGCTATCAACTGTTTATTGAATTGTAAGATTGATCCGTCTAGTGAACTAAAAAAGAGGAAGTTTTGCAAAAGAACAATTGGACATTGAGGAAAATGTAGCGAACCGACCCTATCTTGATTTTGTAGCTGGAACTGTGATTTCAAAAGCTATGACATTGAGAAAGTTGTTGAGCATGAAAACAAGGGAGAAAACATTAAAGAAAGGAAAGAGGTTTGCTGAGGCTCCCCCACGGGCAAACAAGAGGAGAAGAAAAGAGAAAATCACAAACTGCTACAATCGCTTCTGGTGATTTTCATCTCCCGTAGATGAGCCTTCTCAGCCCCTTTCTCTTTCAATGCTTATCTCCCAAAAAAAGGGGGGAGTTGCGGGAAAATAAACGGGTCATATCACCACTGGTCGCTGGTTCAATTTCCATCCCCGGCTCCATTTTCTCTAACACCTGTAAAATATGCTATATTGAATAGAAATTTGATGGAAAAGGAAACAGCTATGCAAAGAGCTTTCTTCTTTAGCTGTAATTCTCCTTTTGGTTTTCTTGTTTAATCTATTTTTTAAGAAACTAGGTTTTTCCTCGATTATTGGTCAGTTTTTTGCAGGCATATTTATGAAGATTCCCGTTTGTTCTCAACCTTAGGAATATTTTTTTTACTTTTTTTGGCTGGATTAGAAAGAGCTCAAGAGAATAAAGCAGACAAGCAGAGATTCTGTTCTTGTTGGTCTGGAACAACGTTAGTTCATTTGTCTTTGGGAGTTGTTTTTTATTTTAGGCTCAGATATTGCACGACAGTGGCAATCGTGTTTGATGGCGCTTTGGCTGTTACGGCGGGGAAACAATAGTGGGAATTCTTATGGAATTTAATGCCTGTAACATGAAGTTAGGGGCTATATTTCTTGCAGCCGGAACAACACTGCAGTAGCATTGGGTTTGATACCACATACACTCTCCTTGATTTAAACGGGCATTGGTTTTGGAATCCTTAAATTCGCACATATTATGTATGATCGCTGCTCGAAAATTATTGTTTGTTTTCTTATCGATAGAAACGCCTTATGCGTCATTTATTTTTGGAAATGGAGTGCAAGTTCTAATTAGGCATTCATAATCCTTTTTTACTTTCTTTTTGGTACAATTTGCATTGATGTCAAAATGGTTAGGTTGAAGATGGGAAAAGGTGTGGCTGTTGTTAAGGAGGAACCCATTTTAATGCAGGATTATGTCGAGGAAGATGCAAATTTAGTTTTGCAGAAATTAAGTAGTGAAGAGGCTAATTTGATAGAAGAGAGACAAAACTTGGCATCTTTAAGAGAAAAACTGCAATCGAAGGTCCGAGAAA
>JAFGAK010000065.1 GCA_016933745.1 Bacteroidales bacterium
ACACAGGCCGAAGAAAAACTCAAAGAGAATGAAACAAAATTCCGAAGCATCATCCATTCAAGCCCCAACGGAATATATCTTTATGAACTGAATTCCAAAGGCCGGTTAATCTTTTCCGGTTCCAACCCTTCGGCCGACCGTATAATTGGAATAAAACATGAGCTGCTGAGTGGTAAAACCATTGAAGAAGCTTTCCCAAACCTGGCCAATACTTTTGTGCCCGATTTATATGCAAAAGTTGCCAAAGGAGAAAAACCATCAACAAATTTTGAAATAGAATATACCGACGATAATGCAAAAGGATATTTTGAAGTAAGCGTTTACCAAACTATCGAAAATGCAGTTGCTGTTGAATTTAGCGATATTTCTGAAAGAAAACACGCCGAAAACTTAATCAAACAAAGCGAAGAGAAATACCGAACCCTTATCGATTTTGCGCCTGATGCCTTTTTCCAAGGCGATGCCGACGGTAATTTCATTAAAGTAAATCAAAAAGCAGCTGAGCTAACCGGCTACAGCACCGAAGAGTTACTGAAAATGAACATGTCGCAACTTTTTAGTCAAACCGAACTCAGTACAAACCCGCTTCGTTACGATTTGCTTCTTAAAGGCGAAACAGTAATTAATGAACGTAACATAAATTGCAAATATGGTAAAAATGTTTTGGTAGAGATGAATTCCAGGCTATTGCCCGATGGAACACTGCAATCGTTTATGCGCGATATTACCGAAAGGATTAAAACTCAAGATCAGCTACGTACCCTTACTTTAGCTATAAACCAAAGCCCCAATTCAATTGTGATTACTAACAAGAAAGCAGAAATTGAATACATTAACCCGGTTATTGAAAAACTTTCGGGGTATAAAAAAGAAGAGCTGATAGGGAAGAACCCACGCATTTTTGCTTCGGGCAAAACTTCAAAACAAGAATACAAAGTACTCTGGGACACCATTACTTCGGGGAACGTTTGGCAAGGCGAGTTTCAGAATAAAAAGAAAAATGGCGAACTATTTTGGGAGTCGGCAGTAATTTCTCCGGTTTTCGATTCAAAAGGAAAAATTACCCATTATTTAGCTGTACGTGAGGATATAAACAAGCAGAAAAAGATGACCCAAGAGCTCATCGCAGCTAAAGAAAAAGCCGAAGAAAGCGACCGGCTGAAATCTTCGTTCTTGGCCAATATGAGCCACGAAATACGTACCCCTATGAACTCCATTATGGGTTTTGCCAGTTTGCTTCCCGAGGAAGAAAGCAAAGAGTTGATGTGCCAATATGCCAACATTATTGTACGTAATTCGGAACAACTGGTGCATATAATCGATGATATTGTGCTTTATTCGCGCTTGCAAACCCGCCTTCTACGCAATATGCCTACCGAGTTTAGCGCCTGCGATTTGATAAACGACATAAAGCAATCATTTGATCTGCCGGAATATACGAACAGGGGAATTGAGCTATGTTCCGAAAATAAGATAGGAGAAATATGCCATGTCAAAACCGATTACGAGAAACTTAGGCAGATACTTACAAATTTGGTTTCGAATGCGTTTAAATATACTCAAACAGGAAGTATTACAATAGGGGTTGATGAAGTTGACAAACAAATGCAATTTTTTGTAAAAGATACCGGGATTGGTATTCCGCCAAAAGAAATAGATAAAGTTTTCGAGCGCTTTTACAGGGGAAGTAATGTTGCCAAAAGCACCATTGGCGGCACAGGCCTTGGCTTAAGCATTGTTAAAGAAATGGTTGAGTTACTGGGTGGAAAAATTTGGATTGAAAGCGAACTGGGCAAAGGCACTACTTTTTATTTTAATTTAACCGGTAACAAATAGATAAAATATTTATGCAAGGCATATTATTTATAATAAGTTAAGTTTCATTATGTTGGTTGCAAAGTATTTTTTAGAATCTTAAAAGTAAATAAAGGACCTCTATATGGAAATTAAGCTGCACGAGATTTTAGATTTCGATAAAGTAAATCACTTATTAGAAGGGTTTTACAAAACTACAGGCTTCTTAACTGCTATACTGGATCTCGACGGCAACGTGGTTTCTCAATCGGGGTGGAGGCAAATGTGTACACATTTTCATCGCGTTAACCCCGAAACAGCTAAAAAATGCCTGATAAGTGATACCGAACTGGCCAATAGAATGGCTAAAGGTGAAAATTTTCATTGTTATCAATGCTTAAACGGATTGTATGATGTGGCAGTACCTATTGTTATTAAAGGTGAGCACATCGCAAATCTTTTTACAGGGCAGTTTCTTTTCGAAAAACCCAATGAGTCTTTTTTTGAAAAACAGGCCGAGAAATATGGCTTCGATAAAGAAGCTTACATAAAAGCACTCAGGGAAGTGCCAATCGTTTCAAGAAAGAAAGTTCAGATAGCAATGGATTTTCTGTTAGATGTGACCAAGCTCATTAGCGAAATGACATTACAGAAAAAAGAACAAATATCGCTTAATTTGGCATTAAAGGAGAGCGAAGAACGGTATAAAGCCCTTCATAATGCATCGTTTGGCGGCATTGTTATTCACGATAAAGGAAAAATTCTGGAGTGCAATCAAGGCCTTTCAGAAATAACTGGCTATACCTATGACGAACTTATTGGAATGGATGGTCTTTTATTAATTGCTCCTGAAACAAGGAATAAGGTGTTAGACAATATCTTAGCAGGTTACGAAAAACCTTACGAAGCCCTTGGCTTACGGAAAAATGGAGAGATATTTCCTTTGCGTCTTGAAGCCAGAAACGTTCCGTACAAAGGGAAGGATGTTCGAACAGTTGAGTTCAGGGATGTAACCGAAATGAAGAAAGCTGAACAGGAACTCATAGCAGCCAAAGAGAAAGCCGAAGAAAGCGACCGGCTGAAATCGTCGTTTTTGGCCAATATGAGCCACGAAATACGTACCCCAATGAACTCCATAATGGGTTTTGCCAGCCTTTTGCCCGAGGAAGAAAGCAAAGAGCTGATGTGCCAATATGCCTCCATTATTGTACGGAACTCCGAACAATTGGTGCACATTATCGACGATATTGTACTTTACTCGCGCTTGCAGGCAAAAATACTTAACATCAACACCCGTGGCTTTAATTTGAACGGTTTATTGGACGATATGATTCAATCGTTTAACTTGCCAGAATACCAAAATGGGGTAGAATTAGTTTTGGGGCCAAAAGTGGATGGTAATATTGAAATAACAACCGATTACGAAAAGCTCAGGCAAATTTTCATGAACCTCATATCGAATGCATTTAAATACACCCATCAAGGAACCATAACCATCGGGTTCAAAATGCAACACAAACAACCGGTTTTTTATGTAAGCGACACAGGCATTGGTATTCCAGAAGGTGAAACAGAAAAGGTTTTCGAACGCTTTTACCGTGGGAGCAACACTCGTAAAGAAACCGTTTCGGGCACCGGACTTGGCTTAAGCATTGTAAAAGAATTGGTTGAATTATTGGGCGGAAAGATTTGGATCGAAAGTGAACTGGGCAAAGGCACTACTTTTTGGTTTACAATTGCCTGATAAAACCCTTGAAAAGGGTTCAATAATTATAGCCGTAGGTGATCCACGATGGCTATCGGGACTACGGGAAGAAGATATCATCAGAATTGAACCCCGAAGAAGGGGTTCAATATTATTATTTTTATAAATTGCAAAAAAACCAAGATGGCAACTTACACGCAAATACTCTATTAAATTGTATTTTCAACAAAAGAAAGGGAGAAATCACTAGTTGAAGAAAACCGGGAACAGCTATTCAGGTATATATGGGGCATATTAAAAAACAAAAAATGCGTTTTGTATCAAATAAACGGAACGGTTGACCATATTCAT
>JAFGAK010000066.1 GCA_016933745.1 Bacteroidales bacterium
GCTGAATTGATTCAGTTTGGAATTAAACCCGACGGACACCCAGCTGGTGTTCAGCTATTTTTGTTTTATTGGACACATTTAGTTGGCCTCACACCTTGGATGATTAAATTGCCGTTTTTGATTCTCTCCGTAGCCTCAGTTTATTTGATTTACAAAATTGGTCGATTGTGGTTTAATCCGAGTGTGGCATTGCTAAGCAGTGCAATCACCGTGGCTATGCAAGCTTTTGTTCTTTACGGTCAACTCGCGCGACCCTATAGTCCGGGATTATTTTTTAGTCTGCTTACCGTTTATTTTTGGTCGCTTTATTTTTTTAAAAGGCGTTCCATTCGGTTTTTGTTTGCTTACGCGATAAGTGCGTTTTTGGCTGCATCCATGCATCATTTTGCGCTCTTATTTATTGCAATTGTAGGTTTTAGCGGATTTCTTTTTTTACGAAAAAATAATTTTAAAAGCTACTTCGTAGCCAATGTTGGAATCTTTGTTTTGTACTTGCCTGAATTACCTGTCTTTTTTTCTCAACTGAAAATTGGCGGAATTGGTGGACCGGGAAATTGGTTGAAGCAACCAACATCTGATTTTTTGATCGATTATTTGAGCTGGGTTTTTCATTATTCTTTTTGGTTTATAGGTGCAACGGTAGCGAGCATTTTATTGGCTTTCTTTTTATCGCAAAGCGAAAAGGAAATTGGAAAATTGCTGCTGAAAAAGAGAATGTTTTTAGCTCTTTGGTTTTTACTCCCAATCGGAGTTGGGTACTTTTATTCGATTTGGTTTAATCCTGTTCTGCAATTTTCAGTTTTGCTCTTTTCCTTGCCTTTCTTGTTGATCCTTTTATTTTCTTTTTCGAGCAATTTAAGACCAATTTACCTCGGGATTATACTTAGTTTGATTGTAGTTTCATCCTTTTATAGCTTGATTTTTGAACGACATCATCACCGTGTTTTATACAAACAGAAATTTCAAGAACTTTTAGAAATAGCCATTGAGCAGGAGGAAAGCACCTTTATTCTTACCGATATTCAAGCATATTTTTTGGAGTATCATTTTCAATTATTCAAGCAAAACATACCTTTTTACTCGTTTTATAATCAAACGTTCAATCCAAATCAGCTCGATCGTCTTTTGCAAACTATTCATCAGGAATCGATTGTTGTGTCCGGGTTACCAAGCTATCAAAAACAGCTTGTTTCAAAGTATTTTCCATTTGAAAGGAAAACAAGCAAAGGGTATACCTACGAGATTACGGTATTTTCAAAAAAGGAACACAATCAACCACCTCCGCCAAAGAATTTTCCAATCGCGGTTTTTCCTTCTGATGAATCGGATTCGAAATGGAAATTTTCTTCTGCAAACCTTCAGTTCGATTCGGCTTCAAATTCCGAAGTGTTAAAAGTGAATCGAAAGGCTTTATATCCGCTCACTTTTACAGATTCTCTAAAGCATTTAGGAACAGCAAAAACTGGTGTTTTGGAAGCTGAATTTGATATCAAAGCTGTTGATAGTTTGCAAGTAGTTGTGGTGATGGAACTAAAGAATGAGAATCATCTGGTGATTTGGCGAGGTTTAAATACAACGAATTATCCCTTCATTCCAAAGCAATGGAATCGTGTATTTTTTTCGATGGATATACAAGAACTTTCGCTTAAACCAAGCGAGCAGGAAAAAATGGTATTCAGTGCGTATTTGTGGAATAAATACGAAGCTGAATTCGAAGTAATTCAAAGTCAGTTGCACACCATCGACGGAAATAAGTTGCGTTATGCGCTTTTTCATAAAATCGAATAGAACCTATTTTCTAGGTTTGTAAACAACGCCCAAGGTATTTTTTCCATCAATTTCAACCAAAAGAGGTTCGTCGAAACGTACGTGTTTGATGTATTTATCTTCGTAATGAGCCGGCATTTGATTAAGGAAATCCAAATCGTAATATCCATCGCCTAAAAAAGGATTAATGGTAAAATAACCCACACGGAACGACGTTAAATTTTGAAAGAAATGCGTTCCTTGACTGGGATCTATTCGGTATTTATCCAATCCCGATTCCACAATAACACGTGCATTGGAAATGTTTGGCCATTTTACAGGAATTCCTAACCAATTGTCGCTCGATCCCCAACGACCTGGACCAACCAAAACATAAAAGCGATCGTCAGCAATCATTTGTTTGTTAATTTGATTGACGAAACCGGCAATTTCCAAACTTTTTGAAGCATCCCAATTTTCGGGTTTCACAAAAACAAAATCGTGTAAATCCGTAATTCTTCCATTACCCAAAGCTGATTTGGAATAAATCAAGGTGTCTTCTTTTTTGATTTGGGTTAAATCGGTTGCAATAAATTCTTTCTGTGCAACAATGGGGCGTATTTGTAAAATATTAAAAATAGCAGGGTCTTTGGGTTGCGAATTCATGTTCACGGCAAACTCAATTTCAACAGGCGTATTCATTTCTTTTTCGCCAATGGCTAAAATATCCGAAAGGATTTGTGCTAAAGGAAACGTATTGTGCTTGAGTATGTTGGAGAATGTAACTATTTTTTTTCCGGTATGACCACTTCCTTCTCGGATGATATTATTCTGAAAATCAAAAGTCGACATCAAACGATCAAATCCCCATTCTGGGTTAATTTCGCGTAAGCGGATTTTTTGGAGATTGATTCCATCGTCCGTGCTTTGATGAAAACTTTTCGGATCCAAATCCAAAGCATAAAAATCTTTTTGCGATTCGCGCAAAGCTTGATCGGGCGATGAAAGTTGAAGCACTTTTTGTGGATATTTGGGCGAGAAACGGAGTGATTGTCCGCCTTCTACAATCTGCTTACCTAATCCAAGTGCGATATTTGCAATCCCGTCTTCGGGTTTTTCCGGAACGATTGGATAAAAATTAATGGAGCGTGCAACTCCAGAAAAGGTTGGAAAGAAAGTATCGCCATGTGGCGAGCCTGTAATTTCTTGAAATACAATACTCATCTTTTCTTCATCAATCAAATTCGAAGTAGCAGTCATATAAGCTTTTGAAGCCTGAAAGTAAGCCGAAGCATAAACACTTTTGATTGCAACACTCAACATGTGCAGCATTTGCTCTGGATTTTCAGTTAAATTAGGAATCATATACGTAGCGTAAATTCCTGCAAAAGGTTGATAATGACTATCTTCGAGTAAGCTAGATGATCGGACAGCAATTGGCTTTCGGATGACCCGAATAAAAGCGTTTAGATTTTCGATAACACGATCTGAAAGAGAAGCGCTTACAAACTTATTTAGGATTTTTTCGTCGCTTAAATCTGATAAAGCAGTTTTGTATAAGTCGTTCGAATCCATAAACTCATCAAAGTATTCTGTACTCAAAACGATGGTTCTAGGAATGCTAATCAGTACATTATTGTATTTGCTGAGCAATTGATTTCTTTTGATGAGAGAATCTAAAAATGCCAATCCTCTTGCTTTTCCACCAATAGAACCATTTCCAATACGTGTGAAGATTAAATATTCATCGTAAGAATCTTTATCAAATTCTGCAATAATACCTCGACCTTTATTAATTCTGAAATTCTGAATACTTTGAAATAAGAAATGTCGTGCACTATCTAAATTTTGAAAATCTTCTGCAGAAACGCGTTTGAAAACAGTTGCCAGAGAGAATAAAGCACGGGCATTTAGCCATTTAGAAAAGTGGTTTCTGGTAATGTGATAGCGTAAGGAAGCATCAGGAATCAAGTATAATTTTTCCTGCATTTCTTTTAAATCAACCGCTTTTTCAACCGTTCTATGCGAATATGGATCGATAAACTCAAATGGCCCAAAGGCAAAATGTTTGATAATAAATCGACGGAGTTCTCGGAGTAAAGTCTTCGATTGTTTATGCAAAAATCCAACTCGAATCTCCTTTGCAAATATGCTGTTTTCTGCATCGGAAGATTGAATGAGCATAGGCGTGTATTTATTGTCGGATTTTATTTGTCGACATAAATTTAATCCAGCAAATTGATTTCGAACACCGTAATGCTTGTAACTCATGTCGGTAATCACGCCCAACAAATTGTTCTTGTATTTTTCGTACAAACTAATTGCATCTTCGTAAGTAGTTGCAAAAAGAATTTTTGGTCGCCCTCTCATTCGAAGCATTTTTTGATGCTCGTTTAAGCCTTCTTGCATAAACTGCTTTGATTGGGTGAAGATAATTTTATAGATATTGGGTAAGTAACTCGAGTAAAACCGAACAGAATCTTCGACTAAAATGATTGCTTGTACCCCAATTTCGTTGATATCGTATTCAGCATTCATTTTGTCTTCAATCAATTTGATTATGGCAAGTAGTAAGTCAGCATTACCAAGCCAACTAAACACATAATCAAAAACTTGTGTTTTTTCTTTATCAAAACGCAAAGAAACTTCTCTTGAAAAAGGGGTTAATGCTACGATTGGAACATCGGGATATTCTTGTTTAAATTCGCTAGCAAACTCAAATGTAGATTCTTTTTCGGCGCTAAGCATGGTAATAACCAAATCAATTGGTTGCTCCTCCATGACTTTAAACGCTTCATCTTCATCGGTTACTAAGATAAATTGTGGAGGATATCGCAGGTTTAAAGAAACATATTCATTAAATATTTGTTCATCAATGCGTCCATCATCTTCTAAAATAAAAGCGTCGTAAGCACTAGAAAGGAGAAGTACATGATAAATCCTCTTTTTCATTAAATTGCTAAAAGAGGTTTCGGTAAAATTACTACTGCTTGATTTTAAAATACTTAGATAGCTGGGCATAAGTGTAAAAATTGTTGTTTCAAAAGTAGGGATAAATCTTTGGTTTCTATACTTTTTAACTCACCGAAAATAGATCAGTCTTTTACACATTGCACTAAAATTCTGTACTAAATCTGATCGATTTTTGTCTTTATGAAGGAAAAGCGGCCTTAATGCTTTTAAAATTAATTATTTATTCTCATCTTTGTTTTCAGAAGCTTTAAAAAGAAGCCATGTCGATACCCACAGCACAAGAAATTTTAACGTTTGATGGATTAATCGATTCGCTCAATGTAGTTGAATTGGTTAATGATATCGAATCCAACACCGA
>JAFGAK010000067.1 GCA_016933745.1 Bacteroidales bacterium
ACAAAATCATCAGATGAAGAAGTTCCCGAGATTTGCACTTCGGAAATAACTATATGATTAGATGCAGAATGAACAAGATTTGCTTTTGCAAAAAACCCAAATACAAGAAAGATAAAAAGTATTAGAAGAAATTTAGGAAGATTTTTACACATACAATAATTAATAGTAGAAACGAAAGTTATCATGTGTCAACTAGATATTAATGTAGATTATTATATCGAAAGGTAAAAAAGTCTATAAATATTAAAGAAAGTGTAGAGGAGGGTACAAAGGTCTCTCTCCACAACTCATTCTTTCAAGATCATCTTTAGTATATACAACCTGAGGATAAACTATTTTTCTAGTAGCAGTTTGCAAATTTAATTCCCTTATAGCAGCTTGAGCATCTCTAACGGGATTTTTTAACGCGCTTTCTTGAGGTTGTCGATGGGTTAATCTGGCTAATATTTCTATCATTTAATAATAACTTATTATACAGCTGACTTACGTTTGTTTTCAAATTCCTACTTGACTTCGTATTTTATTTGGTATTATAAAGAAATATAGTGTTCGTATTTTATTTGGAATTATTTTAGTAAAAATGATAGAAAAAATTGACATACCAGTTTCAGTTTCTTTTACTTTTGATTCCGGACAACGCAAAGTTGAACCGAGAGCCCTTGTGTGGAATGGCAGGCTTTACGGAGTCAAAAAAGTTGGTCTTCATCATACTTTTAGAGAAGGTAGGACTTTATATCATGTGTTTTCTGTTGCCAGTAAGTCTATGTTTTTCCGAATAGTTTTGAACACTGACAATCTGCATTGGAGATTGGAAGAAATCTCGGATGGACTGCCGGGTTAAATTTAAAAATCAAAATGCAAAGTGCAAAATTACAAATCAAAATTTAAAATTTTGAGATTGTGACTTTTCGTTTTTAACTTTGAATTACCGATGAAATATTCAGCAAACACTACTCATTTGGGTTTCAACAAAGCACCATCTACTACTATGCATATTGATTTTAATTCCTGCTTTGCAACTGTAGAACAGCAAGCCAATCCCCTGCTCCGCGGAACACCTATCGCTGTAGCTGCCTACACTACACCTTCGGGTTGTATTATTGCACCCTCCGTTGAGGCAAAGAAGTTGGGAATAAGAGTTGGCATGAGAGTAAAAGACGGAAAATTGCTTTGTCCTGATCTTGTTGTTTTGTCACCTGATCCTTGGAAATACAGAAGCGTTCATCTTAAATTGAGAAAACTTATTTTGGAATACACGAATGATTTTTCTGCCAAGTCAATTGATGAATTTGTTTTGAACTTGGATGGATATCCAAAGTTGGCAGCAAGTAGCATGCAGCAAGTAGCATTAGAGATTAAACAAAGAAT
>JAFGAK010000068.1 GCA_016933745.1 Bacteroidales bacterium
ACAGGACATACAGTTTAGAGATTAGTGGAAATGGGACTTACGGGACGAAGTGCACCCGGGTATCAAAATCAGAGCTAAAAAGGATCAATTTTCCAGGATTGCTATCCGATTTTAAACGTTTAATAATTTTTAGATGCCTGATAAAACAGGTCCGATATATGAGAAATATATGTACCTCTTGGAAGAAAGCAAGTATATTAAGGTGTTACCGCCAAGTGTAAAAAAGACAGAGACAACGATAAATTTAAAACCATGGTGAAAGGACAGAAAAACGAAATATTGATAGAGCAAGAGAGATATTTTCCAACCCACATTGCACACATTGCCAAAGCCCCACAAGCCAACACAAAAACCAAAGCTTTGTCAAAGAGTGCAATTTTTGCTAGCACTCAAATGAAATATAACTATGTCAGATAAAGGGAGTGTATTTCAAAAAGGAGGAGGAGGAACAAACTTTGAACAACTCGTTCAAACGGCATTTCTCACAACGCTTATCATTCGTGGCAATATTCCTTGTATTGCTTCAGGGGAATTATCTGAGGTTGCCTTGCAAGTAACCAACAGAGGCTATGAAACTGATGATTTTATGGCTATTGCAAAATCATCAAGTGGTGAACATCGTTTATTGATTCAAGTAAAACACGACATTTCATTTACTGCTGACAATGAAAAGTTCAAAGAGGTAATTAATGCTTTTTGGAAAGACTACAACAATACTTCAATTTTTGATAAATCAAAAGATAAACTTATAATAGTAAAGAATGGTTTAACAAAAGATGAAAGAAATCATCTTAAATCTCTTTTTAATTGGGCAACAAATCACGCCACAGAAGCAGATTTTATTACGGAAGTAAACAGAATTAAAGGAAAGAAAGACCGATTAAATGTTTTTCGTGAGGTATTAAAAGAAGCGAATAGCAATACAGATTTGACAGATAAAGAACTTTGGGAGTTTTTGAAATGCATTGATGTTTTGGAATATGATTTCCTAAACGAAGGAAGTGTTGATAAAACATATTTTCTCAATCTGATTAAGCTCAGTAAAAGTAAAAGTTCGACAACAACCGAAAAAGAAATTTGGGACAGTATCTTTGCTTATGTTGCAACGCTTAACCCAAGTGGTGGAAGTGCAACAATTGAAAGTATTAAAGACAAAGATTTCTTTCAGCATTTTGATAACAAACAATTAAGTCCATACTTCAAAGCCGTTGAAAAACTTAAATCAGACAGCAAAGAGATTTTACGACCAATAAAAACCTCTATTGGAAAAGGCGAAAACGAATTTCATTTACCAAGAACAGAATCAAGAGAAAAAATTTTAGAAGAGTTAAGTAATTCTCAACTTACGATTGTAACAGGAAAGCCTGGAGTCGGTAAATCAGCTGAAATCAAAGAGATTCTTCTAAAAGATTACCCTAATGCAAGCGTGTTTGTTTTCAGAGCAGACCAATTCAATGAATCTACGCTTGCCAATGTTTTTTCAAGTCAAGGCGTGAACGAAACAATACAAGATATTTTCTCTTGTATCTCCCTCATTCCTGAAAAAATTATTTTCATTGATAGCTTGGAAAAATTATTGGAAGCAGACCCCGAATGTGCTTTTAAACAGTTATTAGCGTTGCTTAAAGAACACCCAGAAATCAAATTTATTGCTTCGTCACGGAAATATGCGATTGACTTAATTACATTAAAATTCGGTATTGATAAAGATACCACATGCATAATTGACATTCCAACACTTAATGAAGAAGAAATAAAACTTGTAGCTGAAAAATTTCCGCAGTTAAATAGTGTTCTAAAAAACGACAAAGTCAAAAAGTTGCTGCAAAGTCCTAAATATCTAGACTTCTCAATCTTAGCAATTAGTAAAACAAACGATGATTATGCTAATGTTTCGCTGACTGAATTTAAAGACAAGTTGTGGAATTCATTAGTTGTAGATTCAACCAATACGAAAAATGGACTTCCGATTAAACGTGAAGAAGCTTTTAAAGAAATTGCAGTAAAGAGGGCAAAAGAAATGAAACTCTTTACCAAACCCGACAAATCTGATGCAGAGGCAATAGTTTGTTTAGAAAATGATGAAATTGTATTTCAGGAAAACAACAATAGAAAGTATTCCCCTTCTCACGATATTTTAGAAGATTGGGCATTGGTAAAATATGTTTCTTCAAAGTTTGAAGATTTTCCAAATCCAAAAGATTTGTTCAGTAATTTGGGAAACGAGCCAGCTATCAGACGTGCGTTTCGTCTTTGGGTGGAAGACTATTTAATTGACAACAGCAGTAAAATAAATGAACTGATTAAGGCAACAATTGCTGACCAAACGAATGAAAAATATTGGGCTGATGAATTGTTGGTTGCTATCTTTAAATCAGAATACAGTAATTTATTTTTTACCTTTTTTGAAAAAGAACTTATTGCCGATAATGCTGTATTCTTCAACAGATGTTTGCATATCATAAAAACCTGTTGCAAAGAAAGTGACCAAAAAACCAACAACAGCAATTTCCTTTTGCCGATTGGTTCGGGTTGGAAAGAAGCGTTGTTTTTTATTCAAAAGCATATTTCTCAATTAGACGTAATCAAACTTTCAATACTTAACTTTCTTGCAGATTGGTATTACCGATTACTGTTTCAATACAACAAAATTGAAGATACAGAATTGGAGTCGGCAAAATCTATTGTGCTTCATTATTTGAAAGAAATTGAAGAAGAAAAAGAATTTTGGCAGGAAGAAAATGCTAAAAACAAATCAACGAATTTGATTGCAATTCTGCTGGACTTAGCAGAAATATCAAAAGAAGAAATCAAACAACTTGTAGCAAGAGCATTTGCCAATAAAGAAAATCGGGATTCATGGAGGTTAAATTCCTTCTATAAAAATGTAATTGAAAAATGTCTTTCAGGTATAGGAAACCAGCATTTAATAAAAGAACTGCCCGAGCTCATTATTGAAACGGCTTGGAGAAATTGGAAATACGTCCCACCAAAAGAAACAGATTTTCCAAGTGAAATAAGATTCTTATCAAGACAATCTTTGCGTGATGAGGAATGTTGGGGCATTAAAGATAAACATTCTTTTTTCCCTTCGGGAGTATACAAAACACCTGCGTCCAATTTGCTGATATTTCACCCGATGATTGGGCTAAAATTCATCATTGATTTTATCAATTATTCAGTTGATTTTTATGTAAATGCTACTTGCGAATACAAACACAAAATCTCACAGATAGAAATTGAGCTGAATGATGGAACAATAGTAAAACAATGGGCGGCTTGGGAATTATGGGCAGCATACAGAGGTTCAAGCGTTACAAATTATGCATTGGAATCTATGTTAATGAGTTTTGAGAAGTTCCTTTTAGAAATGGCAAAACGAAAAACAGATGTAAGCAAAGAGAACCTAAAGTTTATATATGATTATGTTCTTAAAAACAGCAACAATGTTGCACCATTAGCGGTTTTAACAAGCGTTGCTATTGCTTATCCTGAAGAAGTTGAAGAAGCGATGTTGCCGCTATTGTCAGTCAAAGAATTCTATGAATGGGATTTAAGTCGAGCACTTCAAGAAAACTCAACGCTTGCCCCAATGGATAGTCATATTTCATTTGCACAAAAAGAGCGTTGGGAATCAAATCAACTTCCACATAGAAAAAAATATCAGAGAGGGCTTCTGGATTTTATTTTAGACTATCAATTTAATGTTAGAAAATTAAACAAAGAAATTCATCAAATATTTGATAAGCTAAAAATACAAAATCAGAACAATGATATTGTGTGGAAAAAGAATTTAATTGAGATGGATATTAGAAATCACAAAGTTGGAGATTATGATGAAAAACTTGGTGGTTTTCCAATTCAACCTGAATACGATGAAGATGTTTCTAATTTTATCGCCTCAAATCAAGATGATATTGAGGCACAAAACATTACTGCCACATATTCAGCAATAATATCAAAAGCATACGAAAAAAAAGAGGCAATTAGTATTGAAAAATGGAATGAGTGTTACAACTATTATTCTAATCCCAAAAATTTAGACATTCTATTCAGCAAACCAATAACACTTGCTATTCTTGGGTTAGGTGAATTTTCAAGTGATATTTCAAAAGAACAAACGTCTTGGTGTTTAGAAACAATTGTAGATGCAATAGTTTCTATTCTTCAAGATACATTTAACAGAGATTATAGTCTTAATAAGAGCGTCAGCTTAATGGAAAAAGAAATTGCTTTATCTTCTTTTCACTTACTGATGGAGAATGTGGCAGATGATGAAGATAAGGATGGAATAATAGCAATGATGATTTCTATGCTATTTGCGCCTTTTGCTGACCACGAAATTGATAAAATAACACAATACGTTAGAGAAATATTTTTTGAGCATTATCCAATTGAAGCAAAAAGAGTTTGGCTTGGGCTTATTAAATATTCTAATTACAAAAAAGCTAATCCCATATTTCATAGATACCAAGATGAAGAAAGTTTGAAGGAAGTGCTGGACAAGGAAGAAAAATTTGTTCAACAAATTTCATCCAATAAGAATTTGAAGTTTGACCATTCAGAAATTAGTTTAGAAAAGAGTGAGGGATATTTACTTGCAAGAGCTTTCGTGATAACGCCTTACGATACATCAGACAAAGATTTTGAATCTTTCATCAAACATTTTATTCCTTTACTAACTTCTGATTTGCAACACGAGGAAAATTATTCATACAATCGCGACAAAGAAGAAAGACAAATTCATTCACAATCAGTTCTTGACGTGGAATTCTATTTGGCTGAACTTCTTTTAAAAGCAAATATCGAATTATCTAAATCTGTTCTAGATTTAATCATGGACCCAATTTATCAGCTTGAATTGCCTAATCTCAGAAGAAGAGATGACCTATTTGAATTTTCTTCAAAAGTACCAGAGTATGTGATATACAAGTTAGACGATATTATTGCCAATTCTACTGAAGAAGATTTAAACCAAAAGCTTATTACAAACTTTTGGGTATTATGGCAACATTTCTTTGATAAAATCAAGGCGAGTGGCAAGCAATATTTTCTTGCAACACTTTTCCTTGATATTAAATGGAAAGAAACCTCTACTCATTGGAAACCTCTTGAAAATAAAAAAGATTTTTATCAATCAATGGTAAAGGATTTAGGAAAGCACAAAACAACTTCGATTCTTAACGTATTCTCAACTGTTGGCGAAAAGACTTTTCTTCCTGAATCAATAAGTTGGTTAGTTCATATATTCAAATCAGAAGTCGACACCACCATTGCATTACTATATCCTTCCGCAGAAAGATTGATAAAACGACTATACTATAACCATATTTCAATAATCAAAAACGACAAAAAACTAATTGACGATTATGTTTGGATTTTAAACCGGATGGTTGATTTGGGTTCGTCAGAAGCATATTTATTTAGAGAAAATGTAATTACGTATAAAAATGCTAATTAAGCCAACGCAAATTTGCAAGCACATTCACAAAGTCCCACTAGCCCAACAACAAAAAGAAAAGTCTAAAGAACTCTTGAAAAATTGGAGAAATACTTTTAAAACAATACGATGAATCTAGAAATTGGAAAAACAATGACATCATCTCAACTTCAAGAATGTGAGCATATTTCCACATATGGAGTTTATGATATATATTTCTTAAGTGAAGATATTTCTTTTCTTTTCGCTATTGATAGTGCAAATTTGATTTGTAGCTGTTTTGAGTTTCACGATAGAGAAGACGGTATGCAATTAGCTCATATGCATACAATGGCGCACTTAAAACGTCAAGGAATAGGAAAGGCAATTATGAAAGAAGCTGTAGATATTTGGACTACGTTTGAGTTGCCATCAACAGATAATAACCACACATATTATTACATTGAAAACGGTTTGAGTTTTATACAAAGTTGTTTTGAAGATGGGATATTAACAGACCCACCATTCGAAGAGCCATATACTTAAGCTAACGCATTTGGTGGCACATTTGCAATTCGCACAAGCCAACGCTTAAGCCAAAAATTGCAAAAGAGCCACCAAAACCAACGCACGGCAGACAGAAATTTTTAGCAAATTGAAAGGAGAAATGACAGAAATCAAAGAACACCAGGCGGTAACAAGCGGTATAGTTAATTGCCGGTGCAGTGCGTATTCGAGCGGCACAGCTCGTATCAAAAGTAGTTGTAACTTGATAGGAAAGTGCTTCG
>JAFGAK010000069.1 GCA_016933745.1 Bacteroidales bacterium
AATAATTCAATTGGAACTTTTCACGAACAAATTTTAGGCGGTATGAAGGGGTATGAAGCTGGAAATTTGAGCGGTTATGACATTAAAGCAACAGATGATACGCTATTTGCTGACATAAAAAATAAACACAATACTATGAACAGTAGTGCTGCAGAAGCACTCTTTCAGAAATTAGCTCGTTATGCTAATGACTATAAAAAGGCAAAATGTTATTGGGTACAAATTTTAGCGAAAGGAAGTTTTTGTGAATTATGGAGTGGAGATATAAACGGCAAAGAATACAGTCATAGCAGAGTTTATAAAATCTCTGGCGACCAATTTTACGCATTGCTTTCAGGACAAGGAGACGCAATGTTTCAACTTTACAAAGTTCTACCAACAGCAATCAAAGATTATCTAAAATCAACTGAAGAAACCGAAGAAATTGCTGAAAATTCTGCGTTAGAAGAAATAAAATCAAAAACTAAAACCAGTAAAAGAACCGTTTTAGACCAAATTACTTTTGAGAATTACAGTTATTATCTTGGCTTTGATAAGTTATAGTATTGATTTAAAAACTTTACAATCGAATAACCGACTTCTATTCCCAAATTAACAGGAACAGCGTTCCCTATTTGTTTGTATTGTTGAGCCATTGAACCTTCAAAAAACCAATCGTCAGGGAAAGTTTGGATACGAGCATATTCACGAACTGTAAAAGGTCTAGTTTCTTCGGGGTGACATCTTTCCGTTTGTTTTTGTGCAGGACTACAAGTTAATGTTAAACAAGGTTCATCCCAACCAATACGCCTTGCAATTCCAGTCTTTCCACCTCCTAAGTGAAAACTTCCCCCCATAAAATCTTTTTGAATATCAAGTGGCAAATCACGCCAATAACCCTTTTGTGGCACTAAATCCAAAACAGCTTTTTTGCTTTGTGGATATTTTGCCCCAGGTGACTTTGGAACATTTGTATCGTAAAGTTCGCCTTTCTTCAAAGCATCTTTCAAATTGTAAACTTTATTATGAGGTTTCGGATATTCATATTTCAAATCAATATCTTTTCTAACACCAACTAATATTAATCTCTCTCTCTTTTGTGGAACTTTATAATTTATGGCTTTCAATACTTGTACAGGAACAACATTGTAACCAATTTCATCCAAAATAGAAATCATTCCTTGCAAGGTTCTTCCATTATCATGGCTAAGTAACCCTCGGACATTTTCTCCAATACAAATTGGAGGATTTACTTCTTTAACAACTCTTGCAAACTCATAAAACAAAGTCCCTCTTACATCTGCAAGCCCCATCTTTTTACCTGCATAACTAAAAGCTTGACAAGGAAAACCACCAGTTACGACATCAACTTTACTGTAAAATTCTGTAAAACTAAAGTCTTTAATATCACCTTCCAAGACTTCCCAGTTTGGACGATTTTTTCGCAAAGTTTGACAGGCCCATTTATCAATTTCATTCAAAGCAATACATTTCAAACCTGCCTTTTCCATACCAACAGCAAAACCACCAGCACCGGCAAATAATTCTAAAACAGTGTATTTATTTTGCGGTTCAACATAGTTAGAAACAATATCTTCAACATCGTGACTAAAAAAGTCAGCGAAAAGAGTTTCAACCTGGTTACGATTATAAACACGGTAGTTACTCATTGGCTCACGGACGGCCGACAATTTTCCCTCTCTATCCCAACGTCTTAGGGTTCCTTTGCTTTTACCAATAAGTTCAGATGCTTCGGACAGCGATAAATATTCTTTCATAACCATGTTATTTAACCTTATACAATGGTTACAAATTTACAACTAAAAATGAAACGAACAACAATAAACGAAAAAAAACAACGAACGCCCAACCAACGCTATATAAAATTGCCGAGTTTTTCGTAACTTGCATGTGAATTTCTCGCTTGGTAGTTTTTTCGGGCTGATAGGATAGAAGCACGAAATTCGGCAACTTTACATAGCGTCAACCGTTGCATAAAATTAGGGGTCGCACAAGTTCAAGGCCTCTTAAAAAAAGTGTTGCTGCCAAAGTTGGATTTTCTGGAATAGGA
>JAFGAK010000070.1 GCA_016933745.1 Bacteroidales bacterium
AGAGGGATTCGAACCCCCGGAGGTGTGACCCTCAACGGTTTTCAAGACCGCCGCATTCGACCGCTCTGCCATTTCTCCGCTGCAAAAATACAGCTTTTTTCTTCTTCTCAAACTAAATACAAATTATTTTTCAAATTAAAAACTATCTGTTTTTAGGTCAGCATTTTAACAAAGAATTTGACTTTCTTGACTCTTCCAATCCGAATTAAATCAGCGAGAATTCACTATTTTTTGAAAGTATCGTCGCTTAAAAAATGAAAATTCGTACTTTCGCCTTTCCAATGCAAATTGTCTTATGATTCTGAAAACGGCTATTGTCATCTTAAACTGGAATGGATCCCAATATTTATCTGAATTCCTTCCTTCTGTAATAAAACATAAGCCAGAAAACGCGAAGATATACATTGCAGATAATGCATCTACAGACGAATCAACGCAACTGATCAAAACCAAATTTAAAGAAGTAGAATTACTCGAATTAGCAACTAACTACGGCTATGCAAAGGGTTATAATGAAGCTCTAAAGCAAATTAAAGCCGACTATTATATTCTTCTTAATTCAGACATTGAAGTAACTGAAAATTGGGTAAATCCACTAATCAACTATTTAGATAATCACCCGAATGTGGCAGCTTGCCAGCCAAAAATTAAATCCTATCTACAAAAAGAGTATTTTGAATATGCGGGTGCTGGTGGTGGATTTATAGACTATTTAGGTTATCCTTTTTGTCGAGGCCGTATTTTCCAAGAATTAGAAAAAGACGAAGCTCAATACGACAATATTATTGATGTATTTTGGGCGAGTGGTGCTTGCATGTTTGTGCGCTCCAAAGTATTTCATGAACTGGGTGGTTTTGATGCGGATTTCTTTGCACATATGGAAGAAATTGATTTTTGTTGGAGAGCAAAGAACAAAGGCTATAACATTATTTATCATCCTGAATCTACTGTTTATCATATAGGTGGTGGTACTTTACCCAAAAGTAATCCCCAAAAAACCTACCTTAATTTCAGAAATAATTTTTGCTTACTTTATAAAAACTTGCCTAAAAATCAGCTTCTAAAAGTATTTTTAATTCGATTCGTTTTGGATGGTATTGCTGCAATCAAATTCTTAATGGCCGGCGGATCTAAAGATTTGTTAGCTGTTTTTCACTCCCATCTCTACTTTTATCGAAATATATCTACATTAAAAAAGAAAAGAAAAAAGCAAGAACAAAGATCTGTTTCTAATATTTATCAAAAAAGTGTTGTTTTTGAGCATTTTATTCAAGGTAAAAAGACATTTAGAAACATGGACATAAATCGTTTTTCACAATGAAACGAGGACACTTAGAAACCTATCCGATTAAAATTCTGCTTGCATTTGTTGAAGCTGTTGGCGGCAACGAAGATTTTTTTGAGTGGCTTATGAAAAACGGATATCCAGAGTTAGGAGTGCTATCTAAATCAATACGTGGAGGCGAGGTAAGTAATCAATGGCTCATGGAACATCAATTTCCGCAATTTGCAGCTTTTGATGCTGCTATTCACAGAGATCTAAAAGCAATCTTGTGGCTAAAAAAATATCATTTTACTTTTCTCATTCGTCTAGCAGATGCATCTCGAGGCAGCCAATTGGCTATTAATTGGTTTTTAAGTCGTGATTTGAAAGTTTTTGTAATGCTAGCTGCTAAGATTAAATCTTTTGTTGATCATCAAACTTTTGACGTTCACAAACGAAGATTTTAATTCCTAATGGTAAGCAGGTAAGAAAATCGTAAACTTTGCTCCCTGATTGGGTTCCGATTCCACTTCAATTTTTCCATTGTTTGCGACAATCGTTCTTTTACAAAATTGCAATCCGATGCCTGTTCCTATTGGTTCGGGGTTTAGCTGTGTAGGATCTGATTTGAGCGGTTTGGTGGTAAAGAATGGATCGAATATCTTATTAATAATATCGGCAGGAATTCCTGAACCACTGTCTTGAATCGAAAACCAATGAAACTCATTAGCACTCCCCGACTCGATTATTATTTTAGGATTGGATGTTTTATGCATCGCATCCATCGCATTTTTTATCAAATTTTCGAAAACTTGAGCAATATCGCCTTGCGAAACAAATACAGGCAATTTATGATTGGAAAGATTGATGGTTTTTGTTACTTGATTTTTGAATTTCAGATCCACATCCAGAAATTCCAATTCTTGGTTGATTAGTTCGTTCAGATCATACACATCATGCTCTTGAATTTGATCTGTTCTACTTTTACGCAACATCGATTCCAGATTACCTGCCATTTTCCGAAGTACTTCGTTGTTCAATTCTAAAATTTCCCAAACATCTGCCAATTGCACTTTCAGTTCCACTTTACTAATTCCAGCATCGATTTTGCGATTGAGCTCATCTCGCATTGCTTGAATCAAGTCCAACGCGGCCAGTGCACTTGAAATAGGTCCTCTAATATTGTGAACTACTCCTTGGATAAACTGAGCAAGGATGGTCTCGCGCTCTTTTTTCAACAATTCATTGGTACGTTGCTCAACAATTCCTTCTAGTTCTTTGTTATGTTTTTTTATTTGATCTCTATCCAGTTTTGCTTGTAAGTGATTTTTAACCCGTTCGATTACTTCGAGCTCTTCGAAAGGTTTGGTAATATAATCTACCGCACCAACTTGAAATCCTTTTACTTTATCGTGTGTATCGTTTTTAGCGGTAAGAAATAAAACCGGAATATCTGCTGTTGCTTCTGTCTTTTTCAGGTTTTCGCAAATGCTAAAACCATCACTATCCGGCAACATGACATCGAGCAAAATGATATCAGGAGTAACTTTTTCCAGTAGTTCATAGGTTTCTTTACCACTTGTAGTTAAAGCAAAAGAATAGCCTTGATTCTTTAAAATTGCACCTAATACTTGAATATTTTGGGGAACATCGTCTACTAAGAGAAGAAGCGAGTTTTTTTTCATTCCTATTTTTTTAATTGTTCTATTGTGGTTATCTATCGGTTACCTTGAATTCTAGTTAGACAAATATATTTAAATTTATTCAGAAACACTAATTTGTAACAACATTGTACTGAGTTTCTGCAATTTTTTTATATCGAATGTTTTTACAGCCATTTCAATTTCTTTTATCAATACATCTAGCATGTTTTGATCAGGAATGGGTTTTTCTAGTTTTAAATTTTGCAGCGCAGAGGCGAAGTTTTTCCAATCGTCCAAAACATAGGTCCCTCTAATACTTGATGATAACTTTTCGATTTCTATTCGAAGCTCTTTGCTCAATCTGTTTGCAGGATAGGATTCTTTTGAAGAGTTCCAACTTTCTTGAAGTTCTTCATCGCCTATCGAAAGTGAAACTTGGTCGTTTTCTGTTTGTATTCCTTTAAAACACCAAACTGCTCGAAAATGATTCCCATCTTCTTTCGACAAAGAAATATCAAACTCCCCTCCCATTCGTTCTGCAATCAATCGAATATAAAAGAACTGAAAAGAAAGAAGTGTAAAGTGATCTATTTGTTGTCCGTTTTCAAAGAAGTTAGCAACCGCATTTGCCTGATAATAAAACTCCTCATCAAATTGTTTAAAGTTCTTGTGTTCGAATTGAAAAGATGCATTTAAACCTGGAATAATGCGAAATTCGCTTCCATTTAGATCAAAAGCTTCTTGTATCAAACTAAAGAATACAGCTAAGGAGGCTTTAAAATACTCACCATCAATTGAAAATTCTACACTAGAAGGTGGTGTTTTTCGCAGTTGGATATCCTTTACAAGACGTTGATTATGACGAAAATAGGATTCGAAATAATCGGCAGCTGGTATTCTATTTGCGTTGATTTTATCATTTTGGTGAAGCAGCATTTCATATTCCATCAACATTTTCATCGTTTGGTACATGTTTCTGGCATTTAGATTAATTCGATCAATCAGAATTCGATCTGTATCGTCGAGTTCTTCTACTTCCTTTAAAACTTCAGAAAATCCAATCAAGGAGTTAAACTGATTAAAAACGGAGTGCTTTACTTGCAACCAAATGCTTTTGTTATCAAAAACATCCACATTTAAGTCAAAGCTCATCCACCCATTTTTTTCGTCTTCAAACGTAACTTTAAAAAGTTGATTTAGAAAAATAAAAGGAGTTTCAATTTCTTTAATATTCTGTTTGTGTTTTAAAATAAATCGATGAAAGCGATTTAAAACGCCAACATGCTCATCAGCAACATCCGGCAATGAATTGATTCCATCTTTCTGCTCTGTACTTAATAAATAGGATGGAATTTGAATACTAAGATTTCTGTTACTATGCTGCGTCAAATATTTTCGCATCTTTGCGGTTGGTTAGGAGTTTGAGTGCTAAGTTAATTCTTTTCTTCAAATACGCCTAGTCAATTTGCCACAACTCAAGTTACTTTTAATGAAGGATTTTACCCAAGGAAAAATATCTAAACAAATCATCTATTTTGCAATTCCAATCGTATTTAGCAGTTTGTTTCAGCAGCTATACAGTATTGTAGATAGTATTTTTATTGGACATTATGTTGGAAAAGAAGGCCTTGCGGGAATTGGTGCTGCATTTCCTTTGATCTTTGCATTGGTTTCTTTTGTTATTGGAATTGGCTCCGGCTCAACGGTTGTTATTGCACAATATATGGGAGCAAAACGCATGGACTCTGTGAAAAAGGCAGTTGATACTATGTATATTTTCATGTTCTTTGGGGCTTTAGTACTAACCGTCGTGGGAATTGTTGTGGCGCCTTGGGTATTTAAACTCACGAATCTTCCGGCAGATGTAATGCCCTTGGCCATTGATTATATTCGCATATATATGATGGGGAATGTCCTGTTTTTTGGTTTTGCCGGCACCAATGCCATTTTGCGCGGAATTGGGGATTCGAAAACCCCTTTGTATTTTACTATTATTGCCACTTTTAGTAATATTTTTCTGGATTGGCTTTTTATAAAAGAGTTCAATATGGGTGTGCAAGGAGCAGCTTTAGGAACGATCATTGCTCAGGGTGGTGCTTTTATTACCGCCATAGTTTACTTAAACAAATACCACGAACTTATTAGTCTTCACATAAAACGATTACGTTTTGATAAAAAGATTTTTAGAGAAAGTGTGAAAATAGGATTACCAACCGGATTTCAACAAACCATCGTTTCCTTTGGAATGATTGCACTTTTTGGTATTGTAAATGAATTTGGAACCGATGTTGTTGCCGCTTATAGCATCGCTTTGCGAATAGAATCCATTCCTTTGATGATAGCGATGAGTTTTGCGGGAGCAGTGGCTCCTTTTGTTGGTCAAAATATTGGTGCAAATCAAATGTTGAGAGTCAAACATGGATTTAGATCTACTTTGCTTTTTACAAACGCCATTTCCATCTTTATCAGCTTACTTTTTCTGGCGTTTCCTACAGCTATCCTACGCGTATTTACAACGGATGCAAACGTAATTTCCATCGGAACAGAATATATGTATATCGTTGCTCCATTCTACATTATCTTTTCGACCATGTTTATTTTAAATGGAACACTGAGAGGAGCTGGAGCGACTTTAATTCCAATGTTTATTACGCTCATTGCCTTATGGCTTTTCCGTATTCCTGTATCTTACTATTTGTCGAACGAGATAGGTCGAACCGGCATTTGGTGGGGAATTCCGATTGGCTGGTCGGTTGGAATGATTATCTCCTACATTTATTATTTAGGCGGCCGATGGAAAAAGGCGAAAATTAAAATGGATCCTATTCCGTTGGAACTTGAAGATTAATTCTGAACAGCACGGTTTAAAAACGTATTTAACGGGTACATCGCTTTAAAAATCTTGGCCATTTCCTGAATTAAATGAGGATTATTAAAATCATTATTGCCAATCGGATGAATCATCGTATAGCTTTTTAGTTTAAGCAATTCCATACTTTTAAATTCAGGATCAAAACCTTTAGGTGGACGAACGAGCGCATCGCCGCTAATTTTTGAGAAATAGTTTTTAAAATCTTTTTGATTGATGATTTCATTAATTTCGTTTTCGGAATAATAAATTTCGTTCCGGATAGCTTTCAATCGAGCAGCTTCGGGCATATAAATTCCGCCACCAACAAAAGAATTTTCAGGCTCGAGATGCAAATAATAACCCGCATTGCCACTGTTTTTTCCTCCTGGAACAATGAACCCACCCATATTTGTTTTGTAAGGATTCTTATCTTTAGCAAAGCGAACATCGCGGTAGATTCTAAATAAACAATCTTTAGGTTCTACACTCGCTATTGAAGAATCAAATTTTGAAATTTCGGAAATCAACTGGCCCAGCATGGAATACATGGTTTGTCGAGCTTCCTCATAACGAGATTTATTAACTAAAAACCATTCGCGATTATTATTATCCTTCAATTCATTTAAAAAATCAATTATTGGCTTTACATTCATTGTTAATGCGTTTTTCCGACTTCTTGATAGTCAGCTTAATTAATAATTTCTTTACCTTTACACAAATGTAATTATTAATTCCATGAGGCATTTTCTAGTTTTCCTCTTTTTACTTTTTTTTAGCAATTCAATTTTGGCATTGCATCCAAACCAACCCATCGGAGCCAGAGCTACATCCATGGGAGGAGTAAGTCTATTGCCAGCAGGATTTTGGTCTGTTTTTAATAACCAAGCCGGATTAGCAAGTGAAAAAAGTTGGGCTGCAGGGATAGCCTACGACAGCTATTTTGGTATCGATAAAAATTTGAGTTTAAAATCAGCTGGTGTGATTGTGCCAACCAATAGCGGATCCTTTGGTTTGAGCATGAATTATTTTGGCTACGCGGCCTATTCCGAACAAAAAATCGGACTTGCTTTTGGAAAACAACTTAGCGATTTCTTATCGGTTGGTGTTCAGATAGATTATTTATCAGTTATGATTGGCAACGATTACGGAACTGCCAGTGCATTTACGTTTGAAATTGGTGTTTTGGCAAAACTTAGCGACCAATGGAGCATTGCATCTCATGTTTACAACCCTTTTATGGTTAAACTTGGCGAAGTCAATCCCGAAAGTACACCAGCAGTGATTAAGTTTGCAACAGCTTATACAATCGATCCTCAACTCGTGCTAATTGCGGAATACGAGCAAAGTATCTATGATCACGGAATATTCAAATTTGGACTGGAATACCAACTCATTGAGCAGTTGTGTGTTCGAGGAGGCGTTTCTTCTAATCCTGATTTATTTAGCTTTGGGTTTGGGTTAAATTTAAAGGGCATTCATCTCGACTTTGGAACAAGCTATCATCAGACGCTAGGATTTTCGCCTAAAGTAGGCTTGTATTATGCATTCAACTAAGGCATTTTATGTTTTCATTTAAAAAGATATCGATTTTAATTGGAATACTTTTCTTGTTCCAAATTCCTAATTTGGGATTTGCACAAAGTGAAGCGATTCAGCGAACCATTGAGAATCTTACTGAAAATAGCGAGAGTACGATCGATTATAGCGAACTAATTGACGAACTGGAATTGATTGAAAAACAACCTATCAATATCAATAGCACTCAAGTTGAACAACTCTACCGACTTTTCCTGATTTCGGAGATGGATTTAAGCAATATCAAAACTTACTTGAAGGAAAATGGCCAGTTTGTTACCATTTACGAACTGCTTTTGCTTGATGGTTTTACACCGGAAAAACTCGAGAATATTGCTCCTTACATTACTGCTGAAGCGCTTACAAAAAATGATTTTCCCAAACTTAAACAGTTAGTTAAATACGGAAGGCATAATGCATTGATGCGTTATCAACGTGTTCTGGAAGAGCCAAAAGGTTTTCAACCCTTTGAAGATCCGCTAAGTACGCAATATTTGGGCAATCAGGATAAATATTACATCAAATATAAATACAATTATTCCAATTTGCTACAATGGGGCATAACGGCCGAAAAAGATGCTGGAGAGTTATTTTTTAAAAAACCGGAAAACGAGGAAATTGCGAATCAGGTAAACGATTATTTTCAAAAAGGATTCGATTTTAAATCCATCCATGTATTTGCACAAAATATTGGCATTATAAAACAAGTTGCCTTGGGCGATTATCATTTATTATTCGGGCAAGGATTAACCTTATGGACCGGTTTAAGTTATGGCAAAAGTGCTGATGGTGTTCAGTTAAAACGCTTTGAAAGTTTTATTAAACCAAATACTTCGGCTACAGAAAATGGTTTTTTGCGCGGTGCAGCCGTGCATCTCGGTAAAGAAAAGTGGTCGGCCGTTATTTTTTATTCTAAAAACAAACACGATGCAACAGTTCAAAGCAATGACGACGGAAGTTTAAGCATTTCAACACTTTTAAATACCGGATTTCATCGAACTGTTTCGGAACTTGAAAAAAAGAATCTGGTTGAAATTGAACTTTATGGAGGTCGTTTTAAATACAACGCAAATCGATTATCAATTGGAGTTACGGCTTATAACACCCAATTAAGTTTACCGATTCAAACAACAGCTACACCAGACAATTTGTTTGATTTTAGCGGAAACCAACTGAGCAATTATGGTGTAGACTATTCTTTTCGGATTTGGCGAGCTCATTTTTATGGCGAAGCTGCACTTAGTTCCAACGGAGGAAAAGCATTTATTAACGGAGTAAATATTCCATTTCACTCCCGCGCACAAGTTTCTCTTCTTTATCGCAACTATGCGCCGGATTACCATAATTTGTTTTCTGCTGCACTTTCCGAAAACTCCACTCCTGTTAACGAAAAGGGATTTTTTGCCGGCACACAACTATTATTAAGTAAAAATTTGAGCTTAATGGCTTACGCCGATTTTTTCTCCTTTCCTTGGCTTAAATACGAACAAGACGCACCATCTAAAGGAGTTGAATATCGCTTGCTTTTTTTGTATGATCACAGCAGAGATGTTCAAATGCACTTCAAATTCAAATTCAAACAAAAAGGATACAACCAAAGAAGCGAAGCCCTTACCGAAACTTATTTTATCCAAAACGAAAGCAAGTACAATTGGCAATATCAAATCAATTATCGTGTTAACGAACGCTTTCAGTTGAGAAATAGAATAGAAATTACCCGCTTTGAAGCCGAATTTGAAGAAGGAAAAAGTTTAGGCTTTATGCTCTACCAAGATGTGAATTATCATTCACTAAATCAGAAATTTTCGAGCAATACACGTTTGGCTCTTTTCAATACTGATAGTTTTGCTAGCGCGATTTATGCCTATGAAAACGATGTGCTTTATGCCTTTAGCATCCCATCTTATTCAGGAAAAGGAATTCGATTTTATCAACTTTTTTCCTACGAATTAAACCGACAAATAAAATTTTGGATTCGTTACAGTTTAAGTTATTACCCAAACGAGCTAAGTTTAGGAAGTGGTCTGGACGAAATAACTGGAGCTAAAAAATCAGAAATAAAAGTACAACTTCAGATTAAAATTTAAAGGCTATTCCTAAGCCAAAACTCTGCTTTATTTGAGTGTGAATGGTTTCTCCTGTTTTTATTCTAGTTCCTTCAACTACATCAAAAACCGGGATTTTTATGTTATGATCGTAAATCACGTGGAAATAAACATTGGCAACAAAAAATTGATTGATTGTAATATCAAACCAGTTTTCCCAATCGATATCGATGTTCCAGCGATTTGACTTGATTGGATCAAAATAATTGTTGTACAAAGTTAACTTGGAATTGACATCGATGGATTTATTTATTTTTCCTTGATATTTTGCAATTACACTAAATCCCAATTCAGATTTCCGACGTTGACCAGGAATTAAGACCAAACCTGTTGAGTCTTTAACTGCTGGAACAACACCATATTTTCCTTCATCAGCTAATTGTTGATTATTCACTATCGTAATTTTTCCGGCCAAAGGCGATGCGTATAACGACAAGTTTTTAAGCGGTTTGTATTCCAATCCTAACGAAATTGTAAGATAAGCCGGAGCCATAAAATCAGAAACAACGACGCTATCATTCGGGTAATTATATCCTTTAAAATACTGTGTGTTGAAGTTAGCATTTAAACTATAATACCATTTTTCTGAAAATTGTATCCCAAAAACCGACGAAAAGTCGAACTTATCATCCGTTTTTTTTGTGTTTGAATATTGAAAAACTTGAACCCCAATTGTAGAACGCAGATTGTTTTCGAACTTAATATTTCCTTTTTTATAAATCGCCGTGAGATCAATTGATCCGGCTCCGGTTAAAGTACTTTCTCCACCATCTGCCCAATAAGAAAGTAATATTGTATTCACATTCAATCTAGTGCGACCAACAAAGCGCCAAAATGAAGTACTGTCGTACTTTTTTATTGAATCAATCGGTATAATAATTGCATCGAATTTACCTTCATTATCCCAGTCGATTGCGGAGCTTTTGAATGGATTAAGAATAAGTAGTACAAGTAAAAACAAGCCATTTAGTAGCCAAGAAATACGCTTCATTCGGCAAAATTAAGAAATATTATTTTTAACAAACGGAGGGTTTTAGTATTTATTTTATTTCGGCGAGTAATTGCTCTAAATCGGATATATGTAGCGGCTTTTTAAGGAAATAATCTGCGCCCATTTTTCGATAAGTTTCTACAATTGGATCCATTAAGGAATCGACACAAGCAATACATACCATCGGTTTAAAATTATTCTTTTCGAAGAGTGCATTTTTCAGCAATTGAAAACTCGCTATTTCTTCACTTCCAGTCAATTGCAGGCTTACAAAAGCATAATCAAACGTACCTTCTATTTCGTCGAGTGACTGAAAATTATATTTTGCTTTCGATTGGATTCCATTTTTCCTCAAGATCTGTTCCAGTAAATTTTGGCACAAAATATCGTCGAGAATCAATAGCGCTTTGCTTCCATCCTTTGCTTGGTTTTTCTTTCCGACTTTCCGAGAATCACGTACGGCATACATTTGCGACTTTTTATCGTGATAACCATCGTTAAAAGTTATTTCAATCCAAAAAGAACTTCCTTCTCCTTTTGCACTTTCAAAACCAAGGGTTGCATTAATCACCTTTGACAATGTTTTTGCAATCAACAATCCAAATCCCTTTATATTTTCATTTTGTGTATTCTTGGATTCTTCCGAAAATAATTTTGTTTTGGTGTAATTATCAATCCCTATTCCGCTATCGCTAACGCTTACTCGAATTCTGGTTTGATTTGCTGTTTTCTTTACCAAATGCGTATGCACTTTTATAAAACCGTCGTTGGTATATTTAAGTGCATTTTCAAAAAAGATGGTGACAATTTGATTGAATTTTCGCTTGTCGCCTACTAAAAAAGTAGGAATTCCTTCTTCGATCGTATTTTCAAAAACAATTCTTCTCGTATGTTGACTCATCGTGGCAACTTCAACCACTTGCAAAATATTTTTACGATAATTAAACATATTATCCGTAACAAAATCCACTTTACGAAAATCAGAAATACTCGACTTGAGTTGTTCTATTCCATCCTGTAAGGTGACGCTTGCCATTTTAATAATATCAAATATGGCCTTTTTATTATCAGGATTTTCTTCTTGTTTTAATAGCTGAATAGCATTTAAAATTGCCTCAAGCGATCCATTTAATTCGTGTCCGCTACTCCGAATAAAAGCATCTTTTTCTTTTAGCAGGCTTTCATTTCGAATTGTTAAGTGTTTAATCTCTTGTGCATGATCCAAAAGCATTTTTTCATACTTCGCTCTAAAACTATCTCTTTCATTCTTAATTTCAGTAAAATCTTCATCTAAAAGTTGAATTGCGCTATACAAATCGTAAAATGGATGATTTTCCTCCAAGAGGATAGGGTTTGTGTGCAAGTTTTTGCCATAAGATATTTGCGAAATACGATTGAATAAATCCTGAATGAGCATTTCATTCTCAGATTCTTTTTCTTTCAATTGCGCTTTTAGTTTTACTATTTCTTCGGAAGACGAAACTCTTGTGCTGCTAGATTCAGTAGATTGTTTGTTCTTTTCCGATTCAAATTCGCTTTTATATTTATGATCGATTACTAATTCTAATGCGTCTTCAAAAGTATCTGCAATACGTACTTTATGGAAAGATGGGTGTACCAGCATACCCAAACGAACTACAGTTCGCATGATTCTATTTAATTCGCAAAATACAAGCAAATCGATTTGATCGATTCCATTGATAATATAACTCGTAAAATCACGCCTTGCTTTGTTCTCTGAACCTTCTACTCCGGTATAATCTTGAATTCGATAATATTTCTTCTCACTTCCTATTTCGTTATTTACAACCTTATCAAAAAGCACATTTGCCATAACGGAGTTTTGATACCGAATGTAGCCCGATGGTTTAGAAACAAGGATATTATGATCTATTAAATCAATTTTATAAGTATAATCGCTGCTGGGATCTTCGTAACGCCAAGCTTGTTTAGAAACAATTTTAACCTCAAAACCTCTTACATCTATTAGGTCACTTACGATTGATGCCCGTTTTGGATCACGCAATTGTTTTTCACGAATATTTCGATAGTTAACAATGAGTTTTTTAGCTATCACCAAGCTATCTTCTTCAGTTTTTGCAACAAATAATCGTTTGCTAATTAAGTTATTGCTTATAATCTTAGCCATGGTAGAAATGAAATAATTCATTCCGTATAAAACAAACGTAATTCTTTCATTTGCAAATACTTTCCCTTCGATAATTTGTGTTCGAACCTTGGGAGTTGCTTTCTTAAAATCAGTAAAATCGAAAAGAAAAATCAGAAAATCTTCTTCTTTGAAATAGTCTGTTACCAGCTTAGCGAAACTTGCTTGCATAATGCCAAAATTCTCTTCATCAAGAAAGCCAACGGGTTTAAAATGAATGATGTACTTTTCTACAAATCGAAAATTCCACACAATCTCGCTACCTTCGGATTCAAAGGCAAGTTCCTTGCATAATTTTTCAACATGGTCTGTAAAAGGTGTACTCACGGTCTTTAATATGGGAATATATTGATAGATCGTTATCTATATAAGTTCCAAATATAATAAAATATACTTAGAATTTTAAAGCTGAATCAAGAATTATTTTGTCCTTGTTATTTTGGCTCCCAATGCATTTAATCGGCTATCAATATTTTGATAACCGCGATCAATTTGCTCTATATTGTCGATAATGCTGGTTCCTTTGGCCGATAAGGCGGCTATCAATAAGGCGACTCCCGCTCTAATATCAGGTGATGTCATTCGGATTCCGCGGAGCTGAGTTTGTCGGTTTAACCCAATTACAGTAGCTCTATGAGGATCGCATAAAATTATTTGCGCTCCCATATCAATCAATTTATCAACAAAAAACAAACGACTTTCAAACATCTTTTGATGAATCAAAACACTTCCTTTTATTTGAGTTGCTGCAACTAAAGCAATACTGATTAAATCGGGAGTAAAACCGGGCCAAGGAGCATCAGAAATGGTCATAATAGCTCCATCCATGTAGGTTTCAGCTATATATTCTTCTTGTTCAGGAACGAAAATATCATCGCCTTTGCGTTCTATTTTAATTCCAAGTCTTTTAAAAATCTCCGGAATGATTCCAAGTGCATCGTAATTTACATTTTTGATGGTAATTGCAGACTGTGTCATTGCAGCCATTCCAATGAAACTACCAATCTCAATCATATCGGGGAGCATTGTATGCGTTGTGCCCCGAAGTTTTTCCACTCCTTGAATTTTAAGCAGATTTGAACCAACGCCTTCAATTTTGGCACCCATCCGATTAAGCATGGAAGCAAGTTGCAACAAATAAGGTTCGCATGCTGCATTGAAAATGGTTGTTTTTCCTTCTGCTAAAACGGCAGCCATCAATATATTGGCGGTTCCGGTAACGGAAGCTTCATCCAAAAGCATGTAAGTGCCTTTGAGTTTTTTTGCTTTGATGTGATAATAACTTTTATCTCGATTGAACTCAAAAGTTGCTCCTAATTTTTGAAAACCCACAAAATGGGTATCCATACGGCGCCTACCAATTTTATCACCTCCCGGAGTCGACATAAACGCCTCTCCAAAACGACCTAACAACGGGCCCATCATCATCACAGAGCCACGTAATTTGCTGCCTTGGTCAAAAAAAGTTTGTGACTTTAAATAGGCTAAATCCAGATTATTAGCTTGAAAGGCATACGAATGATTTCCTAAATCGTCCACCTTAACACCCATATCTCGGAGCATATCTATTAAGCGATTGACATCGTGAATATTAGGAATATTGTGTATTTCAACCCTTTGGTCGGTTAATAATACTGCGCATAAAATTTGAAGGGCTTCGTTTTTGGCACCTTGAGGTTGTATACTACCAGATAGTTTGTGCCCGCCTTCGATTACAAAGGAGCTCATAAGCTTGGAATATAGTTATTTTCAATATTTATATTCTGAATCAAAAAGGCGAATCTAGCTTATCTAACAGGTCGTCTTTTTTGATTCTGTTTATTCTTATTTAGCTTATTCATGGGCTTCGCTCCTCCTTTTCCTCCTGATCTATCTACCCATTTCTTTTTAGTGGTGCGCTCTCTAATAATGCTTTCAGTTGTGCTAAATTCAAAACCTTCAGGCAAGCTCAATTTTCCGCCGGAAAGCACTTTCAAATGTTCGAGAATAACCACATCTTCTACAGAATCTCGGTTCCAATTCAAGTAGGCTTTTTTAAGATGATTGGCAATGGTAACAACCAAACTTTCTTTTTCTTCGCCATCTTCGTAATTAACAGCCAATTTGATCATTTTCTCAATATTCAAACCGTAAGGGCGATAAGTAATTTTTCCTTCGGAGTATTTTAATGTATTCGGTTTGGCCTCAATAACTTCTTTATCAGGCATTGGGAAAGGAGAATCCACGTCTAATCTATAATCCGAAATGATATGAATATGGTCCCAAATCATGTGTGCATAATCGCCATAAGACCCATTACTGATATGCATTTGAGTCATTACGCCAACAATGTATTTGGCAAATGATGTGCGTTTTTCTCTATCTTCGATCGTTAATGCATGTTGCACCATTTTTTGAACATTCCGACCGTATTCAGGTATAATTAATTTCTCGCGAGCGCTGTTATAATCCATTCTTTAAAATATAAGGTGTGAAGAAATCCAAGGTTAGTTTTAGAAATCCTCAACAAAGGTACTAATTTATTTAACAATCCGCAGTTTTGCAAATCTCAATAGCAATTGTTTTTCACCAATTTGATCAAACTGAACCAGCGCTTTTTTGTTAGAAGCAATTCCTTCTATTTTAAGAATTTTACCTCTCCCAAAACGCTGATGTTCTACCACCATTTGTTCCTGCAATTCATCTATTTCTGCTGCTTTGAATCCAGAAGTTGGTCGATTGACAATTCCTCCCGAGTTATCGTTACTGATTCGTTTATAAACTCCTTTTCCGGCATCTCCACTCACTGTTGAAGGCTTGGATAAAGTGCTTTTCGAAAAACGGTTGGTTTTAGGCTGATAGGGATTTGCAGGAACTGATTTGCTCATTCGATTTCTTGAAACAGGAAAATCGAGGTATTGTTCTTCTATTTCGTCGATGAATCTGCTTGGTTCACAAAAAGTTAAATTTCCCCAACGGAATCGACTCTCAGCATAGGAAAGAGTGACTTTCTTTTCAGCCCTAGTAATCGCTACATAAAATAATCTACGTTCTTCTTCTAAATCAGCCCGAGCTCCAATGGATTGAATGGATGGAAAAAGATTCTCTTCCAAACCAACGACCGAAACGTAAGGAAATTCCAAGCCTTTTGCTTGATGAATAGTCATCAACGATACTTTTTCCGTTGATTCTTTTTCATCTTCATCAGCATCTGTGAGCAAAGCAACATCTTGCATAAAATCAGCCAAACCTTTAAATGGCTTTAAATCCAAGGCTTCTTGGTCTTCTTTATCTACAAATTCTTTTACTCCGTTTAAAAGGGCTTCAATATTCTCATATCGACTAATTCCTTCGGGTGTTTTATCGTTGTGCAAAACGGAAATCAATCCTGATCCTCTTGCAATTTTACTTGCCATATCAAAAGCATTCAACGTATTTAGCTCCGCTTTATAGCTTTTGATTTGAAGCACAAAATCACTTAATTTTTTCCAAGTTCCAGCATTGATTCCGAGTTGATTTGGGTTTGCATTTTGAAGCACTTCCCAATAACTGCATTCCTGATTAGACGCTTCGATGGTGATACGTTCCAAGGTGGTTTTACCAATTCCTCTCGCGGGATAATTGATTATTCGGTTAAATGCTTCGTTGTCTTTTGAGTTGATTACTAAACGAAAATAAGCCAATACATCTTTGATTTCTTTTCGTTTATAAAAAGATAATCCACCATAAATACGATAAGCAATATTCATTTTCCGTAAGGCTTCTTCGATGGATCTGGATTGTGCATTCGTACGGTAAAGTACTGCAAACTCGTTGTTTTTTGCCTGCAAATTCATCTTATCTTCAAAAATCTGCTGTGCTATCAATCGGCCTTCCTCTAAATCAGACGAAGCGCGGAGTAATTTAATTAAATCACCAGAATCGTTAGCCGTCCATACGGTTTTAAAAATTTGATTTTGATTATTATGAATCAATGCATTGGCGGCGTTTACAATCACTTGCGTAGAACGATAATTTTGTTCCAACTTGACAATGCTCACATCCGGATAATCTTTTTGAAAATTGAGTATATTTTGAATGTTCGCACCTCGAAAAGCATAAATACTTTGTGCATCATCGCCAACAACACAAATATTTTCATTATCGGCAGCTAGTTTTTTCACAATCAAATATTGCGAGAAATTGGTATCCTGATACTCATCAACAAGAATGTATTTAAATTTCTGCTGATATTTATAGAGCACTTCCGGAAAATCGCGTAATAGCACATTGGTTTTGAATAGTAAATCATCAAAATCCATTGCGGCAGATTGCATTAATCGCCTTTGATATTGTGCATAAATTTGTCCGATATAAGGTTTCCCTGCTTTTTTATCATCTAATAAATAATCGTTGTTTTGATTGTAGGCATCGGCCGAAATTAAATTATTTTTAGCTCCGGATATACGTCCTAAAATAGCTGATGATTGATAGATTTTCGGATCTAAATTATTTTCTTTTACGATGGTTTTAATCAGATTTTTCGAATCGTCAGTATCGTAAATGGTAAAATTAGATGGATAACCTAGCTTTTCGGCTTCCGACCGAAGAATACGCGCAAAAACGGAGTGAAAAGTTCCCATCCAAACATTTCGTGCTGCACCAAATCCAACCAAACTTCCAATTCGCTCTTTCATTTCTCTCGCAGCTTTATTCGTAAAAGTAAGCGACAGAACATGAAAAGGATCTACTCCTTGATGCAATAAGTAGGCAATGCGATAAGTAAGCACACGGGTTTTACCGGAACCGGCTCCGGCAATAACCATTACCGGACCTTCCGTTTTTTTTACAGCAATCTGCTGTTCTTTATTTAAACCTTCAAATAATGATTCCAAGTTGAACGGGTTTTGACTACAAAAATACTGGTTTTCATACGGACTGAAAATCTAATAATCCTAAATTATTAACAATCCATCTTACAACTAGCTAAATTGTTTTAATGAATTGGAAGGATTCCTTTTCATTTAAACCTGCTCGCCAGATTCCAACATCGCGAATGCGCTCTATTTCAGTTTTGTATTCTGAGAAATTTGTAGTTCTAGAAATAGCAAAGAACATTTTTTCTGCATCTTCAAAAGCTTGAGAAAAATAACGCCAATATTCTTTTAATTTATTGAGTTGATTTTTTGGTCTTTCTCGATAGGTTAACACTTGATCTTCCAATTCGAAATAAAAATCCCAAAACCGGTGTATTTCTTTTTCTACCCAAGAAATGTCATTTCTTTTGATTATTTCGGGCAAAAAAGGAGAAAACAACAAACCTCTTCCTATCATCCATCGATCGATTGTTGGAAATCTAGCTTGCAAATTTCGATAGGTATTCAAATCAAATAAATCGCCACTGTAAACCAAAGGAGCTTTTGCATGTTCCACGCACCATTCGAAAGTTTTCAGATCAACCTCTCCTTCATACATTTGCGTTCCGATTCTTGGGTGAATGATCAACTCTTTAATCGGAAAATGATTGATTACGGGAATCAGTTGGTAAATATCCTCTACCGACTCATTGCCCAATCGTATTTTCAAAGAAATCTGATTTGGAAGATCGATGAATAATTTTTCGAGCAACATCTCTACCATCTCCGGATAAGCCAAAATACCGGCTCCTCTGTATTTTGCACGTATGGAGGCAATCGGACAACCCATATTGATATTGATTGTGTCGTAGCCATATGCATATAAATAGTTGGCTATCGGAATGATTTCGGCAGCCGATTTCCCTAAAATCTGAGGCTCAATTTCCAATAAACGGTTGTGTTCTTTCCACAAATCTTTGATACGATGATGCCGAACATGATCACCTATACCTGACGGAATAAATGGAGCAATAGCCAAATCCAGACCTTTAAAATGATTTAAATAACTGTTTCGAAAAAGAAACTCAGTATATCCCTGAAGTGGAGCTAAATAGATTTTCATAAAAAATCAGGCAATTTCGAACAAAAGTAATCGCTTTTCGTTTTAAAGGAAATATTTTTTGAATTGAAGCAATAGTTGTAACTTGTTAAGCAATTTTAGAACGAAAATAGTAACACAAAATGCCGCTTTTTTTCCGCACAAATGGACTTGCTTTTCTCCTGTTTTTTTTGCCGTTGTTGGTAGAAAGTCAGTCTTGCGATTTTACGCCGGATAAACGAGCTAAATCTCAATACAGTCAAGCGATGCTGTATTTATCAAAAGGTCAAATAAGTCCTGCATCCAGCGCACTTTCAGAGCTCATCCAAAACTATCCTTTGTTTGCAAAAGCCTATCTGAGTTATGGGATTTTGATTTTACAGGATTATTACTCAGAAACTAGTCAAGCTGAAAGATACTTTAACAAAGCGCTTGAGATTTGTTCGGACAGCAGTCATCTTGCGTATTTGTACTTAGGGAAAATTCATTTTGGACAACATAATTTTGTCAAAACAATTGAAGATTTGGAGCATTTTTTGGCAAAACCGGAATTGGTAAATAGGAAAGACTTGAACGAAGCAGAAAACTATCTAGCCTATGCCAAAACTTCTGCCGAATTAATAGCTAAACCCGTTCCTTTTGAACCGAAAAAAGTAGCTGGAATTTCTTCTCAATACGACGAATATTTACCTATTATTTCTCCGGATAATGAATTTGCCCTGTACACCCGAAGAAGTTCTGTTATTTTAGAACGCGGATTTAACACGGAATACACCCAAGTAGAAAAATTCACTTACAGTCTGCGCAATAAAGATGGGAGCTTTGATGCCGGCACGCCCATGCCTTTTCCTTTTAATCAAACACCCAACGAGGGCGCTCCTACTTTAACGATCGACAACAACGATTTGTACTATACGCTTTGCACCCTCGATCCAAAAACCAATTATCTCAATTGTGATTTGATGCATTCACATTTCAACGGAAAACGCTGGTCGGAACCAAGCAGTCTAGGAAATAATATCAACGGAAAAAACACGTGGGAATCGCAACCAAGCATCAACGCTGCCGGAAATATTTTGTACTTTTCGAGCAACCGAGAAGGCGGATTTGGGGGTTACGATTTGTATAAAATCGAAAAACTTCCAAATGGAAAATGGAGCGATCCAATCAATTTAGGAGAAAAAATCAATACATCGGGACATGAAAAATCGCCGTTCATCCATTCGGATAGTCAAACTTTGTATTTCTCTTCGGATGGAATTTCAGGCTTGGGCGGATTTGATATTTTCTACACACGAATTAATTCTTTAGGACAATTTGATACACCCAAAAATATTGGCTATCCAATTAATTCTTTTGAAGATGATTTGGGCTTTTTTGTTAGCACGGATGGTTTTTACGGTTATTACGCTTCCAATCGATTTGACGAAAACAGAAGCTGGAATTTATATCACTTTCCGTTGTATGAAAGAGCCAAACCACAAAAAGTATTGTTTATCAAAGGCGAAGTTAAAAATGAATCGAATCAACATCCAATTCGTGCCAAAGTAGAAATCAAAAACCTGAACAATCGAACCATCAAAGAAATTCCTGTTGATTCAGTAAGTGGGAAATATGTGGCTGTGCTTTTATTCAAATCAGATCAATTACTTACTGTTCGAAAAGAAGGATTTGTTTACGAATCGAAATACATTGGCTCTAACGACAGCACTTTTGCGCGACCTAGCATTGTTGATTTACAAATCAAACCCATCGAAGTAGGACAATCATACAAAATTAATGATGTCTATTTCGATTTCAATTCTGCTGATTTAACAAATAATTCCTTTAAAGTCATTCAAGAATTTGCTGATTTTCTTCAAACCAACCTAAACCTTCAAATCGAAATTCAAGGACATACTGATGCTATTGGAAGTGATCAAGCCAATATGGAACTTTCCGAACAAAGAGCAGCAACTGTATACACAACGCTAATTGATTTAGGCATTTCAGCATCAAGACTCACTTACAAGGGATTTGGTGAGCAAGTTCCCATAACAAGCAATGAAACCGAAGAAGGAAGAAGTCAAAACCGCCGAACCGTTTTTCTGATTGTTGC
>JAFGAK010000071.1 GCA_016933745.1 Bacteroidales bacterium
ACGTTTTTAAAAACACTTCCTTAAAACACGTATCGTATGGAAATGCTTCGATTTGAAAATATAGATTATTTATATGGCTGGCTTTTAATTCCTCTGTTCTTCGCTTTCTTTTGGCTGATGATTATCCGAAGAAAAAGAAATTTGAAGTTCTTGGGAAATATCGATTTAGTGAATGCCCTCATGCCTGAAAGATCAAACTTTAAACTTTGGCTAAAATTTAGCATCCTTTCTTTGGCTTATTTCTTTTTAATTATCGCATTGGCAAATCCACAAATTGGTTCCAAGCTAGAAGAAGTGGAACGTAAAGGCGTTGATTTGGTTATTGCGCTGGATGTTTCTAATAGTATGTTAGCCGAAGATATCAAACCCAATCGTTTGGAAAGAGCAAAACGCGCTATTTCACAATTGATTGATAAATTAGAAGGGGATCGGATTGGTATTGTTGTATTTGCCGGAAAAGCTTATATGCAATTGCCAATCACTTCGGATTACAGTGCAGCAAAATTGTTTTTGTCGACCATTGATACCGATGTAGTTCCTACGCAAGGAACCAGCATCGGGCAAGCAATCGAACTTTCGTTAACGGCTTTCAAAGAAAACAAACACGAAAAAGCGATTGTTATTATTACGGATGGAGAAGATCACGACGACGATCCCGTTTCAGCCGCTACTAATGCGTTGGAGCAAACTGTTCGAGTGTATACTATCGGCATTGGCTTGCCCGAAGGTGCTCCAATTCCGGAGTTTAAGAACGGTCAGCAAATGGGATTCAAAAAAGACTTGTCTGGTAAAACAGTTATTACTAAACTGGATGAATTGACTTTGCAAAAAGTAGCAACAGCAGGAGGTGGAATTTATGTACGTGCAAATAACACATCCGCTGGATTAAATCAAGTGTTCAGCGAAATCAGCAAAATGGAAAAACAAAAATACGAAACCAAGATGTTTTCGGATTACGAAGACAGATTCCAGTATTTTATTGCTTTGGCTTTGTTTTTGCTTGTTTTAGAAATCTTTATTTTCGAGAAAAAAAGTCGATTTGCAGGTAAAATTAAAATCTTCGAAAAATAGAAAAAGAAACATGCATGACAAAACAAATTTTAGGCTCCATCTAATAATTAAAAGAATGAATGTTTCAAATGACCATAGAAAATCAAAATAATATACAAATGAAAAAGATTGCG
>JAFGAK010000072.1 GCA_016933745.1 Bacteroidales bacterium
GAAGCTGCCCATCATCGTTTGGTAAATAAATCTTTATCTGCTGAAAAATTAGATGAATATCTGGAAGAGGTAATTGCTTTGCTGAAAACCAGTGGTCCAAAAGCAATGAGTCATTGCAAGAATTTGATTTATGACATTTCCAATAAACTTACTTTGCAAGAGGCCATAGGATATACGGCAAAAATGATTGCTGATATTCGTGCATCGGAAGAAGGTCAAGAAGGAATGGCTGCTTTTTTAGAAAAACGAAAACCCAATTGGGTAGAGTAAATGATTTGTGTTTTTTGGAAATAAAAGGAAACTACAGAGACTCAGAATACAAAGAAAAAACTAAAATTGAAGAGTAAAAGTTTATAAATAAACAATCAATAAACAATCAATAAACATAGTGCCTTCGTGGTGAAAAAAAGAAACCACAGAGACGCGGAGACACAAAGAAAAAAAAAGAAATAAGGAGCAATAGTTTATAAATAAAAAATAATAAACTTAGTGCTTCGTGATAAAAATACATCGAGATATAGAAATAAAAACAGATAAATGACAAAAGAGCAGTATAATAAACTATCGAAGCAAATTTTAGATGCTTCTTTAATGGTTCATAGAGAAATGGGACCTGGTTTGCTGGAATCTGTTTATGAGTCCTGTCTGCTTCAAGAACTGTCGATAAGAAATATTAAAGTGGAGTCGCAAGTGTTTTTGCCTTTGCATTATAAGGGAGTGGAGCTGAATAAAGATTTTAGAATTGATATATTGGTAGAAAATGAAATTATAATAGAGCTTAAAGCTGTAGACATTATTTTGCCAGTTCACGAAGCTCAAATTATTTCATATTTGAAATTGGCAGATAAGAAATTGGGATTTTTAATAAATTTTAATGTTCCATTGATTAAAGATGGTTTTAGAAGGTTTATAAGTGGATATTTATAATTATAACATCGTGTCTTTGAGCCTTAGTGGTGAAAGAAAAACACAGTGATACAGGGATGCAAAGAAAAGAAATAGGATAATAAACTTAGTGCCTTCGTGCCTTTGTGGTTAAAAATAACGAAATGAAAATTTTCAATAAAATATTAATCGCCAATCGCGGTGAGATTGCAGTTCGAATTATTAGATCAGCAAAAAAAATGGGAATACAAACCGTTGCTATCTATTCGAAAGTAGATGCTGATAGTTTGCATATTCAACTCGCCGATGAAGCCCATTGTATTGGTGATTCCGCACTTAGCGATACCTATCTAAATATCGATAAAATCATCGCGGTAGCAAAAGAAACCGATTGCCAAGCCATTCATCCCGGATATGGATTTTTAGCAGAAAACTCGAAATTTGTAAAGGCTTGCGAAAAAGCAAAAATCGTTTTTATTGGTCCATCGGCCAAAGCGATGCAATTGATGGGCAATAAAATTGAAGCTCGTGCTTTTGTAGAGACTTTGAATATTCCAATGACTAAAGCACATACAGGAGATTTGGAACATCTGCTTCAAGCTTCAAAATCGATCGAGTTGCCCGTTTTGGTAAAAGCCGCGGCTGGTGGTGGCGGAAAAGGAATGCGCATAGTGCACGATTGGAAAGATTTAAAAGAAACCATCGAATCGACTAGTCGAGAAGCAAAAGCCTATTTTGGCGATGGCGAAGTATTTGTGGAAAAATATGTAGAGAAGCCGCGTCATATCGAGATTCAGGTAATGGGTGATAATCAGGGGAATGTGGTCCATTTATATGAACGAGAATGTTCTATTCAACGCCGCTATCAAAAGGTGATTGAAGAATCTCCATCGCCAACATTAACAACGGAAGTGCGTGAAAGAATGGGCGCCGAAGCCGTAAAAATTGCCAAAGCGATTGATTACAATAATGCAGGAACTATCGAATTTTTAGTAGATAGTAAACTGAATTATTATTTTCTGGAAATGAATACACGTGTGCAAGTAGAACATCCCGTAACCGAAATGGTCACGGGAATCGACCTTGTGCGTGAACAAATATTAGTTGCCGCCGGAAATAAATTAAGCTTTTCGCAAAGCGATATAAAACAAAACGGACACGCGATCGAAGCACGTATTTATGCCGAAGATCCTGAGAATAATTTTCTCCCATCTCCTGGTCAGCTTACTTTATATCAGGAACCACAAGGTGAGGGAATTAGAATAGATAGCGGAATTGATAAACCGGTGGAAGTAAAAAGTTTTTTCGATCCGATGATAAGTAAATTAATTGCTTTTGATGCGAATCGAGATTTGGCACGAAAGCGATTAATTCAAGCATTAGAGCATTATCCAATTCACGGACTAAAAACAAACATTACTTATTTAATGAGTGTTTTGCAAAATAAGGATTATCAAAAGAATCATATTGATACTAAATTTTGCGATCATCAATCAGATCAATTGATTCAATGGATTCAAAAAGAAAGAGCAGCAATTTCTAAATCTGTGGTTTTGAGCGCTTTTTTGGCACATCAACTTGCTTCGAAAGGAAATGAAACTGTTTGGGGGAAAATTGGTTTTTGGCGACAAAGAATGCAATTAACTATCCAATTGGATGGCAAAAAGCAAGTCGTTCGGATTTTGGAACGAACCAAAAAAGGCGGCGTTTTTCTAATTGAAGATGAAAAATACAATGCCTGTATAAAAGAGATAAAGCCCAATTA
>JAFGAK010000073.1 GCA_016933745.1 Bacteroidales bacterium
AATAATCACTTTTAATTCGCTTGCACGCGCATAAATGGGCTTGAGTGGAGGAGAATTTTTCTTTGGCGATAAACAAATCCACTCCCAGTCTCCGCTTAAAGGATAAGCACCTGAAGTTTCAATAAATCGTTGAATTCCATTTGACTGAAGTTGCTCGCAGAAATAGGAAAGATTGTACATCGAAGGTTCTCCTCCGGTTACCACAACGGCCTTGGCCGGATAATTTAAAGCATTTGCAACAATGGCATCTGTAGAAGTAGGTGGAAATAATTTGGCGTTCCATGATTCTTTCACATCGCACCAATGACATCCAACATCGCAACCGCCAATACGCACAAAATAAGCTGCACGCCCCGTATTAAAACCTTCGCCTTGAATGGTATAAAACTCTTCCATTAAAGGAAGTGTTTTTCCGGCTTGTAATAATTCGTCTGCTTGCTCTTCAATCATTTCTGTCTTATTTAATATATACCCGACTCACTTTTACTTTATCGTCTTGTTGGACACGAACATAATACAAACCTTTTCGCATTTTTTTTGCATCCATTTCTATTTTAGCTGGCTTTTCTTTCTTTGCTTTAAAGGTATAATCGGCTTCCGGTTTCCAAATTTCATTCACTATTTCCACTTGGAATTTTCCTTTTTCTAACCCACGCACTTCGGCTAGAATCATTTTCTTTTTGGCTTTGTAATACACGACGGTATTTAATGTGCTCTCTTCGGCCAATTGCAGATCATTTATGCTTTTTTCTGCCACAATGTCTTTCGAAAGAGCATACAGTCGTTGGGGGAAATAGGAGCTTTCGCTACTGATCAACAGAGAGCCTGAATCATCAAAACAAACACCTTCTGTTTGGGCGCCGTGAATACTTTCCAGGTCAATTCTACGCGCTTTTCCCTCAAAGAAATTGGCTCCTTCAAAATCAGAAAAAAGCCAAAGAAACGGCATAAAATCTTTGTACCCTAACAGAGCCAAAGTAGTTGATTTTGCATCGTATTCAGCAGCCGTTATCAATCCATCTACAGGAAATTCAGCGATTACTTTTAGGTTATATTCGCCTGCTTCTTTTGGGACAGCGTACATGCGGGTTTTGGCATCAACCCAATTTTTGGAAAACAAATAAAGTTGATCACCATAAGCACAGAAAGCTTCACAATCAAAATTATGCTGACGATTTTTTTTCTGATAACTTGTTTGATCTGCATACGTATATCGGATAAACTCAGGCCGTATGCTTGTATTTTCGCTATCAGGAATCTCTTTTTTGGAGAGTTTATAAATACACAAATCTTTCCGATTTCCATAATTATTACCAAAATCGCCTACAAAAATATAGTTGGAATCTTGTGCTAATTCTTCAAAATCGATATTTTTAATTCCCTTTAATTCGATCGTTTGTACCACTTTTCCATTTTCATCTAAACGATAAATTTCGGCTTTGCCTCCACTATCATTTATGGTCCAAACGGCATTCCTAAAAAAGAGCAATCCGGAAGTTTCATCTACTTTTGAAGAAAGCTCATCAATCTGAATAACAGGAACATACACTTCAGCTTGAATCTCTTTTGCGTTGGTTTGAGATTTACTTAGAAAAGGAAAACTGAAAATTGCGAGTGTGAGAATGAATAATTTTATGCGTTTCATTTTGCGTTATTTTTTGCCGCCAAAAGGGTGTTTTGCAGCAGAGCTGCGATGGTCATGGGACCTACACCTCCAGGAACCGGAGTAATAAAACTGGCTTTTTTTGCTACTTCGTCAAAGGCAACATCGCCAGTGAGGCGATATCCTTTTTCTTTGGTAGTATCATCCACGCGATGAATTCCCACATCGATAATTACAGCTCCTTCTTTCACCATATCTGCTTTCAAAAACTCAGGTTGGCCGATGGCCGCAATGATGATGTCTGCTTTTTGTGTAATCTTGCTTAAATTCTCTGTGCGACTGTGGCAAAGCGTAACGGTTGCATCGCCAATTTCTGCTTTTCTGGAAAGCAAAATCGACATAGGTGTGCCCACAATATTGCTTCTTCCGAGCACTACTACATTTTTACCTTTGGTCTGAATTTTATACGTCTTGAGCAAATACAAAATACCTTGAGGCGTAGCAGAGATCATGGCTGGTTCGCCTAGGACCATTTTCCCAACATTCATCGGATGAAATCCATCCACATCTTTGCGGTAATCAATTGCATTGATAATGCGTTCAACATTGATGTGCTTTGGCAATGGCAATTGAACAATAAAACCGTCCACTTCTTCATCTTTATTTAAAAAATGAACCAAATCGAGCAGCTCCTGTTCATTGGTCTTAGCTGGCAAACGATACACAGAAGAAGTAATACCAACAGAATGACTTGCTTTTTCTTTGCTATTTACATAGGTTTGACTTGCTGGATCGTCGCCTACAAGCACAGCAACTAAATGTGGCGCTTTTATATCAGCATCAATTAATTTTGCAACTTCCGCTGCAATTTCTTTTTTCAGCTTTTCCGAAGCTGCTTTACCGTCCATTAATTTCATCGCGTATCTATTTGATTGTGTTTATTATCTACGTGGCATCCGATTCATGAGATTGGCCATGGCTTTTCCCCCTCCTTTGGTCATCATCTTCATCATTTTTCGGGTTTCATCAAATTGCTTGATCAACTGATTTACTTCTTGAATATTTGTTCCTGAACCCAAAGCCAATCTTTTTCGTCGACTACCATTCAAAATGGAAGGATCTTCTCGCTCTGCAGGTGTCATGGAAAAGATAATGGATTCGATATTTTTAAAAGCATCGTCATCAATATCAACATTTTTCATCGCTTTGCTCATGCCCGGAATCATTCCCATTAAATCCTTCACATTTCCCATTTTCTTAATCTGCTTGATTTGATTGAGAAAATCGTTGAAATTGAACTGATCTTTGGCAATCTTTCGTTGAAGTTTTTTGGCTTCTTCTTCGTCGAATTGTTCTTGAGCTTTTTCAACCAAAGAAACGATATCACCCATACCGAGAATACGATCGGCCATACGAGAAGGATGGAATACATCCAAGGCATCCATTTTTTCGCCAATTCCAACAAATTTTATGGGTTTATCAACAACAGTGCGAATAGTCAGTGCGGCTCCACCACGTGTGTCGCCATCTAATTTGGTAAGGATAACCCCATCAAAATCAATTCGATCGTTGAAAGCTTTGGCTGTATTTACCGCATCTTGTCCGGTCATAGAGTCCACAACAAAAAGTGTTTCGTGTGGTTTGATTGACGTTTTGATTGCTGCTATTTCGGTCATCATTTGTTCATCAACCGCCAAACGACCGGCGGTATCTACAATAACAATATTGTATGATTTTTCATGTGCCAGCTTAACCGCATTTTTTGCAATTTTAACCGGATCTTGATTTCCTTCTTCGGTATATACATCTACACCAATTTCAGCACCCAATACTTTTAATTGCTCAATAGCAGCCGGGCGATACACATCGCAAGCAACTAATAAAGGCGTTTTACCTTTTTTGTTTTTTAGATGTCTGGCTAATTTTGCAGAAAAAGTAGTTTTACCTGAACCTTGCAAACCAGATATTAAGATAATGGTTGGATTGGATTTGGAATGAATTTCCACAGCCTGACCACCCATTAAAGCAGCGAGCTCGTCGTGAACAATCTTAACCATTAACTGATTTGGAGAAACAGCCGTAAGCACATTCTGACCTAAAGCTTTTTCTTTAACCGTGTTGGTAAAATCTTTTGCTATTTTATAACTAACATCTGCTTCGAGCAGCGCTTTTCTGATTTCTTTAACGGTTTCGGCAACATTGATTTCGCTAATGCGACCTTGTCCTTTTAGAACTTTTAAGGAACGTTCTAATCTTTCACTTAATCCTTCAAACATAGTCTATTGGTTGAGCTGTTTTTTTGAGTTTGCAAAATTAACAAATATTCTTGTAGAATTTTAATTTAAAGTTTCAGGGAAAATGTTTAAGGTTAAAAAAATAAATGGATACCTGAACTCGATGAAATCAAACATTTTTTTCCAGACATTGACTGTTTGCAGACAAAGAAAAAATTTTGGGGTTGTTTATTTTAATTGGTTTAGAACGTTTTAAAAACAAAAAAAGGTGC
>JAFGAK010000074.1 GCA_016933745.1 Bacteroidales bacterium
GCCAACTCTAAATCTTTGGTTCTTTCTTTTACAGTTTTTTCCAACTGTTTCTTTTGCTGTTCAATTCTCCGAACATTTATTTTATAAACGGAATACAAAAGGAGAATCGAGATCAAAAACGCAGCAATTCTAAACAACCATGTTTGCCAAATTGGCTTCTCAATCTGAAATGAATAAGAAGAAGTATAACTCCAAATTCCATCTTTTCCTCTGGCACGATACACAAATTCGTAAGATCCTGGCGCTAAATTGTTATAATAAACCACGTTTTCTTTGGTAGATCGGAAATAGCTTTGCGCTCCTTTTGAATTTCTTAAGTAATGCTCAAAAACAACGGATTTTTCATCAGAATAAAACAATCCTGAAAGTTCAAATGCCAAATTATTTTCATCGTATTTCCAAACTTTATGTGTATCAAAATCAATTGGTTCATCGTTTACTTTTACATTTTCCAGATAACATTTGGGAGAAGATTTTGAATCGATTGTTCCTTTTAAATTAAAGTTTGAAAGTCCGTGATAAGTAGGAATCCATAACAATCCATTGGTATCTAAATACAAGCCGTTTTGCATGACTTCGTTTCCGCTCAAACCTTCTTTAGAGGTTATTTTAAATACCGTTTGAAGTTGCTCAATATTAAAATAATAAACGCCTAGGTTGGTTCCTATCCACACATGATTTCTGTTTCGGGAAGGAAGAATAGATTTCACCACAAGGTTGTCGTCGAGTTGTACAAGCTCGGTTGTAAAATCATCGTATATAGCTACTCCTTTGCTTGTTCCCAGCCACAATTTATTGTCGATACTATTGATTGCGCTGAGTGCATAAGGGAATTTCTTTTCTTTGATGAATGAATTTCCGTTGAAGCGAACCAAGGTATTGTTATTAACGCCCATCAACTTCCCATTATGTTCAGTTAAGCCCAATAAATTGGAAGTATGTTCATTTTGCAAAACCAAATAACTCTCTTTATAATTTTCGAAATAGTATAGCAATCCCAAACTATTGCTTAAAACAAATAGTTCGCCTTGCTTATTAAAAAAAGCATCGCCAATTCCCTTTAATTTTATTCGATTGGTAACTACAACTTTTTCTGTTTGCGGATCAATTTCGTAAATTCCGTCTTCGTGAATGATTAAAATATGATTGTTTGTTAGTTGTTTAATAATTCCATGACCAATATCTAAATTCAACTTTTGCGAAATATTTTCGAGTTCCTTGGTAATCCCATCGTAACGATAAATCCATTTGTTTGAAGACACCCAAACGTTGCCTAGCGCATCGCTTAATACGGATGCGATGGATGAATTAAGTTCATCAGGAAATAGATTCCGAATGTTTTTATTATTAATAATTCGCTGTAAACCACCCGAATATCCAATCCATAAATTTCCTTCACTATCTTCGGTGTAAGAAAGGATGTAGTTATTCAGCAAATCGTCGCCAGAGGAATATTGGATTGCTTGCTGCGATGGCGAAATTACTTGATACAAATGCGTGCTATTTTTCAGCCAAATGGAACCATTTTTACTTTGCGAAATTCCGTTGATTGGGGATTTTGGGATTTTTAAACTTTCGTTTAAAATAGTAGGTTCTTTAGCTTGACTCAATTCATCCAATCCTTGATAAAAAATTCCATTCGACGAAGAATACCAAAGAATGTTATTTCGATCTACAAAAACAGAATAGACTTCCCCATTGTAAATTTTTAGTTGATTTTTTTCTGTTTCTGATTTTTTATACAAACCTGATTTAGAAGCAATAAAATACACTTTCGACGAAGTATCTTGTGCCATTCC
>JAFGAK010000075.1 GCA_016933745.1 Bacteroidales bacterium
AGGTTTTTAAATGGCAAGAAGAAAAATAACGATAGACGGCAACGAAGCCGCTGCTTCAGTTGCTTATCGTATTAGTGAAGTTGCTGCAATTTACCCAATTACTCCATCTTCTACTATGGGTGAGCTTGCAGATGCTTGGGCAGCCCAAGGTAAAAAAAATATCTGGGGAACAGTTCCAATTGTAGCTGAAATGCAAAGCGAAGGTGGTGCTGCTGGTGCCGTTCATGGTTCATTACAAAACGGTGCTCTTACTACTACTTTTACTGCTTCTCAAGGTTTACTTTTAATGATTCCTAATATGTATAAAATTGCTGGTGAATTGACTCCAACAGTTTTTCACGTTTCTGCAAGAACAGTTGCCACACATGCTCTTTCAATTTTTGGTGACCATAGTGATGTTATGGCTTGCCGTCAAACAGGATGGGGTTTGATTGCTGCTGGATCTACACAGGAAATTCATGATTTAGCTGCAATATCATATAAAGCATCATTGGATTCAAAAATTCCTTTTATACATTTCTTTGATGGTTTTCGTAGCTCCAGTGAAGTACAAAAAATTGAAGAATTAAATGATGATGATTTAAGAGCAATGATAGATGTAGAGAAAGTAAAGGAATTTAAAGACAATGCAATGAATCCAAATAATCCATTTATCAGAGGAACTGCTCAAAATCCTGATGTATTTTTCCAAGGACGTGAAACCGTTAACAAGTATTATTCCGATTGTCCTGAAATTGTTCTTAAAGCAATGAAAAAGTTCGGTGAATTAACAGGAAGAAAATATAAATTATTTGATTATGTCGGTGCTCAAGATGCCGATAAAATAATTATAATGATGGGTTCCGGAGCTGAAGTAGCTCATGAAGCAGTTGATTATCTTAAGAAGCAAGGTGAAAAAATTGGTGTCTTAAAAGTTCGTTTATTCAGACCTTTCTCAAATAAACATTTATTAGCTGCAATTCCAAAGAGTGTTAAAAAGATTGCTGTTTTAGATAGAACAAAAGAACCCGGTTCAGTTGGAGAACCCCTATATGAAGATGTAATTACAGCACTTAATGAATTGATTGCTGAAGGAAAAACACCTTTCAAAAAAATGCCTGTTGTTGTTGGTGGACGTTATGGCTTATCTTCGAAGGAATTTACTCCTGCAATGGTAAAAGCAATTTTTGATGAACTTAAAAAGAAAGATCCCAAAAATCATTTTACTATTGGTATAAATGATAACTTAAATAAAATTAGTCTTGATTTTGATGAAAGTTTTATTATTGAAGGTAAAGATGTTGTTAGAAGTATGTTCTACGGTCTTGGTTCTGATGGAACAGTCGGTGCAAATAAGAACTCAATTAAAATTATCGGTGAAGAAACTGATAACTTCGCACAAGGTTACTTCGTTTATGATTCAAAGAAATCCGGTTCTACAACAATTTCTCATTTAAGATTTGGGAAGAAACCAATTCGTTCGAGTTACTTAATTCAA
>JAFGAK010000076.1 GCA_016933745.1 Bacteroidales bacterium
CACATTTGTCCGAATAAAGCCGCTTGCTGATCTCCGGCAATACCGGCAATCGGAATTTTACTTGCAAAAAGACTCGTGTCGGTGTATCCGTATATTTCGCTCGATTGCTTTATTTTTGGAAGCATAGAACGTGGAATGGTGAATAAATCGAGTAATTCTTGATCCCAATCCAGCGTATTGATATTGAAAAGTAAAGTTCTGGATGCATTGCTCACATCGGTAAGATGTAATTTGCCTTGTGTGAAATTCCAAATTAACCACGTGTCGATGGTTCCGAAAATCAGTTCTCCGGCTTCTGCGCGACTGCGTGCTCCAGCCACGTGATCAAGAATCCATTGAATTTTGGTGGCAGAGAAATACGCATCAATTACCAATCCTGTTTTTTCGCGAATACGTGTTGAATAACCTTTTTTTCGAAGGTTTTCGCATTTTTTGGAAGTTCGTTTATCTTGCCAAACGATGGCATTATAAACCGGCTTTCCTGTTTTTCGATCCCAAACTACAATCGTTTCTCTTTGGTTAGTAATCCCAATTGCAGCAATGTTTTTTGCGTTTAATCCGTGTTTTATTGTAACTTCTGCGGCTAGTCCGGCTTGTGTTGACCAAATTTCCATCGGATCGTGTTCAACCCAGCCCGGTTTAGGGAAATATTGTGTAAACTCTCTTTGAGCTCCCGATTGGATACATCCTTTTTTATCAACAATAACAGCGCGAGAGCTGGTCGTTCCTTGATCTAAAGCAAGAATGTATTTTTCCATGGCCTTGCAGCAATTTTATGTTGTTAAAATAGTAAATAATTACAAATGATATTGTTCGGCCAGTTGAATAAAAGAATCGATTTGGTCTTTTTCCCAAGCTGCATCTTTTCCCAACTCGCTAGTCAATAAACTGGCTACTTTGGGAGCTGCTTCTTTGGCTGCACGTGCATCTAAAAATAGTAATCGTACACGACGAGCTAAAATATCTTCCAAAGTGCGTGCCATTTCAAAGCGAATCGCCCAAACTACTTCGGCAAAAATAAATTCATAATTTGGGTGAATTTTCTTTGCAAATGCGGTATTGCTTTTTGCTATTTCAAGTATAGCTTCTTTATCACTTCCGTACAGGTTGAGAGGATGAAATCGATCGTGTGCGGTTGAATAACCGTGCAAAGCTAATTTTTTGGTTTGGCATTTAATGTGCGGTAGTGATCCTACTACATTGGCTTTGTTTACCGTGTCTTGCGCCATTCGGCGATAGGTTGTCCATTTGCCGCCAATGATGGTGATGAGCTTGGACTTGGTAACAATGATTTTATGCGAACGAGAAATTTCTTTCGTTTTTTCTGAACCTTCTTTTGGAGCTGCTAAAGGCCTTAATCCGGCAAAAATGCTTAAAACATCTTTTCGAGTAACTGTTTTTGTTAGATATCTGTTGGCTGTTGAAAGGATAAACTCAATTTCTTCTTCCAAAGCCACCGGTTCTAATTTATGCTCATCGAGCAAAGTATCGGTGGTTCCAACCACCAATTTATTTTCCCATGGAACGATGAACAATACTCGACCATCATCTGTTTTGGGAATCATAATGGCGTCATTTCCCGGTAGGAAAGATTTATCAAGAATCAAATGTACACCTTGCGAAGAACGAATACTGTTGCTTGCTCCAGGATGATCCTTTTTTAGAATATCATCTGCAAATACGCCTGTTGCATTGATAACTACTTTCGATTTTAGGTGGTAGATTTTATTGGTTTCAACATTTTTTGCGCTTACGCCGTTAATTATATTATTACTGTCTTTTAAAAGATCGATTACTTCAAAATAATTGAGAACAGTCGCACCGTGTTCAACGGCTGACTGCGCCAAGTTTATGGCCAAACGAGCATCATCAAACTGACCATCATGATAAGTAATTCCACCTTTTAATTGGCTCGTTTTTATCGATTCGATACGTTGCAATGTTTCCTTCTTGTGTATAAAATTAGAGCTCCCGAAACTTAATTTTCCTGCTAAAAAGTCGTAGGTTTTTAAACCAAC
>JAFGAK010000077.1 GCA_016933745.1 Bacteroidales bacterium
AACCAGCTTTTCACTTACTCTTCGCTCCATAATTTCTTGGGTGTTTGAAAAACTTAGAGGATTTAATGAACCGGACCAAAGTATATTATCATCAATGATTATCAATTTCTCGTGCATTTTCCGTTTATGGATAATTGTGCTCCCCCATTCTTGAAGTGATTTTTCAATGTACCTATATTGATCAACTTCTCGTTTACCGCGTTCTTGTAAAGGCTTGGTGACGATATAAATTTGGATGCCTTGATTAATTGCATAAAATAATGCGGCTTGTAGTTCTGATAGCCGATTTTCTGTAATGAATGGTGAATAAATGACAATCCTGGCGCGCGCAGAATAAAAGTCATCTAATAAAAAACGATAAAAATCATCTTGTGTAACAACCAGGTGAGTAACGTTTTTATCTAAGTGCCCTGGCGAAATTAAGTTTCTAGCTTTTACAGCTTGATTTAATAAATCTAAAGAAACAATTTCCGTAGCGGAATACATAGGATAATTCTCTTTAAGAAAAGGGATAAATTCCCGGCCTAAGAAAGCTTTCTTGGCCTGGTTTTCGTTGTAAGAAAAATCCCCTACAACTATAAGTCGTTGTTTAGCCCTTGTAACACTCACATTGAAAAGCCGCTTCACATTATCATCATTTTGCGGCATAAACAGACCAACCCGCCAATGGGGTTCATCGTTTACCAGATCAAGAATTACAACATCTGCTTCAGAACCTTGAAAGGTATGAACCGTTCCAGCCTCAACATCATCTTCCAATTTAGATTCTCGCAATAAAAGGTCTAACAACTTTGCATGAGGGTTATATGGACATTGAATTATGATCCTTTTTGCCTCTGTTGATGCTAGGCCTGATCTGCCATTCTTTAAAAGTACTTTGCAGAGATCTACGCATAAAACTGCGCTTAAAAAATTCAAACGACTGGAGCTCTTACCTCTCGGAACACTCGTAACCCAGGCGTGAATTGAGCCTGTATCAACAAGAATTACTGGGGAATCATACCCCCAATTCACGTTATACCAATGTTCTATCGAGTCAATCGTATCTTCGGATTTGGGATTGACTAATTTCTCATCATTTATGTAGAAAAACTGATTTGGTATTGCGGTTATTGCCGGATGCATTCGGTATTGTTCATTCAATTGAATTAAATTTTCGGTTTTTTTATTTATAATTTCCGACACCAAAAAAATATCTCTTCCAAGCCACTTTTCTGCCATTTCGGATGCAGAAGTTACAATCGGGGGTAATTGTTTTGGATCTCCCACGATAATTGCGTTATTCTCAATAATACTTGACGCTACCCAAATGGCCGGTATAGGAGCCATAGATGCTTCATCTACAATTACCGTATCGTATTTACGACTGCGAATCGAATCGCGTAGATAGGCTCTTGTAAGTGTGGTAGCTACTATATCCGCTTCTGCTATAACTGTTTCTTCAATATGGCTAAGTAATTCTTCTATCCGTAATATTTCTGCTTCTAGTTGTTCGATTTGATTAAGTATTTCTTTTAATTTCAAACGATTTTGGTTTATATCTATTGCCTCAACCTGTTCTTCTAAACGCACAAATGCTTTTTCAATTTGGATGAACATTTCCTCCGCTGTGCCATATCCGGTTTCGCTGTAACCAAGTTGTTGAAGAATTAAAAGTCTTTCTCGGAAAAGCTTTGATATCTTGGCTCGATGTTGAGTACACAGATTCCGTAATTTGATCCCTGTTTCCACAAGCTTGTCGATTTCGTGCTGGTATTTCTTTTCTTCGGAAAGGATTTCATCAGGACCGATTGAATAAATCTCCCAAAATCCAGATATTTCTATTTTGAGCCGATCTCTACTCGTTTTGTGAACATTCAATTGATTTACAAGTTGATCATGGTGTGTTTCTGTTCTCTTTAATTGCCTTTCGAAATCATCCACTAATTTTTCTTGTTGGTCTGGGGATGGAAGTCTACGCCAATTTCGTACGATCCAATTCACTGAATTGGTTTCAGCTAAGACTTTTTTTGCGGATTGTAGATTGGAAGATATTCGTTCTTTGGTAGATAAACTTTCTTCAAATTTCTGGTTGGTTTCAATTAATTTCTCATCGATTTGACCTAATTGTATGATTTTCTCATTGATGGCTGTGGCTTTTTCTTTTGCTTCTTTCCAAAAAGATGATTGTTCCCGCAATTCAATATAACGTTTCCGTTGTTCTGTTAGCTCAAGTTCCAGTCTTAACAAATTATCAGTGTCTGAGCGCATTTGTCTCAAATCATTTTTTGCTTCAGAAAACCAATCGTAAAGTTCAATTTCTTTTGTTATTTTATGCAATTCGGCTTTATATGTGGTTAGCTCTTCCTTAAAAGAACTTAGCTTGTTAGTTAATTCTGTTGAACGTTTTTCAACCTGTGCCTCAAGGAGAGTATTGCGAAACTTAACACGCAATCTTTGGTCTTTTGGATCCCCGACTCGCAATATCTTACCTTGTTCAATTATTTGCTCACTCACCTGTCCCGCAATGTTAATTAGCGCATGATCAACAGCAGTGTTGGTGTGAGAAACGATCAATAAAGACCTTCCGTTGTTTTGAAGTTGATGACCAATTGAACCGATCGTTTGCGTTTTTCCTGTTCCCGGAGGCCCCCATATATATGTAAGATTATTTACAAGACTCGATTGCAATGCTTCCTGTTGTTTTTTGTTTAACTTTTTGCTTTTTTCATCAGTTGGGTAGATTTTTGATTTAAACTCTCCAAGAACATAGTTGTTTTTGAGGATACGATCGCCAACGTTATTTTCTGTATCAGCAAGTTCCTCAATTCTTTCAACAAGTTTCTTCAACAGAAAAGTTAAATCACTGACTAATCGTGCTTGAGGTACATAGTCACCTAAATCTTCCCGGCTGCCCAGGAGAATTGTTAAACCTTCAACAGAAACGATAGTTATTTCAACTGGTTTCCTGTTTGGTATATGCAACTCACCTGGGGCGTCAATTGGTAAATTCAGCGCATTTTCCAGATGGAATGAATACTGAAATGATTTGCCCATCTGTGAAATTTTTCTTCCCGAAATTAACGAAATTGCCTGCCCATAAGCATCGGTTTTGGCAGATTTAATTTCTTCTTCAAGAGCTTTCCTAAACTCCCCA
>JAFGAK010000078.1 GCA_016933745.1 Bacteroidales bacterium
CATTTGAAGCAACAAATAAATTAAAAGAAGCAGCGATTCAAGAGTTTGGTTTACAAGAAATTAATGCAATTACCACGAAAGATAATTATTCTTCACAAAAGCTTTTACAAAAATTAGGGATGAAAATGGTAGGCACTACTCAACTTCCAAATGACGATGAGGAGTTGTTACTTTATCAAATCAAGTTTTAAATTGTTTTTATCTTCCGCTTAATTTTCTCTGTTTTTATTCACCTTAAAGTCGAACACATCCCAACGTTGGTAATGTCCGGAAGTAGCTAAGTTCATTCTTTCTGCCGTGTTTTTATCTACGTCTAAATCCACATATAAAATTTTGTTTTGACCGAATTGAGGTTCTAAAATAAAAAATCCATCCGGTCCAACCACACAACTACCTCCAGTTAAAAGGTACTCAGGCAAAGGATTTCCATCTTGTACTTCGTCCAATAAACTTTTGGGCAAATCCTTCGATGCGAGTATTTGTCCAACGGAAACAACAAAACACCGACCTTCGAAAGCATATTGTCGGCTTGCAATTTGATGCATTTCATGAACGGTTGGCCACAAAGCAAAATGAATATCTTCTGCTTCATCGTGCATCGCTTGTCGGGTTAATGGCATCCAATGTTCCCAACAAACCAAAGCGCCTAAACGACCGAATTCCGTTTCAACAGCATTTAACCCTGCACCATCGCCATGACCATAGACCAATTTTTCGGTATAGGTTGGCATTAATTTTCGGTGGTGATTCTGTACGATTCCTTGACGATCAATCATCAGAATCGCATTATATAGGGTTCCGTTTCCTTTCCCTTTCTTTATCGCTTCATTCAAGCCAAACACTAAAAAAACTTTGTTTTCTTTCGCAGATTTTGCCAAAAGCTCCACTTCTTTTCCATCGAGCTCCATCGCATTGTTAAAAGTATCTGCCCAAACTTGCTTTATGGGTTGATAATTCCAGCGTGCAGCATTCGGAATATGATCCAGCCAAGAAGGATATCCACCAAACCAGGTTTCTCCAAAAACGACAATATTAGCGCCATTTTCAGCTGCTTCTTTTATCAAGTTTATTGCTAACGCGATGCTTTCTTTCAAATTCAGGAACACCCCCGATTTCTGAACAATGGCAATTTTTGTAGATTTCATGTTTCGTTGTTTGTGTTGGTTCTTTGTCAAAGATAGAAATTTCAGAATTTAATTTACATCGCTAGATTTGGTATTAAAATACCGAAAAATTGAAAAAAATCATTTTCGGCTCAGAATTATCGGTCAGATTATCTTATATTTGCGCAAAAATTAACAAGCAATACATGGAGACTAAGGCTTTAGGAAAAATCTCTCAAATCATCGGTCCTGTAATCGATGTTACCTTCGAAAAAGTAGAACATCTACCCAATATTTACGACGCCCTAACCATCACCACCGATAAAGGTCATGTGATTGTTTTAGAAGCACAACAAGATATTGGAGAAAACACCATTCGCACCATTGCAATGGACTCTACCGATGGGCTTTACCGAGGAATGGAAGTTGTTTCAACCGGCAAACCAATTTCGATGCCTGTAGGCGAAGAAATCAAAGGCCGATTGTTTAATGTTACCGGACAAACCATTGATGGATTGCCAGAAATAAACACCGGAAAATCCTATCCAATCCATCGCGAACCACCAAGATTTGAAGATCTTTCTACTTCAAAAGAAATCCTTTTAACCGGAATCAAAGTCATCGACTTGATTGAGCCTTATTCCAAAGGTGGTAAAATTGGTTTGTTTGGAGGTGCCGGCGTTGGGAAAACAGTAATTATCCAAGAGCTCATCAACAACATTGCTAAAAACTACAAAGGACAATCTGTTTTTGCCGGAGTTGGAGAACGCACACGTGAGGGAAATGATTTGCTTCGCGAAATGATCGAAGCCGGAATTATCAACTATGGCGAAAAGTTCAAAGAAAAAATGGAAGAAGGCGGCTGGGATCTTTCTCAAGTAGATCTTGAAAAAATGAAAGATTCGCAGGTAACTTTGGTTTTCGGACAAATGAATGAACCTCCTGGAGCACGTGCTCGTGTTGCTCTGTCCGGTTTAACTGTTGCTGAATATTTCCGCGATGGCGAAGGTCAATCGACCGGAAACGATATCTTATTCTTTATTGATAATATTTTCCGCTTTACACAAGCAGGTTCAGAAGTATCTGCCCTTTTAGGACGTATGCCTTCTGCTGTTGGTTACCAACCTACTTTGGC
>JAFGAK010000079.1 GCA_016933745.1 Bacteroidales bacterium
GGCGAATCATAAAGTAAAAAACCTTGGTGAGCAAGTTGGAGCAAAAGTAATTGAACCTGCTCGATGGGCATACGCAAATAATCGGCATATTCATCAAAATAAACGATATCACTTTGATTTTCATCGGCATAACGCTTGAGGTTTACCAATGGATTATTTTCATCAATGCCTTGTAAACGAAGGAATCGGTCTTCAGAAAAGTAATTAGAGGATTCGAATCGAGCCGGACTTTTGGTTCGTCCCATAGCCATGTCGAAACTAATCTGATTTTCTCCGATTTTCCAATAGGCAGATTCTACATACATATCCAATCGGTGATATGTATCATAAAATGGATTTGCTGTTAATCCGTGGCTGTCTCTGAAAAATGTCAAAAGTTGATTGTCTTTTGTGTAATTCATGTGCAAGCCCGAATGGAAGATGGAATCGTTTTTATAGTGAATGGATACCGAAGCATAATCGGATCGGATTTGATTCGGGTCGATGCTAAAATTATTTGAATGTAACTTGATAAATGCCGTATCGTTTCGATTGAAGGTTAGCGAAGCCGGATTTGTTTCATCTCCAAATCCACGTAATTGAGAGCCTTCAACCAATACTCCGCCAATAAAATCGATGTTCGGAAACAGGTTTGGAATTTGCCAGCGCTTTTCATAGGATATAAATTTTGGAAAAATTGCTTTCGCACCTCGTCTTGAGGCGAGAACCTGTTCTTCCATTTTTCCAATGAGAGGTTTATCGAAATAATTTAAATTATGAAACTGCACAGAATCAGCGGTGTACTTCGCAAACAGCATGGGAATGGAATATTTGTCTAATACCGCATACACGGAGTCGATCGGAAATCCGGCTCTTTCCCAGCTTACTTTTCCTCCTTTACCAACCCACGTATTTGTGATTGGAAAATAAATTCCGCTGGTTTGATAAATATTGGTACTATCGCCTTTGGTAATACACACCAAATCCGTTTTTGGGAAAATGTATTTTAATGAATCGTTTGCAAATTCAATCTTATATTGATTTGTTTCGGCTTTCCAAATGAGGGTGCGGTCGTAATACACATAGTAATTTTTAAAAAACGCATCCGAAGCACGAATAAATGACGTGAAATCTCGATAATTATTTTGGGCTAAGAAATAATGAACTGCTTGCATCCAAGCCTGAATACTTTCTTGATCTTGATTATTCTGTAGTAGATTAATAAGCGTGTTAAAATAATCTGAAAAATAAGGCATGGCCGTCATTTTGCTGTCGAGCATATCATTGGATGTGCGAATGATTTCTTTCTGAATCTCTTCTGAAAAGAAACCAGATTGCCATTTCGTTTTTAAGTCGCTTAAAAAAGCATCCACCTCTTTTTTCTTGCTTTTTGGTGCAAAACTAAAATGTTGCTCAAGGGTAGTGAAATAGCTAGCAGGTTCGTCAGGAAAAGAGAGCACACGCTGTTGTGCATTGCTTTGCATCGAAAATAATAGCATTACACCAAGAAATAAAATCTTGAAGGTCCAATTTTTGAAAGCTGAAAGGCACATGTTCATTTATTCAGTTTACCAGAATAGGAACCAAAGATACAAATTCAGAACTATTCTTGCTTAGGCAAGGAAGTAATTAAAGCGGTTATTTTTGAACATTTTGGGCAAAACTAATTCGCGACGAAATAAAAAAGGAGGACAAAGCGCCTGCTAGTCCTCCTTCGTAGATCAAATTCTGAATTATTTTTTGTTTTTTACATATTTCATCAGCCATTGGTCGGTTTCCCAAAGCATATGCATAATCGATTCTTTAGCAGCATAACCATGCATTTCAGCAGGTAGCATCACCAATCTAACTGTTGCGCCGTGTCCTTTTAAGGCATTGTAATAGCGCTCGCTTTGCAAAGGAAAAGTACCTGAATTATTATCAGCAATACCATGAATTAGCAACAGAGGCGTTTTCATTTTATCGGCATGCATAAAAGGTCCCATGGCATTGTATATTTCGGGAGCTTGCCAATAGGTTCGCTCTTCCGATTGAAATCCAAAAGGAGTAAGTGTTCTGTTGTATGCTCCACTACGAGCAATTCCGGCTGCAAATAAATCGGAATGTGAAAGTAGGTTTGCAGTCATAAAAGCACCATAAGAATGGCCACCGACTGCGCAACGGTTAGGATCGACAACACCTCTGGCAACTCCATAATCAATAGCTGCTTTGGCATTGGCTACTAATTGAGAAATGAAAGTGTCGTTTGGTTCTTCATCGCCTTCGCCAATAATAGGAAATTCAGCATTTTCCATAATAGCAAAACCACGTTTTACCCAGAAAATAGGCGATCCGTAATTTACTCTAATAAAACGGTGAGGAGAAGTACGAACCATTCCTGCAGTGCTTGGATCTTTGTATTCTCTTGGATAGGCCCACATTAATAAAGGCAAAGGACCGTCTTTTTCTTTGTTGTAACCTTCAGGAAGATAAAGTGTGGCGCTTAAATCTACACCATCAGCTCTTTTATACTTAACAAATTCTTTACTTACACCAGCAAGGCTTTCGTAAGGATTAGGGAAATTAGTAATTTGTTTTGGCGCTATTTTCTTCTTGATGTTACGAAGATAAAACTGTGGGTTTTTCGTTTCCGATTGCACATTGGTAATCAGAATGCCTTTGTCAATATCGAGCACATCAACAATTGTTTCATACGTTTCTTTGCCATCTGCACGCCATAAACGAGTCGTTGTTTTTTTCTTGATATCAAAACGATCGATGAAGGGACGATTTCCTTCAGGAGAATAACCTTCTCCATCAAGATAGAGGTATTTATTAGCTGTGATAAGTAAAACACTGCGGCCAAATTCATTTTCTTCCGATACAAAATTTCCCGGATCGTTATACAAATCTTCCGAGCTTAAATCGAATAAAATAGTTGGATTTAGATTGTCGATCGAAGGATTGATAAGATAGGTTTTTTCGTTTCTGTTTTTTTGCCA
>JAFGAK010000080.1 GCA_016933745.1 Bacteroidales bacterium
CTTGGTTGGGGCTAACATGTAAAAAGCTTCCACCCAACGGATGAAAGCTTTTAACGTATCTTTTAAACATGCTAGAAGAATCTGTAACGATTGTCTTCTATGTCTGCATTATCTTCTAAAGTGCGGTATAAACTAAAGTTCACTTGAGCACTAAAGCGATCTTGCATTTGCTTAGCTAAAGCGGCATAATCGCTGTTTACTTGGGCTGCTTTTAGTGCGTTAAGTTTAACAACATAAACTGCTTTTTTACCAAGAATAGGTGCTGAAACGCCGCCTTCATTTAAAGCAAATACGCTACCCAAAACATCTGGCTCAGGGCCATAACTTCCAAAACCACGACTATCGAAAGTTAAGTTTGGTAAGTTTTCTACTTTTAAACTTAATTCCTGAGCTAAAGCATTTAAATCGGCTTTATTTGCAGAAGCTTCCATTTTAGCAATCATTGTTTTTGCTTTTTTAAGATTAGTTACGGCTCCTGTAATTGTTGGCTTAACTTCTTCTAAACTGCGATATCCTTCTTCGTTTACCTGACTTAAAATGGCTACAATATATACATTCCCATTGTCGAATAAGTTCACATCGTTTACTTTGGTGTCTTTTTTAAACGCCCACATAATAATTTGACGACTGTCTTCTAATCCTGGAATGGTGCTTTGCATAGCCGTTAAATGATCACCAATACGAGGCGAAACGCTCATTGCTTCAGCGGTTGATTCAAAAGCTTCTAATGAGGTGCTTTTACTTGCAAATTCATTTGCTGTAACATAAACTTCTTGGAAAGTTTGATTGCTTGGTTCGATGCTACGCTCTATCATGGCAACTTTTACTTTTTTAACGATATCACGTTTATCATCAATTAATAAAACATGATAACCAAAAGCGGTTTCAATAAGAACAACATCTCCTATTTTCCCGTCTACAATGGCTTCGGTAAATTCAGGAACCATTTGACCATCAGGAAACCAATCATAATGACCTTTGTTTTCAACTACACCACCGTCATTCGAAAATTGAATGGCTAGCTCTTCGAGTTTATTTTTGTTTTTACGAACAACTTGGTACAAACTATCTGCCAATGCTTTTGCATCTACTTTTAGTCGAGTTACATTTTGATCGGCACGCATGGCTCCGGCATAAGAAATTAAGATATGACTAGCTTTCATTTCTTTAGGGCGCATTTGCGATGCTAATAAACGAGCTGTGTGGTAGGAATTATCCAACATATAAGGCTCAACAGTTGTTCCAACTTCGCCATCAAACATGGCTAAATCAATTTGAACAGGCAATTCGCCTTGCACATACCATTTGTCGACGTATTTTACATCAGAAGATGAGTTAGCAAATAAAGCAGCATCTTCTAGCTTGATATTTTCGAATTCTTTGTAATATTCATCAAAACGAGCTTTTTGATCTTTACGATCTTCAGGAGATGGTTTTACGCTGAAAACCACATACTGAACATTGCGCGACTCATCTTGTTTGAAATCATCTTTATGATCGTTATAATAAGCTTTGAAATCTGCATCTTCTACCGTAACATCTGCATCTTGAACTGCTGAATATGGGTAAGCTACAAAATCAACGTTAGCTTGACTAGCTGTCATTTTATCTAATCGCTCAGCAAACGCTTTTGGAAAATGGTAGGCTTTAGAAATCAAGTTGTTGTATTTTACCATTTGGTAATCATCCTTGATTGCTTTTTCAAACTCATACCATTGTACTTGATTTGCACGAGGCATATTATCCAAATTTTGAAGATAATTCAAAACCATTTGCGGATTGTACTGTCCGGTTGCAGGATCTGAAAAGTACTGCAAAATATAACGGTGTGGATGTTGTCCTTGAACCTGATCGAATAAATCATCGGAAGAAACGCTTAAACCTAATTCATCGAATTCTTTTTGCATGATGATTTGACGAACCATTTGGTTCCAAACACTCATTCTCACGTTAAAGGCTTCTTGCGCTTCGATTTGATTTTTTCCGGTATTGTTCTTTTGAGCTTCGAGTGATTTTTCTACTTGTATGCTAAAGCTTTGATACGAAATTTCTTCTCCGTCAACAACACCAATATTATTTGGTGCACGTGACGTACCTTTTGCAAAATCGCCTAAGATAAATGCTCCAAGAGCAATTGCGATAATTGCAATTAAAAGTCCATAATGTTTTCTAATCTGTCCAATTGCGGCCATAGTGTATTATTCTAAATTTAAACAAGCTGCAAATGTACGATAGATTGGGAAATTTAAAAATGTTTTTTTTGTATTTTGTTGAGCGCCTTGGCTTTCGTGATTTCCTATAGGAATTTAGGTTTTAGGATGGATATACCGAACCGAACCGCAACAAAATCAGTCGATTTTCTGAATGATGCCGGGGGCTAGGTAACAAATAATCTGATCTCCTTCTTCAATATTTAATTCTACAAAATATTTTTGACTTATGTTCACCACCAAAGAAACGCCAATATCCAAAATCATTTCAAAGCCACGATAGGCTGGATAAATATCTAAAACGGTCCCAATAAATTCATTATCTCGAAGCGAAACACTTTTATGAATACTGCTTAATTCAATATCGCCGCTGTGAATCATTATGGCTCGAGGTTTTAAATTACTTTGTTCAGGAGAAGGACAATGAAAGGTGATATTGGGTTCAATTTCTACTTTTCCGTCTCCTGCACTTTTTACTTCGTAATAATTTTTCACACCAATAAAATGGGCCACAAATTCGGATTTTGGTTGACGAAATACTTCGTTTTTTGATCCTTGCTGAATAATCTCACCTTGATTGAAAATGGCCACCTTATCTGCCAATAGCAGGGCTTCTTCAAAATCGTGCGTAACATGAATAATGGTTTGTCCTTTTTTGTGAAGTTTCCTAAACTGACTTCTCAATTCTTTTTTGAGCTGTACATCCAAAGACGCCAAAGGTTCATCAAGCAACAAAATAGTTGGCGATAAGGCAAGGGTTCTCGCCAAAGCAACGCGCTGTTTTTCTCCTCCAGATAAATCTTGAGTACTTCTTTTTAATAAATGAAAAATATTCATCTGCAGCGCAAGCTCTTCCACCCTTTGTCTAATCTTTTCCTTTTTCCATTTTTTTATTTTTAGCGGATAGGCAATATTTTGTTCCACATTTAAATGGGGGAAAATTGCAAAATCCTGAAAAACAAGTCCCACCGAGCGATCTTGGATTTTCTCGTTTGTGATGTCTTCATTATTTAAAAAAACACGTCCGCTTTGTGGCTGAAGAATTCCGGCGATCAACTCAAGAATAACTGATTTACCGGCGCCTGAAGGTCCCAATAAAACAAAATAATCTCCTTTTTTCAATTCCAAATTGATATTAGAAATGGCAAAAGGGCCAAAGGATAGGTGGATATTTTGGAGTTTAAGCATGTATTTTTTTTACAGATACCCAACGTAATAAAATAAAAACGATCAAGCTTATGCCGATAAAAAGTAAAGCAACGGGCTGTGCATATTTTAGTCCAAAAGAACCAAAACGTTCAAAGATCATTACCGGTGTAGTCATTGGATGATAGGCAATGATAACAACCGCTCCAAACTCACTCATACCGCGAGCAAACATCATGATTAATCCGCTTAAAATGCTTCGCCAAGCAAGAGGTAAAGAAACGCTGAAGAACATTTTATAAGAACTTGCACCTAAGTTTAAAGCGGCTTTTTCCAGTCTGACAGGCACGGCTTCAAAACCATTTCGGGCGGCATTAATTAAATAAGGCAAGCTCACAAAAGCCATCGCGATAGCAATTCCCATCGGATTACCAACCAAAGAAAAACCAAAAGCATCAGCGGTTTTTCCTAAAACACTATCTCTAGAAATAAATCCAAGCAAGGCAATCCCTGCCGCAGAATGAGGAATTACTACCGGAATATCTATAATTCCGGAGATAAGTCTTTTGAATTTAAACTCTTTGCGAGCTAAGAGATAGGCAAACGGAATGGCTCC
>JAFGAK010000081.1 GCA_016933745.1 Bacteroidales bacterium
AAAAAGGAGTTTAATTCTTGCATGTTTGTGTTTTTTGTTTGCGAATATAAAAATTTTAAAGTTCTAAGCTGGGTTGATTACGTAATTATGAATTTCGTTAGAGCCAATTTTGGAATTCTGTTAAGATTATTTTGATTGCAGTGATTGTATCCACATTCTACTTCAAAAAAAATGAATTTAAAAGCGAAAAAATAATGAAACATTAGCTAGTATTAGTAATTAGTTGGACTCGGATCCATTAAATCGGGTTTTAGTCCTTGTTTTTTAAAGAATCGAATGGTTAGCTCAGATCGGTTCGTAAACATGGCATCGGTATATTTAAAATAGGCTTTCGTTTGCTCTTCTGTATCAAAAGAATACCCATGGATTTTGAGACCGCTTGCATGAATCAATTCGGCTTGCCAATCCTTTAACAAATCTGCATAATTGTTGGGCGCTCCGCCAATAGATGGCCCAATAAAATGAGCATTGTTTTGAATGGCAAAATTGATATTCTTTTGATAAGAGATCGTATCATCTTCCATCAAATTTTTGTCGCCAAGCCAAAGCAAAAAGCAAACCGGTACTTTCCCTTGAAAATAAGTGCTTAGATTAATTAAACTGGAAGGCGAGAATGTTTGGAGAACTACTTTCCCGTTTGTATTTGCTGTATTTACAAAACCATTTACATAGTATGGAACAGAATCGATTTCAGGCTTTTCAGCGATATTCCATCCAAATTGGGTAAGGGCTTCGTATAAATCTTTTTCAACATTTGGATAGAGTTCAGGCTCTTTTGTTTCTAAATAAATTCCTGGCCGATGACCTTTGTCTGTGCTGTCTTGAACGTAATAAAAAAGGTAATTGGTTTTTCCATTCTCTACATTTTTCTCATAAAGTCTTTTACCTTCTGCGTCACGAGCAATACGCCATCCTTTGGCTATCATAATCACATCTTCGAGCGTAGAAATATATTGCTTTCCTCCAACATAAATAGTTTTTGATGTATGTACTTGTGCATTGGAGGTGTTGAGCTCTTTCGAAATATCTTGCGAACTAAAAGAATAGGCACGGTGGCTACATTTACTCAACTTTGAGTTTTTTTGAAAATCGCGACCGGAATTTGGGGAGTAAATTTCAGTGAACCAATTTCCTGCATCCAAATGCATAAGCTCTTCGTAGGTATATTCTCCAGCGCTGGCCGGAAGTTGATTTGGAAAAAGGGTTTTAAAATCGGTCGTTCTGTCCAAGTTATTGTCGTGCAAAGCCAATAAAACTCCGTCTTTGCTTCTTTGGAGATCAACTTCTAAATAATCAGCACCAATATTACGCGCCCAACGATAGGCTTCTTCCGTTTCTTCAGGAACCCAATAGGTTGATCCTCTGTGTGCAATAACAGCGTTTTCAACTACGTAATCTCTAACTCGCATTGCATTCTCTTTCAAATGTAAACTTTGCATAACGGTGTTTTTATTCTGACAACCCAAAAAGGTGGTAAATAGAAATAAGCTAAGGATGAATTTTTTCATAATTGCTGTGTTGTTTATTTCTCCATGTAAGCGTTAACAGAAAAATGGAAATAACTGAAGCGGCAATCAAGACTTTGAATCCGGCATCCCAACTAAAATGCTCAACAATATAACCCATTGCAATATTGGCAAAAAGAGCACCACCCATGTATCCAAAAAGACCGGTTAAACCTGCGGCTGTTCCTGCTGCTTTTTTGGGAACTAAATCGAGCGCGTGCACACCAATTAGCATAACGGGTCCATAAATAAGAAATCCAACCGCAATGAGCGAAATATTAATTATCCACAAACTTTCAGATTTCCAATAAAATACAATTGCCAAGGTAACTAAAACCATGTACAAAACACTTGCCGGAGCTCGACGGCCGCCAAAGACTTTATCGCTAATCCAACCTGCAAGTAAAGTGCCTGGAATTCCGGCATATTCGTAAAGAAAATATGCCCAGCCAGATTCGCTCAAATCAAAATGACGAACTTCTTTTAAATAGGTTGGCGCCCAATCCAATACGCCATATCGGATTAAATAAACAAAGGCATTGGCAAATGCGATGTACCACAAAAATCGATTCTTAAAAACATATTTGAAGAAAATATCTTTTCCGCTCAGTTCATTTTGATACGTTTTTGGATCGTAATTTTCCGGATAATCATTTCTCCACTGTTCAATGGGCGGCAAACCGCACGATTGAGGTGTGTCTCGCATCAAGAAGTAAACCAATAGAGCTATTGCGAGAGCAACTAGTGCAGGAAAATAGAGTGCGCTATGCCAATCATTGAAAATGGCTAAACCAAGAATTGCCAAAGGACCAATTAGTCCGCCACCCACATTATGCGCCACGTTCCAAATAGACATTTTTGTTCCTCGTTCTTTGATCGAATACCAATGAACCATGGTTCTGCCGCAAGCAGGCCATCCCATCCCTTGAAACCAACCGTTTATAAAAAGTACAACAAACATGATGGTTACGGAGGAAGTAAATAGAGGAATAAATCCCATAAAAATCATGGTTAGTGCGGAAAGTACTAATCCTAGAGTTAAGAAAACTCTCGAGTTGGATCGATCCGAAACATTTCCCATCAAGAATTTACTTAGACCATAAGCAATGGAAATGGCACTCAATACCCATCCTAATTCAGCTTTGCTATAACCTTCTTCGATTAGGTTAGGCATAATCAGCGAAAAGTTTTTGCGCACTAAATAGTAGGATGCATAACCAATAAATATACCTATGAAAACTTGAAATCGGAGTTTTTTATAGGTAGGATCTATTTCATTTTTCGGAAGACTTTCTTGAGCAGATTTTGGTTTTAGAAATTTGAGCATAATGGTAAATTTCAGAGTAAAAAGGATCGTTTAAATGGATAGTTAATGCGGAATTACAAGCTTATAAGCTTCTTGCAATACTTTTCTAGCTCTATTTCCCGTAATATTCAATGTTTTTAGATTTTCGGCGTTCAGAGCGCGACATAATACAATTCCTTTGTCGAGTAACAATTGTTTTTCGCGTTTGCTGATGGATTGAAGCACTGTAATTGGATGAAGACCGGATACATCAATTCGATCTCTAAGACTTCCTTTATCAGGATAATCCCAGCCCACCAATTGCAGACCTACGCAGTTGGCGTATTTTACAGCATCTTCCGTAAATCGAGTATTTGTTACCACCCATCCTTGATAGTTCTGGATTTTTTTATCATCTGTTGCTTTCCAGCTTTTTAAAACATCGTTGTAACGAGAATGGATGTAAAGTGCTACTTTAACATCAGATTTGGTATGTGTATTGCCATGGAATTTGCATTCGATCATTATTTTTTGATCGTCTTTTTGTGCAATTACATCCACTTCGTGGGTAACGCAATGACCTTCTACAATCGTCCCAACTTGAGTTTCATAACCTTGGTAGTTTAGGAGTTCAGCCACAAATTTTTCGAACGGAAATCCGGTTGGACCTAATTCCATGATCGCATTTTTTAAACGATATCTATCGGCAACTTCTAGAGATTTTTTCTTCAGTAACGCATAGGCTATTTGAAACAATTTCTTGGTTGAAATCCCATCATATACTTTTTCGGTAAGTTGTTTAATAACTTCATTGATATCGGAAGCATTTGCACCCGAACGTTCAAATGATTTTTTTATTTTTTCAGTATTAAAACGGATTACTTCACCTGATTTTTTGGTGACATTGAAATTGCTGTTTTCCATGGTTGCTGTTTTG
>JAFGAK010000082.1 GCA_016933745.1 Bacteroidales bacterium
AAGAAAATAAACCGGCCACGGTAGCCATATCATTAAAGTGATGACGATCTATGGCCGGAAAGCAGAATATTAGAACAACGAAATAAATAAATGACATAAACAGAATAGACTGAATGATTTATGGTTATTTTTTCTATTGATTATTGTTAATTTAGAAACTAAAAATTTTACCAAATGAAATCTGACGAAATTAGAAGTTTATTTTCTCAATTTGAAGCTGTGGCTTCAGAGTTAGATGGTATTGAATGTTGGAGCGCTAGAGAATTGCAATATTTATTAGGATATAGCAAATGGGAAAACTTTGAAAAAGTGATCCAAAAAGCTAAGGACGCATGTAACAATTCTGGAGTTGAAGTGGATGATCATTTTCCTGACGTCAGGAAAACGATACCTATGCCCAAGGGTGCTGAAAAAGAAATAAATGATATTCTTTTAACACGTTATGCCTGTTATCTGATTGCTCAAAATGGAGATAGCAGAAAAGAAGAAATTGCATTTGCACAAAACTATTTTGCAGTGCAAACCCGTAGGGCAGAATTAGTTGAACAACGAATTTTGGAATTTGAGCGAGTTAAAGTACGTGAGAAATTGAGCCAAACAGAGAAACATCTTTCAGGCATTCTTTATGAGCGTGGTGTTGATAGCCAGGGTTTTGCAGTAATTAGGAGTAAAGGCGACCAAGCATTATTTCGTTTAAACACTCAAATGCTTAAACGGAAAATGGGAGTACCTCATAACCGACCAGTTGCTGATTTTCTTCCTACAATCAGTATCAAAGCGAAAGATTTAGCTGCCGAAATGACTGGTTTGAATGTGCAAAACAAAGACTTAAAAGGGCAAGCAAAAATCGAGAAAGAACATATCGACAATAATCGAGCAGTTAGGGATATGCTTACTCAAAGGGGTATAGTCCCTGAAAATCTACCACCTGCCGAAGAAGTGAAAAAACTTCAACGGAAACTTGATGGAGAAGAGAAAAAGCTATTGAAAGGCCATAAAAATAAAAAATGATGACAGACAAAATCACAAAACCTTCATTGTCTCCTCAACCCCCTGTTAAGAGCGGCAAAAAAGATAGGGCGAGCTACCTGTCAGCAGCCTTTCTGGCCTTTGCTGCATTGTTATTTTTTGTTTTAGGCCTTGTATGGTTGGGCTTGGTTTTCGTGTTGGTTTTGTTGGCTTTATTGGCTTACAAATGGGCGAAAAAGCGCTTCGGTTCATTCCGTTGGTTTAAAGCTTTACGTTATGCAGTGGTG
>JAFGAK010000083.1 GCA_016933745.1 Bacteroidales bacterium
AATACGATTATTATTGTTGATCCCGCTTTGAACCCTGACGGCGTTAACAGATTTGCCAATTGGGTAAATATGAATAAAAGTTTTGCAGATCTGACGGATCCAAACTCACGCGTATTTAATGAAGTTTATCCTGGTGGAAGAACCAATCATTATTGGTTTGATATGAATAGAGATTATCTTCTATTAACAAATCCAGAAAGTCGTGGCCGCGTTGCAAAACTACAAGAATGGAAACCCAATATCGTAACGGATCATCATGAAATGGGATCGAATTCTACCTTCTTTTTCCAACCTGGCGTACCAAGTAGAAATAATCCTCTAACCCCTGAAAAAAATTATATTTTAACCCATGCCATTGCCGATTATCATGCAAAACATCTAGATCAAATAGGGTCTTTATATTTTAGCGAAGAACAATTTGATGATTATTATTTTGGAAAAGGTTCTTCATATCCGGATATCAATTCCGGCATCGGTATTTTGTTTGAACAAGCTAGTTCTCGTGGATTTTTGAGAAAAACACCTAATGGAATTTTAAGTTTTCCTTTCACCATTCGCAATCAATTTACAGTAACACTTTCTACTTTAGAAGCGGCCGTTGCTTTGCGCACTTCTTTGCTCGATTATCAAAAAGAGTTTTATACAACTGCTTTTCAGGATGCGAAAAATGATCCAATTGCTGGATGGATTTTTGGCGATAAAAACGATATTGGCAAAACAAATGAATTCTTAAAAATTCTATCTATTCATGCAATCGAAGTGGAAAAGCTAAGTCAAAATTTCAGCAGCAATGGAAAAAATTTCGACCAAGCAACTTCCTACTATATAGCTGCAAATCAAAAAAATTACCGTTTACTTAAAACCATGTTTGAAAGCAGTTTTTCTTTTGCAGATAAAACTTTTTACGATGTATCTACTTGGAATTTTTTCTACTCTTTCAATATGCCATTTGTTGAATTATTAAAAGACAAAAAAGCTGTTCTACCTCAAACAGAAAAATTATCAAACCTTCCGGTGAAACAAGGTAAGCTAATTGGAAATGGCAAAGCGGTGGCTTATGCTTTCAGTTGGAATGAATATTTTGCCCCTCGCCTGCTAGCTAAAATTCAAGCAAAAGGTTTAATCACAAAAGTTGCAACAAATACCTTTAGCTATCAAACAGAAAATGCAACAGAACAATTTAGTTTCGGAACCATTTTAATTCCGGCCGAAGGACAAGTTCTTACTGCAAAAGAAATCCAAACAACTTTATCAAAACTAGCCCTTGAAACCGGCATTGATATTTACAATTTCTCTACAGGTTTAACTCCAACCGGAATTGACCTCGGAAGTAGTAATTTTGAGAATATTGAACAAGCTAAAGTGTTAATGTTTGTTGAAGGAAGAGCCAACAGCAGAGATGTTGGCGAAATATGGCATCTGTTTGATCAGCGATACAATATGCCTATTTCTTTGGTAGAACAAAGCAGCATGATGCGTGTAGATTTATCAGAATACAATACCATCATTCTTGCAGGTGGCTCTTACGATGATTTGGGGAAATCCGGTATAGAGAAACTAAAACATTGGTTAGCCAATGGCGGAAAATTAATAACTTACAAAGAAGCAAGCGTTTGGGCGAATAAGAACTTGGAATTGGGCATCGTATTTAAAAAGGATGTAGAGATTAATCACAATGGAATTCCATCCTATGTTGATAAAAGTGCCGAAGCAAATGTGCAGGAAATTAGTGGTGCGATATTCGAAGTGACTTTTGATCCTTCTCACCCACTTGCTTTTGGTTATGACGGAAACACTTTACCAATCTTTAAAACGGGAACGCTAGCTGCAGAATTACCTAAAAACGATTATAGTTCTCCTTTTAGATACACTTCCAATCCTTTGAAAAGTGGATATTGCTCCGTAGATAATTTAGATCGAATTAAAAACGCTCCCTTTGTTATTACCAATAAAGTTGGACGAGGAACCGTTATTTCTATCCTTGATAACACTAATTTTAGAGGATTTTGGTATGGATCCAACAAAGTATTCACCAATGCAGTCGTTTTTGGTCAAATTTTATAATTAAACGTTGCGTAAAAAAAGCGGACCTACTTAGTAAGTCCGCTTTTTTTGGTTTTAGAAATTTTGTATTATTCTACAACTTCAACCTCAACGGATACCGTGTCAGCTTCAACAGCTGTTGTGTCCACAGTAACGTCAACATTTTCAATAACAGTAGTACTTTCAGCTTCTTCAACTGGAGCTTTAGGAGCATTGTTACAAGCAACTAGCATAGTTAAAGCAAAAACTAAACTTACAAGCGATAAAGTAATTTTTTTCATAACATTAATTAAAATAATAAGACTTTGATTTACCATGCGAAATTATTAACATTTTTTTCACATTTACATAATTTTTAAAATATTTCATTTTTTCAAAGAAATAAAGCACACAGAAAGTCCAAACAACGCATCGAAAAGCTTTTAGGCGCAGTTCATCGAATGAAAAAAATTGCAAAACGCAAAATTTTACACATTCAGAACAAAATTTCATTAAAAATGAATAGAAATGTATGAAAGAAAGTCAGAATTGTACAACAATGCCCTAAAAATATTGAAACATCTTTGTATTGTTCAAAAAGTAAAATTATCAAAGGATGAAACCAGAAAGAATTTTATTAAAACGAAACTTATCGAAGCGCTTCATTCTAGTATTCATAAATAAATCATACATCTATGAAATTAAAAAATAACATTGCAGTAAGTGAATCAGGCTTTGTATTTGATGCCGGAACTGGCGAAAGCTATTCACTAAATCCTGTTGGAGCAGATATTATTAAATTAATGAACGAAGGGAAATCGCAAGAGGAGATTTTAGCTTTTTTTCTTGAAAATTACGATGTGACTCAAGGAATTTTCGAATCGGCTTACTTTGATTTTATCAGTACACTAAATCAATTCAATTTAGTAGAACGATGAAAAAAGAACTTTGTATAGCCGTCACTGGCTTAAATAACACCGACAATCCCGGTCCGGGTATTCCAGTGATCCGAAGTTTGCGTGAGTCTAAAGAATTCAATGTACGAATTATTGGTTTAGCTTACGAAAACTTGGAACCTGGAATCTATATGAATAATATGGTAGATAAAACCTACCAAATCCCCTATCCTTCCGGAGGAAGTGATGCACTCCTAGAAAGAATCCAATACATCAATTCGAAAGAAAACATCGATGTTTTGATTCCTAACTTTGATGCAGAATTGTACACTTTTATGAAAGCGGAACAGCGCTTACTTGAAATGGGAATTCATACTTTTTTGCCAACAATTCATCAATTTGAAGAACGTCATAAAGCTGTATTACCAAAATTTGGCGAAAAATACGGAATCAATGTGCCAAAAAGCACCAACCTCACCAGTGTAGCTGATATCAGAAAACTAAAAAAAGAATACCAATTTCCTGTTTTAGTTAAAGGTAAATTTTACGATGCACATATTGCTTACAACGAAGAACAAATAACTAGCTATTACAATAAGATTAGCTCCAAATGGGGTTTACCAATTATTATCCAAGAATTTGTTAAAGGAACCGAAGTAAATGTTGTTGCGCTTGGCGACGGCGAAGGAAATACGATTGGGGCGGTTCCAATGCGAAAACAATTTATTACGGATAAAGGAAAGGCATGGGGTGGAATAACGATCAAAGACGATCAAATGCTTGACCTTACACACAAATTGATAGAGAATACCAAATGGCGTGGTGGAATGGAATTGGAAATGATTCGCACCAACGAAGGTAAATATTACATGATCGAGATCAATCCCCGAATTCCTGCTTGGGTTTATTTGGCAGTAGGTGCCGGACAAAACATTCCGGAAGCACTCGTAAAACTAGCAATGAATGAGAAAGTTGAAGCAATGAGCACGTACTCTACTGGCACCATGTTTGTTCGCTATTCCTATGATATGATTGGCGACATCTCACAGTTCGAAAAACTATCAATGACCGGAGAATTAGAAAATATTCATATTAAAGCCTAAAAATTTAGCACAATGGAAAAGAAATTTTTTGAAAGACCTATTATATCAAAAATCAATGCAGGAATTCCAGATAAATTTGGAATGAGCAATCAACTTACACCAATTACAGCCATTGATGGCGTTGCTGTAAAAGACTTAATTGCAGAACACGGTTCTCCTGTTTTTGTCATCAGCGAAAAAACCATGCAAAATACGTATCATGATGCTTATCAAGCATTTAGTACACGTTATCCAAAAGTACAATTTGCCTGGTCGTACAAAACAAATTACATCGATGCTGTTTGTAGAACCTATCATAAAATGGGATCGTGGGCCGAAGTTGTTTCAGGCTTTGAATACAACAAGGCTTTAAACAATGGTGTTCCCGGAAATCAAATCATTTTTAATGGTCCGGATAAAAGCGAAGAAGATTTGCGTTTAGCAATCGAAAATGCATCGTTGATTCATATCGATCACTTCGACGAATTGTATATGATTATTCGTTTAGCCGAAGAAACTGACAAGCGTCCTAAAGTTGCTATTCGTGTGAATATGGATACAGGAATTTATCCTCAATGGGATCGTTTTGGATTCAATTATGAAAACGGCGATGCTTGGAACGCGTTGAACCGAATCATGATAAGTAAAAAGTTAGATTTAGTAGGTTTGCATACACATATCGGCACCTATATTATGGCTCCATTTGGATATGGAAACGCTGCAAAAGTATTGGCAGACTTAGCCATTGGCTTAGACAGAAAATACAATCATAAAATAAAATACATCGATATGGGAGGTGGTTTTGCTTCTAAAAACACTTTAAAAGGAGCTTACTTACCAGGAAG
>JAFGAK010000084.1 GCA_016933745.1 Bacteroidales bacterium
AGTGTCATCCCGACGTTAGGAGGGATCCCTCGGCAAGCTCGGGATGACACCTTTAAAGTAGTGATTAGTTATGAGTCATATTATATTTAGGCATATACTTTTTACGTTTGCTCTTTTTATCGGCTGATTACAAATACCCCATCGTCCTCCTCAATCTCAACTCCCAGCGACAACTTAATGACCGATAAAACATTTTCCAAGGGCTCATTTTCGAAGGTTCCGGTTAAAATTGATTCATTGTCTAATTTGGTGCTTACTTTTACCCCGTAAAACTTAGACAGATCGGCACAAACTTGTTGAATTGGCGTATCGTAAAAGGTTAGTTTTCCGGTTTTCCACGAAAGGTAATTCAGGCTTTCATTATTGCCAATCATAATACGGTTTTCATTTCCAAGGTATTGGGCAAATGCACCTTTAGTAAGGTAGTTTTGTTTTCCTAACCGGTGTTTCCGATAAAACGTCACTTTACCGCTGTTCACATTCAGCTTCACATTGCCGGTTAGGGTATCCAACTCAATGTTGAACGATGTTCCCATCACTTTGGTAACCGTTTTCCCGGCAATCACTTTAAATGGTTTGGTTTCATCACGTTTTACTTCAAAATAAGCCTCGCCATTTAGTGTTACCGTCCGATCTTTTCGGGAGAAATTTTCGGGGAGCTTTAACGTGCTGTTCTTGTTCAGCCAAACTTGCGACCCATCAATTAATTCAATTTTTGTTGTTGCTTCACCCGAAGAATACTCCAAATACTTATTCCTTTTTGTTTGATTGTAAATAAAGAAACCACTGACCAATAAAACCACGATTGACGCAGCTACGGCCAAACGATAGCGCCATTTGGCTCTCAATATTTTTTCTTGTTTTCGCAATACTTTCGACTGCACTTTCAGTTTCGCCAGTTCAATGTCGAAAACCGTTTTATTGTAAACCCCATCCAGCCTGGTCCAAATTGTTTTTGCCTGATCGAAATAGCGTTGGTTCTCTTCCGATTCACCAAGCCAAATCGTAAACTGCTCCTGCTCAATGCCCGATGCCGAGTTGGAAAGTATTTTCTCAATGATTTGTTGGCTCATGTCGCTTTGCTTTTTTTGGTTGCTATACTTAAAGCAAAGCAACAAGCCGCAACCCCTAAAAGAAAGTCGGTTATTTTTTTGACTTAAGGAATAAATTGAGCAAAATGATTCCCGAACTGCCCCAATGTTTGATCACACGGTTTCTCAATCGGGCCAGTGCAATGGTCATTTGCGCCTCAACGGTTTTGACGGATATGCCCAGTAAACCGGCAATTTCTTTGTTCGATTTATCGTCGAAGCGCTTAAGCACAAAGATGATGCGGCAACGCTCGGGCAATGCCTGTAAGGCTTCTTCAAGAATGACTTCCAAATCGTGAACCTCCATCAATTCGTGAGCAGATGCTTGCTTGTCTGAAATTTTTTCGTTGAATCCACTTGGAAAGGGTTCTTTACTTTGAACGAATTTCGCTTTTAAATGATTCAGGGAACCATTTTTCACCGATTTAAACAGGTAGTATTTTAGGGAATCGATTTGAGCCAAACGTGACCAATTTTCCCACAAGTAGGCAAAGCATTCCTGCACAACATCTTCGGCCACCGCTTTATTGTTCACCAGTTTTAGTGCATACCGGCAAAGCGGCACATACCATTCGGTGAAAACAGCGTTGAAGCTTTCTTCTTTAAACGGGTGTATGTTTTGTTCAGTTACTTTAATGGTTCAGGATTTATTTTGAGTCTGCAAGATATATCTTTATATCTTTAATAAGTTCATGAACACTATTGTATTTTAAATGATAATAACTTCATTTTTTTACAATTATCTCTTTCCGAAAAAATTGAGACTGCATAACAACATCAACTTCCACATCTTTCGCATAGAGTGGGAATTTACTCTATTCGTTATTTTCTTATTTCAATTTTTTAAGGCTGGAGTTAGTTATCATCGATTGCATTTGTGTTATTGCAACTTTGTTTAACAGAGTCAGTCGCTGACTTTTCGATAGACCTTGCTGTATAAGCAGCGCATTAATACTTTCCAAATTGCTTAAAACGACCAATTGTTCAATAGTTGCGTCGTCTCGTATGTTTCCAACTTTATTTGGATAATTATTTCGCCATGATTTAGCTGTTTCTCCAAACAATGCCATATTTAAAATATCAGCTTCATTTGCATAAATCATACTGATTTGCATGGAATCTAGTTCTTTGGGAATAATATTCGCTTTTATTGCATCGGTATGAATTCGATAATTTATTTTCGAAATGGTTCTTTGCAAGTTCCATTCCAGTTGTAGCCTATTATTCTCATCTAGTTTAAGGCGTTGAAACTCTTTTATTAGGTAAATTTTAAATTGAGGGCTTATCCACATTCCGAACTCAAAGGCAATATCGGGATGAGCATATGTGCCACCATAGCGACCAGCAGAGGCCTTTAGTCCAATAGAATTTGTTTTTTCTACCCACTCCTTTACGCTCAATTTATAACTATTTAAGCCTGCTTGACTTTTAATTATGGCGAATTCGCCATAATTAAAATCAGGATTGTAAACAGATTCCCAAATGCCCAGATACTCGACAGTGTTTCTGTTTCGAAGCCAATCAGATATAAAAAAATCACCGTCTTTTGCCTTCAACATATCCGTTAAAGAAATATATTCCTTTTCTTTCTCGAACAGGATGGTTATTTCTTTGCCTTCAACTTTAATTGTTTTGCTTTTTGCCATTTTGTTTGTTATTGAGTTTATTTATAATGACAAATTCACTGATATTTTTTTGTTATGTTTTAAGTTAAGCCTAAAAATACAACTTTAATCACATAATCAAAGCTGATCAGGCTTATGATTAGGATTATTATAGACAATAAGCATAGGATGCTGGTTATTATCAACAAATATCCTATGTCTATTGATAATATTCAACACCTTAGGACATGAATAGTAAAAGAAGTTATTGTTTCCCAAGCACCAGGCCATAATGGAGCAGGTGGGCGAAAACATTAAACTGGCGCGTAAACGAAGGAAACTGACCACCATACAAGTGAGCGAACGTGCAGGTATCGACCGCTCGACCTTGTACCAAATAGAGAGGGGAAACGGAAGTGTTTCAATGGCTGCTTATTTCAATACGCTCAGGGTTTTGGGTTTGCACGACGATTTTCTGAAACTTGCAGCCGACGATAGCTTTGGCTGAAAACTTCAGGACCTTGAACTATTGGGCAAACTATGATAATGTTACATGGTTCTTCAGGATGTCTGTATTTGTTTTGCTATGATTCAATTTCATGTTTAAATCCGCTTCGCTCCGATTCAGGTTGCACGATGTCAAGTAAAATCTTAAATCTCCTGTCTTATGTCTTTAATCTAAAATCTTTTGTCTAATGTCTAACATCTCGCTTCTAACGAAATATTGATATATTTACCCCAATTACTCATTGCCCACATATAATACAATTGCATTTAATATG
>JAFGAK010000085.1 GCA_016933745.1 Bacteroidales bacterium
GCCAACTAAATGTGTCCAATAAAACAAAAATAGCTGAACACCAGCTGGGTGTCCGTCGGGTTTAATTCCAAACTGAATCAATTCAGCAAAAGAATTAAAACGCAAACGAGACAATGCACTTAACTCGTCGTAGGTGAGCGGAATTTCCCAAAACCGATCAAAACGGATGAGTGCTGCAACAAGCAAGAGGATTGCTATTGCGATTGCATAAAAACGTTGGTTTTGTTCCGGTAACTTCATGACACAAAAATCCCTGTATTGATTTATTTTATCCTTTTATTCAAAAGTACAAAAACAACAAATACAGGGAGACTGAACTTATTCCAGAATAAAACTGGTTGTTCCTATTTCTTGTCCGTCAGCAAAAACAATTACCTGGTAAGTTCCTTCGAGCATTTCAATGCCTTCAAATTTCTTTTCCCAAGTCAAACAAAGTTCTTGCGATTCGTTATCGTAATCAGTTTGCTGAAAAATACTGTATTGAATTTGCTCTCCTTTGTAATTAAACACAAAGTCTTCGGCAATTCCGGGACTAAGAATTTTATTATCGGGGCGAGCAATCCGAACGTACACCTCTTTCATTCCGGCCGGAATAACAACATTTTTCCCTAAAGTAAAACAAACCGAGATTTTCTCTACACGACGCGCTTTAGTGGATTCTACTTCGGAACCCGAGCGTTTTACATAAATTCCTTTAGCAACGATATTGTATGCTTCCAAAGCCGAAGCTTCTGAAATTTTATCTGCCATTTGCTCTTTTTCTTTGGTAAGAACAATGTTTTTACGTTGCTCCGAATTGTAGCGACGTGTGATGTTCATGTTTTCTTCAACAAGCTCTTTATTCACCGTGTAGAGCGAATCCATTTGCGTAACATAAGTTTGGGCAACTTCGCGCAACTTATCCAACTTTTTCTTTACATTCCTGTATTCCCATTTATAGTTTAACAAATCTTTAATCTCTTTGGCGTTGGCCATGATTAAGCTATCTTTGATCATCAAAGAATCGGCTAGCGTGCCATAATCCATTTTAATTTGCTCGTGTTCAATCAATAAAGAATCCAACTGACCTTGCAATTCGGTGCGTTGTGCTTCTTTTTCAATAGTCACTTCTTTAAGTAATTTGTCTTTTTGTAAACTGGAATAAACAAAATAAGCTGCCACAATGGCTAAAACGGCAATTAAAACCCATAAGACAATTGGGTTGTTCTTTTGATTCGTGGGGATTGATTTATTTTCTGTCATTTGTGATTCTTTTTTCGATGTACGATCTAACTCCTTAATTGGTATTATAATACGTTTGCAAAGGTATTAATTGTAAAGCAAAAACGCAGCACTCTTCTAATTATTTCTAAACAGATGTTAATAATGCTTTTTTATTTTACAATGCGAAGAAATAGGAGAATTTAAAACCCAAATTTAACTGATAGAAACACCTGAGCCGGACGGAGAAAATACGTAGAGCGATAAACCGCGAATGCATTGGCTTGGTAACTTGTATAAGTTTTGGTATTAAAGATATTGTCCCAGCGAAATTCAATATCAACCTTACTTTTTGTAATGGTGTAACGATAAAGGATATTGGCAAAAAAATTATTATTCCCATCTAAATTGTAATATTCCGATGAAAAACTGAAGAGTTGATTTTTTGCGGGAAACGCAAAGAAATTGAATTTATGTGTTAATAAAGAAAGATTGCTCTTCCTCTCGTTTTCAATAAATGTTTGAATATAGGTTGCATTTAATTCATATTCTGAATTTAACCATGGAGTTATATGAACATTGAGACCCGGTAAAAAATTATAAAATTGGGTTGTGTTGTCGAACAGCACGTCATTTATCAGCGACTTTCCCCTGCGATGGGTATAGTTCACCTGAATACTGATTGTTGATTTTGAAGAGGAAAAATATTTACTGCCGCGCGCGTTTAAGCTGTGAGAATAAGATGGGTTAGACCATTGAAATGCTTGAAGAATCGTTGTTCCATCCTCCTGAATAAGATTGCTGTAAATCATATTATTATGACTGATGGAATAGAGATAACTAAGTGCACCGAATAAAGAAGTTATTGGGTTTTTATACTCCAATCGTGCTGAATAGTTGATGTGCGATGTTTCCGAAAGTGGTGCTGCATTTTGGCTTAGGCTTCGATAATTTTTTAGGATATAAGCGTAGTGAATCCCGTCAATATCTCCTAATCTGTTGTTATAACTCCATGAGGCTCTTCCTTTCCAGAAATTATTGAATTTATAATTAATGATTAGATTTGGATTGAACAAAAAACGCTGTAACTCCTGACCTTTATCAGACAGCAAGTCCTTCATATAAACATCTTGCCAGCTAACCGGGAGTTTGAGGTTAATTGTAAGTTGTTTCTTTTTATATTCAACTTCAGTTTGTAAATACGCGTTTGTATGCCGGCCCTCCAGTTTATTGGTAAAGTTGGCTCCCGCTTCACTTTCTACGTCCTGTTGAGTAATTAAAATAGAACTTTCCAGCATCTGATCACGAAAAGCAATGCCTATGCGAGGAGTGAAACTTAGCCTTTTCCATGAAAATCCAAAGCTGGCTGAGTGGTCAGCAAAAAAGCGGGTTAAATCAATTTGTTGGAACACCTTATCATATAAGTTATTCTGATTCAACACAGCATCAAACTGCCCCGGACTTACTTCTAAACTGTGCGGACTGTGATCGTACGAAATAAATGATTGAAACTCGATTAACTTCTTTCCGATTGGATTTACCGATCGTAATTTATTCGAAATCGATTTCAGGGGATTTTTCAAGGATTGGGTTATCTCTTCGCTTCCGGTATGAATCAATCCAAACTGTTTGTCCCAACGAGATTGGATTTTTAATTCATTATTCAAATAGTTTTTTTTAACATTCCTGCTTAAAGTAAATTCTCCAATCAGGTAATTATTTTGAAAACGATTTTTCATAGTTTCCGTAAACGAAAGGGTATCCAAAGGAGTATAGAGTTCTCTTAGCAAAACAGCTTCCTGTTTTTGTATATCATTAACGTAATACAAGTTTGACCTTAATTCAAAGTCTCTATTTATACGAAGTAGTCCATTAAAATTAAACAAGTGGATATTATTATCGAGATAGCGTTTTTGATCAATCCCAGGAAGACTTGCTGTTTGAATATTCAATATGTCCGGGTTTTCATTTGGACGATCCGCATTTTGGATTAATTCATCCAGCGTCATTATTTTTAGCTGTTGCGATACATCATTCCCTGTATTGTTTGTTTGATACGAAGCAAGCAATTGAAATTTCTTTGTAAAGAACATGGGTGTTGCATTCAATTCCCAAAGCACGGGGCTGAAACCACTACCAATCATGGCTGTTCCTGTGGCTGTAATATCGCGCTTTAGCTTTAGGTTTAAGGAAGCTTTCTGCGAAAAAACCTTGTCTTCTAAAATCCGCA
>JAFGAK010000086.1 GCA_016933745.1 Bacteroidales bacterium
ATCTCGCTTGATTTAGGAACCAACGAGCTGTGGTTCTCTGAAATCGATACTGCACAACAAAGACTTCTCCCGATGGAACCTCAAAAGCTTCAAATGGAAATTGGAGCCGGACCTCGCCATTTAACTTTTCATCCAAACGGTAAATGGTTTTATGTATTAAATGAATTAAATAACACCATCACGGTAGTAAAAAAAGACGTTAAGGGAAATTACAAACTTGAAAATTCAGTATCAACACTTCCGGAAAATGTTCAGAAAGCAAATACAGCTGCTGATATTCATATGAGTTCCGATGGAAAATTTCTCTATGCTTCGAATAGAGGAGATAATTCGATTGCTATTTTCGCAGTCAATACGGAAAATGGTTCCTTAAATTTAATAGCTCATGTGGAAACAAGAGGAATTGGTCCACGGAATTTTTCACTATCGCCTGATGAAAATTTTCTACTTGTAGCGAATCAATATTCGAATAATGTGGTTTCGTTTAAAAGAGATAAGAAAACCGGTCTTTTGAATATTGTGGATCAAATAAAAGCCTTTTCTCCTGTTTGCATTTTATTTTAATCAGCAAAAAAAAAGGTATGGCAAAAGCCATACCCGCGAAATTTGATTTGTAAAAACTAATAAAATTTGATTTGAGAATTTTCTTTAATGAATATTTCGGGCTTTTGATCATAGATACTCACCAAACCAGTTACAAGCAAATCTCTGTTGGTGAAATAACGAATTGGATCATAACTGTACTGTTTAGCATCTCTAGCTTGCAGAACGATTGAAAATTGATGATAAGGAAAACGATCGCCAAAATACAAATAGTATTCATTGGTTTGTCCGGAATACCAAACCTCACTTACTCTTCCATATATTCGTGCAACTTCTCCAATATATCGATAAGAATCGAAGGCAGAAACAGTATGAATTTGATAACCAGATGGATAATATCCAAAATTAAAATCGGGATACCATAAGCGATAGTTTCTATACATCTGCACATTCCAAAATAAATTGGATAAACTTGGCTTGCGATAAGGCTTGTAATTTTTAGAATGAACGACAAGCGTTGTTTTTGGAGCTACTCTCTGAACACGTGTTCCGTAATTTGAAGTATAAGATTTACGCAAATCCGATTTACGAGCATCTGCAACAGGATTTGAGGTTCTACTTCTGCTCGCCATTGAACTATTTGAATGAAGCATTTGCTTATCGTTTTTAACTTCTTGACGAACATCTGGTCTTCTACTTGCCAATGTGTTATTTCTAGTCGAAATTGGTGTTGTACTTCTATTTTCAGTTGCTACACGACTTTGATTCTTAGTCGATTTTTCTGAAAGATGATTGGAAGATTTTCTTTCTGTTGAGTAGCTTGATTTTTTCTCTGATGAGTTCTTGATCCGCTCTGCGTTCTGTGCTTCCACTGTAAGAGCCAAGAAGAACATTGCTAGTAATAGGCTTAAGTTTTTCATGACGTTGAGATTTTAGTGAATAATTTATTCTTAGCATTCCAAATTCTTTGCCAAAAAACAATAATCGTGGAAGCAAATCATCAAAACATCCACTATAACCCTCTTTATCTGTTATTTAAGAATATAAAAATAAATTAAGCCTTCCCTTCTATTGTTCAATTATCAAAAGTGAAATCAAATATTCCAATTTATTTTTTTAATACCTTAGCCGTTCCATTCAAATCAAATAGTTACACAAACAATGAATCTGAGAAACCATTTTGCAACCATTTCCGACTATTATTCTCCAAAAATCATTGGAGAAGTAAATGATGTTTTTGTGAAAGTGGCCATTGCCAAAGGAGATGACATACCTTGGCACAACCACAAAAATGAAGATGAACTATTCTTTATTTTTGAAGGAAGTCTTGTATTTGAGGAAGAAGGGAAAGCACCTTTTACTATGGAACAAGGAGATCTTTACATTGTTAAAAAAGGCATCAATCATCGTATTTCAGCAAAAGAAGAATGTAAAATCATGCTGATTGAAAATAAAACCACAGCTCATACGGGAGAAGTTGAAGCTCCTATCACTAAAACCATTGAGGAACAGAAGTTAAATTAACTGCCTTTTTGCTAAATTTTTTTTCGAAATATTTTTTATTTATTAAAATAAAAAGTTTCATCCACAAAATAACCAATTCTTTTTAAAGCTGATTTACAGTATTTTATGTAAATTATTAAAATATTACTATAAAAATAGTTGACTTATTATAATTATAGTACTATATTTGTAGTATAAAATACACAGAGGAATGAAAACATTGACAAAAGCAGAAGAACAGATCATGCAAATTTTGTGGAAATTGAAAGAGGCAACGGTTAAAGAAGTGGTTGATAGCTTTGAAGATTCGCCTCCTGCTTATACCACAGTAGCCACTGTGTTGAAAGTTCTTGAAAAGAAAGAATTTGTTTCACACAAACCACTAGGAAATACCTATCAATTTTATGCTATTTTGAGTAAGAAAGAATATACAAGACAACAATTTAGTTCCTTGTTAACCAACTATTTTTCAGGTTCTTTTCCGAAAATGGCTACTTTTTTTGCTAAAGAAAACAACCTCAATATCAGTGAGCTGGAGGAAATGATAAAAATGGCTGAAAACGAACTTCAAAAAGAAAAGAGTCATGAGTAATTTATTCATTTATTTTTTGCAAGTTTCCATCGCATTAGTGGTATTTTACCTTCTTTATTGGTTATTACTTCGAAACGAAACTCACTACAATGTAAATCGAGTATATTTAGTTTGCGTAGCAATGCTCTCGGTTATTTTACCTCTTTTTCCTCTTCACTACACGGTAATTTTAGAAGAAGGAATAAACCAATCAGGAATTCTTACAGAATTTAAAAGCACAATAGCAGGGATACCGCCTTATTCAGGAGATCTTTTTGAAGAAAATATTTCTTTGAATTACAATACGGCTTTATTTCTGATCTACATCACGGGATCTATATTTTTTCTTGCAAGGTTGCTCTATCAATCAGGGATTTTGCTATTCCTAATTCTAAAGAATAAAGCCAAAACCATTCAAGGACTTCAAATAGTTGAAAACGAGAAGTATGGTCTTCCATTTTCCTTTTTCAACTTCGTTTTTATCAATCCGAAATTTCACCTTCAAACCGACTTGCCGGAAATTCTGGCTCACGAAAAAGTGCACATTCGTGAAAAGCATTGGGTCGATTTGATTCTAATAGAACTGTTAACAGTCATCTTCTGGTTCAACCCACTTATCTGGTTCTTTGAACACTCTATCAAGCTCAATCATGAGTTTTTAGCCGACCGTAGTGTTATTTCTAAAGGCACGCATTTAGGCAAGTATCAAGCATTATTGGTGAACCAAATTATGGGAATGCAAATTATTGGGTTTACTAATAATCTAAATTATTCGATTAACAACAACAGATTTAAAATGATGACTAAACAAAAAACATCCAAAATCAAAGCCTTGAAACTGGTTTTAATCATGCCAGCGATCGGGTTTCTTCTTCTGGCTTTTGCCGAACCGATTTATCAAATTTCAACAGAGAAAAACGCAATTAGCACGATCGACATTGCAAATCCTACGCAACAAAAACTAATTTCAGGAAAAATGATCGATGATAAAGGCGTTGCATTGCCTGGTGTGTCTATAATTGTAAAAGGCAGCAGCAAAGGAACCGTATCGGATTTAGACGGTACTTTTAAAATTGAATTGGCTGAGGAATCCAATTTAATATTTTCCTATGTTGGTAAACAAACTTTGAATTATTCTGTAGCGGAATTATTAAAAAGATCTAGCGGGAAAACAATTTTAGAAATTGAGATGAAGGAAACTGCCATTTTAATTACTCCGGAAATGCTACTAATTTCTGAACCACCTCCTCCACCTCCTCCTGCCAAAACCAAAAACACGGATCCTCCTGCACCAAAAAAAGAAATTTTTGTTGTGGTGGAAGAAATGCCGAGTTATCCTGGGGGCTATCAAGCACTAGGAGAATACATCAATCAAATGCAACAGAAACTTGCTCAATCAAAAAACATTAAAGGAAAAGCAAAAGTTAGTTTTGTAATTGATAAAACAGGAAAAGCGACAGATGTGCGCATTTTAGAACAAGAAAATGACTTAGCAGGAAAAGGCGCCGCAACTATTGTTCTGAACATGAAAACATGGAATCCAGCTTATCAAAGAGGAAAATCCGTTCCTGTAAACTTTGTTCTGCCAGTAGAATTTAAATAAGAAAAAAGGCTGATTTATCTCGCTTATAAATCAGCCTTTTTCTCTTTTAGAACATTTCTAAAATCCATAAAATTTTCGTCAAATGCAAATTGCATTTAACTATCTTTGCCGCCTTATAAAAAAACCAATCAATGATTTCTGTAGATGGCTTGGCGGTAGAATTTGGAAGCACTACCCTATTTAAAGATATTTCTTTTGTGATAAATGAGAAAGATCGTATTGCTTTGATGGGAAAAAACGGTGCAGGAAAATCGACTTTACTCAAAATCTTAGCCGGAATAAAAACACCTAGCAGTGGAAAAGTGTCTGCTCCCAAAGAAGCTATTATTGCTTACCTTCCACAACATCTCATGTCGGAGAGCAAACTGAGCGTTTTTGAAGAAGCGTCTCAAGCATTTTCTCAAGCACTGGGATTACAAGCCGAACTAGATGATCTGAATGAGCAACTTACCATTCGCACCGATTATGAATCGGAAGAATATTATTCAATCATCGAAAAAGTATCAGATTTAAGCGAAAAGTTGTACAGTCAAGGGGAAATAAATTTCGATGCGGAAGTAGAGAAAATATTACTTGGACTGGGTTTTGTTTGTTCCGATTTTAAACGATTGACTAGCGTATTTAGCGGTGGATGGCGAATGCGTATTGAGTTGGCTAAAATCTTGCTTCAAAATCCAGATTTAATTTTGTTGGATGAGCCCACCAATCACCTCGACATAGAATCTGTTCAATGGCTCGAAGAGTTCTTGATTAACAGCGCCAAAGCGGTGATGGTTATTTCGCACGATCGAGCTTTTATCGATAATATAACCACGCGCACGATCGAAGTGACAATGGGGAAAATTTACGACTATAAAGTAAATTACTCCAAATACCTCGAGCTAAGAAAAGAACGCAGAGTGCAACAACAAAAAGCGTATGATGAACAACAAAAATTCATTGCAGATAATCAAGCTTTTATCGATCGATTTAGAGGCACTTATTCCAAAACATTATCCGTGCAGTCGCGCGTTAAAATGCTGGAGAAATTAACGATTCTTGAAGTGGATGAAGTGGATACTTCGCATTTAAAATTAAGATTTCCGCCATCACCTCGTTCCGGAAATTATCCGGTAACCGCAGAAAATGTCTTCAAAAAATACGACGATCACCTCGTTTTTGCAGGAGCTTCTTTCAGTATAACACGTGGCGAAAAAGTTGCTTTTGTTGGGAAAAATGGCGAAGGAAAATCAACACTTATTCAAGCCATTATGGGCGAAATTGAGTATGGTGGAAAACTTACCTTAGGACACAATACGCAAATAGGCTATTTTGCTCAAAATGAAGCTTCTAAACTGAACGAAAACCTAAGTGTTTTCCAAACCATCGATGATGTTGCCAAAGGCGATATTCGAACCAAAATAAAAGATATTTTAGGCGCCTTTATGTTTGGTGGCGAAGAATGGGAAAAGAAAGTAAAGATTCTTTCAGGTGGCGAAAAGACACGATTGGCCATGATTAAACTTTTACTCGAACCCGTTAACTTATTAATCCTCGATGAGCCAACCAATCATTTGGATATGAGGACAAAAGACATTCTGAAGCAAGCACTTTTGGATTACGACGGCACCCTCATTTTAGTTTCTCACGACCGCGATTTTCTAAGCGGAATGGTAAGCAAAATCTACGAATTTGGAAATAAGCAAGTAAAAGAACATTTGGAAGGAATTAGCGAATTTCTTGCACGTAAAAAGATGGAACATTTGCGCGAATTAGAAGCCTAATTGATTGTTTAAAATCATCAAGTAAGGAGATTCAAATTGTGGAAAATTTAACATAATCATCGAGTTAAAAACCGATCAATTCGCACAAATACTTCTAAATTCGCCAAGATTTATTCAAAAAAATTTTTCAAGGATTGATTTTAAAACGAAGATCCAACATTCTAAGCTCTAAAAGCACTCACTTGAAGCAAGTTACAGGTAATCGAATGATAAAAAAGCTGATACATATCATATCTCTGTCGTTGATAATAATTTTATTAACGCCCTTGGTAACACAGCTTTTTGACGGTTTATTTCATCATCACGACAAAGTTGATTTAGCTGCACATGAAATAAGCCTTTATCAGAATCACCATAAAAAATGTCCGATCCCTGGATTCCAACTTTCTATTTTCAACCTACTGACAAAGAATGCGACAGTTGAAAAAGAGACGTATGCAGAGATCTTGAATTTTAAAATACGAACAGCCTATTTTTTAGAGCAACCCGATTATTATTTCTTATTAAGAGCGCCTCCTGCTCAGACAACCTAACTGCCTGCATCTAAAAAGGATGCAAACTATTTTTTGTCAAATTTTAAATTATAAGAATGAAGAAAATCATCTATATTTTCTTTGCATCTATGTTATTTCTGCAAGCTCAGGCTCAGAATAGCATACAAGGCAAAGTAACAGACACCAGCAATCAAACATTAACTGGAGTAAATGTATTTTTCCCTGAATTAAATAAGGGAACAACCACCAATTCGTCGGGTGAGTATTTGATAAATAACCTCCCACTTGGAAAACACAAAATTGAATTTTCATTTGTCGGTTATAATATGGTCATTAAAACCATTGATATTGAAGCAAAACAAACCACTATAAACGCTGTTTTAAGCACTACAATCGTTGAATCACAAGAAGTGGTTATTTCTGGCGGATACGTAAATTCTCAACACGAAAACGCTGTAAAAATTGACGTTTTGCAGCTCAAACCAACTTCGATCAAAAGCACACCTAATTTTACGGAAATGCTCTCTAAAGTGCCTGGAGTGGATATGATTTCTAAAGGGAGCGGCGTTGCAAAACCTGTCATTCGGGGACTTTCGATGAACGATATTTTGGTTTTGAACAATGGAGTTCGTTTTGAAAATTATCAATATTCAAGTCATCATCCTTTAGGAATTGACGAATTTGGTATTGAAAACGTAGAAATTATTAAAGGTCCTGCATCACTACTCTATGGCTCGGATGCCATTGGTGGAGTAATTAATTTCATCAAAGAAAAACCAGCTCCCGTAGGAAGTATTTTGGGCGATTATAATTTGCAACTTTTTTCCAACACGCAAGGAATTACGAATAATTTAGGGATTAAAGGAGCATCCAAAAAGGTTTTTGGAGCGATACGCTTTGGACAGAAAAGCAATGCCGATTTTCTTCAGGGAGGCGGAGAATTTGTTCCAAATTCTAGGTTCAACGAAAATTCTTTAAAAGCGAATGCCGGATTTACAGGCAAACTAGGCACTTTCAAAGTGTTTTATGATTATAACACACAAAAACTCGGTTTGGTTGAAGATGAAGCAATTGAAGAGATCTCTTCCAGAGGTAGAAAAAACGAAATTTGGTTTCAGCAATTCAACACGCATTTACTATCCTCACAAAACAAGATATATTTGGGAAATACTAGACTCGATTTGAATGCAGCCTACCAAAATACGGAGCTAACTCATATTGGCGATTTCGATGTTTTTGAGCTTCAAATGAGACTAGAAACGGTAACTTACGAAGCCAAACTTCATTTACCTTCAAATGAAAACTCAGAATATATTCTTGGATTCCAAGGATTTAATCAAGTGAATACAAATATTAATGATCGAGAAACGATACTTCTTCCAAACGCTTCTTCCAATAATTATTCGGCATTTGCGCTCATGCAACTTACCTTTTTTGAAAAGTTAAAACTTCAAACAGGAATCCGATATGATGCTAAATCTATTCATACGCAGTCGGTTGGAATAGCTTCTGAAAATAATTATCGCGCAGCTCTTGATAAAGAGTACGGAAGTTTTAGTGGATCCATGGGCGCAACCTATCAAGCTAGCCAGAAGCTTTTATTTAGATTCAATTACGCTGCCGGATATCGAACACCAAACCTTGCGGAATTGACATCGAACGGACAGCACGAATTACGCTACGAATTAGGCGATCAGAATCTTACGCCTGAAAATTCCTACGAAGCCGACTTAAGCATGCATTTTCATCAAAGCAATTTTACGTTTGATTTGGCAGGTTTCTACCATGTTTTGAATGATTATATTTTTATTGCTCCTACCGGAGAAAGCACAATTTCAGGAATCCCAATTTATCAATACAAACAAACCAACTCGTTCCTTTACGGAGGAGAAACTGGGCTGCATTTTCATCCCATCCCTTTAAAATGGTTGCATTTGATAAGTACTTTTTCAACGGTTATTGGAAAACAACAAGATGGCGATTATTTACCTTTTATTCCAGCTCATAAATTGCGCTTTGAATTAAGAGCCGAAAAAGAGCGCTTTTTAATTTTCAACGACGCCTACATTTCTATGAATACTTGTACAGCTTTCAAACAAGATAATGCGGCACCAGATGAGACACCTACAGCATCTTATTCACTTTTAGATGTAAGCATAGGAGGAAAAATAAAATTAAACAATCAATTTATCTACCTGATTCTTAGTGCAAATAATTTATTCGACGAAAAATACATCGATCATTTATCCACTTTGAAAGAAGTAAACTTTTATAATCCGGGAAGAAATATCGCTTTGAGTTTAAAAATTCCGTTTGAGCTAACTAAAAATTAATCTTATGATATTCTGAAGCAAAGGAACCCATTCTTTTAACTCAAGGTTCCTTTGCTATGGAACTTTTCTTTCTAATTTTTACAAAATAAAGCTCTAAATTCATAAATTGCTCCCAAATTAACAAACATCACAAAAATGAACTTTGATTATTTACTCGAATATAATCCGATACTTTTAGCGCTGGCAGCTACTTTATTTACATGGATCATGACCGCTCTTGGTGCTTCGATGGTATTTTTCTTTAAAACGATCAATAAAAAAGTTCTTAATTCGATGCTGGGTTTTGCAGCTGGTGTAATGATTGCTGCTAGCTTTTGGTCGCTTCTAGCTCCTGCCATTGAAATGAGCGAAGAAAGCGGGACTAGCGGATGGATTCCTGCTGTTGTAGGATTTTTGGCCGGAGGAGCTTTTCTATTACTCGTTGATAAACTTTTACCACACTTGCACATGGGACTTTCTACAGATAAAGCAGAAGGAATCAAAACACATTGGCAACGAAGTGTGCTATTGGTTTTAGCCATTACGCTGCATAATGTACCTGAAGGACTCGCCGTTGGAGTTGCGTTTGGTGCTTTAGCCAATAATCCTGATGTTGGAGCCTTGGCAGGTGCCATTGTTCTTGCAATAGGAATTGGAATACAAAATTTCCCTGAAGGCGCTGCGGTATCGATTCCCTTGAGACGAGAAGGCTTATCCAGATTAAAAGCGTTTAATTATGGCCAATTATCCGGAATTGTTGAACCGATGGCCGGAGTATTGGGAGCCTATTTAGTCTTAACCATGACACCACTTCTCCCGTATGCTCTATCTTTTGCAGCTGGAGCCATGATCTTTGTTGTGGTTGAAGAATTGATTCCTGAATCGCAACTTGGAAATGAAACCGATTTATCGACTATTGGAGCTATGATTGGCTTTGCAACCATGATGGTTCTAGATGTTGCTTTGGGATAAACGGAAATCGATTCCAATTTTACTGTTCACCTTTTTTAAATTATACATCTATCTAATTGATATTCTATTTATTAGATCTACCTCAACTTCTTCCTTTTCTTAAATTTTCAATCAACTTAAATGTAGTGGATTATTTAAAAATTTACTTATTCCGATTCAACAAGAAATTTTTTCTATTCATTATCAAGATCTTTCAATTTGAGAGTCAAGCTTTTTCGGTACTTTTTCTTTGAGTCTTTTCGATCTAAAGTAAATTTAGATCCCATTAAATTACGCTCTTGCAGCTCATCTTTACATTCATCCGAACAACATCCTTCATATTTTTCAGCACAACTCGGACATTGCAAGAAAAGTAAATGACAGCTTTGGTTGGCACAGTTGGAATGAGTATCAAAAGCGGTTCCACATTGATGGCATTTTCCAACTACTTGAGAACTAATACGCTCTCCCATTCTAGCATCAAAAACAAAATTTTTACCAATAAATTTCGGTTCCAACTGCTTCGTTTGAATATGGCGAGCATATTCGATAACTCCACCTAACAATTGATTAACATCCTCAAATCCATGATGTTTAAGATAAGCACTTGCTTTCTCACATCGAATTCCACCCGTGCAATAAAGCAAAACTTTTTTATCCTTTTTATCTTTTAATAAATCTACAACTAAATCCATTTCTTCGCGAAACGTATCCGCTTCCGGAATAATAGCACCCTCAAAATGGCCAATTTCACTTTCGTACAGATTCCGCATATCTACAACCACGGTTTCCGGCTGACTAAGAAGATGATGAAAATCTGATCCAGATAAATGATTCCCAACATTCGTCACATCAAAAGCTCCATCGTCCAAACCATCGGCAACTAATTTTGGACGAACTTTGATTACCAATTTGTAAAACGATTTTCCGTCATCTTCCACCGCGTATTTGATCGGAATCTGATTTAAAATCTCGTATTCTTCCAAACTTGCTAAAAAGAGTTCCATATTCGATTCCGGCACACTCATTTGTGCATTTATTCCTTCTTTAGCTACATAAATACGCCCAAAACAATTTAAAGAAAACCATTTTTGATACAATTCATCGCGAAATTGAATTGGATTATCTAGGTAAAAATAACGATAAAAAGAAATTGTAGTGCGTTTGAATGATTCTTGCATTAGCCTGTTTTTCAACACTTCACGATTTATTTTATTATGTAGCTGCATTATTATTTAGATTTATTCTGAATAAAAAAAGCGCAAATATACTTCAATTGCTGATTAACACAAATTAAGATTTTAGCTTTCTAAGATTGAATATCTTTGAGAAGAGATCAGAGTATAAATGCACAAGCAAAAAACATGTTCTATGAAAAACTTGAAGTATAATTTATTTTTTAAAACAGGCTTAATCATTTTGGTTGCCTTGCTGTTATTAATTCCAAGCGCGATGATTGAGAACTTGATTCGTGAGCGAGAAAATACACAATTTGAAGCTGTTGTTGAAGTAAGCTCCAAATGGAGCTCTGCTCAAAGTTTGATTGGTCCAGTTTTGACCATTCCTTATACAAGATATGTAAAGCAATTTCAGAAAAAAGATTCTGCTGAAAAAGTGATAGGCATCAAAGAATACATGCATTTTTTACCCGAAAATTTACAAATTAACGGTTCGCTAACTCCAGAGAAAAGAAACCGAGGTATTTATGAAATCGTGGTTTACAATTCTAATGTTCAGTTTTCTGGCAACTTTGCCAGTATCGACTTTAAAAATATGGATATTCCACTGAAAGATATGCAATTAGACAAAGCTTATCTTTCGATTGGGATAAACGATCTCCGCGGTATTGAAAAACAAATCAATCTGAACTGGAATAAGCAAATATCATTGTTCAATCCCGGAACTGTAAATAACGACATTCTCCAAAGCGGTATCAATGCACTTGTAAATATAGCTGCTAACGACCAAACTACCTATCAATTTTCTTTCAATCTGGAACTCAAAGGAAGTCAATTGCTCTATTTTACTCCGGTTGGAAAAATTACAGATGTTACTTTGGAATCGAATTGGAACAACCCAAGCTTTAGTGGCGCTTTTTTACCTGATAATCATACGGTTGACGAAAAAGGATTTCAGTCGCATTGGAATATTCTTCATCTAAACCGAAATTACCCTCAAACTTGGATCGGCAGTAAATACTCCATCGATGAATCTGCATTTGGAGTAGATTTATTGCTTCCTGTAGATAATTATCAAAAATCAACACGAACTATTAAATATGCCATCCTTTTTATTGCGCTCACATTTATGGTTTTCTTTTTTGTTGAAATATTAAACAAGAAATTCATTCATCCTATTCAATACATTTTGGTTGGATTTGCATTGATTATCTTTTTCTCTTTACTCCTTTCTATTTCGGAACACTTAAAATTCAATATGGCTTATATTCTCTCGGCACTAGCCACTTTACTACTTATTTCAGGATACGTAAAAGCTATTTTAAAATCGACAAATTTGACGTTTTTGATTGCAGGTATACTCACTATACTTTATTCATTTATTTTTGTAATTATTCAACTTCAGGATTTTGCATTACTTATCGGAAGTATTGGTTTATTTATTATTCTTGGTTTGGTCATGTATTTCTCCAGAAAAATAGATTGGTATAATCTGAATTTAAATGAAGACGAATCGGAATAAAAATTACTTGAAGGGGACAGCAAAATGGTGTTCATTAATTAATTTAAAATGAATACGACGGATTATCAAGAGCTAAACTGTATTTTTGCACCATACAGATAATTGATTCCTTTTGTAACGATGAATCGATTTTGACAAGGTTATAACAAGCATCCATTATTTAAATTTTTATGCAGAATAAAAAATCGCATCCCAAAATAAAAACACGATTACACCGAAGGAGTAAGCACAGAGAGCGCTACGATTTCAAACAATTGATTGAAAGTTATCCCGAATTGTCTCCTTTTGTAACAACCAATGCTTACGGCGATGAATCGGTCGATTTCTTTGATCCAAAAGCCGTAAAAGCGCTTAATATTGCTCTTTTGAAACACTATTATTCCATTGATTATTGGGATATTCCAGAACATTATCTAGTTCCTCCAATTCCTGGGCGAGCGGATTATATTCATCATATAGCTGATGTATTGAGCAGTAAAACTTTCGGAAAAATTCCGCAAGGCGATTCGGTTAAGTGTTTGGATATTGGAGTTGGCGCTAATTGTATTTATCCCATTATCGGAACAAAAGAATACGACTGGAATTTTGTTGGTACCGAAATAGACCCTGCAGCTTTAAACTCAGCTAAGCATATTATTGAAGCAAATCCGAACTTAAATCAAAAGGTTGAACTCCGACTGCAAGCTAAAAGTGATGATGTGTTTTTTGGTGTGATTAATTTGGAAGAACGCTTTGATATTAGTATGTGCAATCCGCCTTTTCATGCTTCGCAGAAGGAAGCGGAAGCAGTAAGTTTAAGGAAACTTAGTAATCTTACTCACCAAAAAGTCACAGAAAAAACCTTGAATTTTGGAGGTAGAAGCAATGAACTTTGGTGCGATGGAGGGGAGGAAAAGTTCATCAAAAACATGATTCGCGAAAGCAAATATTATGCACAAACATGTTTGTGGTTTTCAACTCTTGTTTCTAAGCAATCGAGTTTGAAAAATGCGTATCAAGCCTTAAAAAAAGCAGAAGCAGTAGAAGTAAAAACCATTCCCATGGGACAAGGAAATAAAAGTAGTAGAATTGTCGCCTGGACTTTCCTAAGTGAAAAAGAGCAAAAAGAATGGGCAAAAACAAGATGGGAAAATGAAAATAAAGCTACGTAATAATCTTCTACATCAAAAAATATTTCCAACACAAACACATCTATATCAAATACTTGAAAAATATTTATTCATTTTTTATATTTTTTTCTTGTATAATCAAAAAATAGGTCATTAATTTGTCGGCATGAAAACAATGATGAATTTAACAAATTGGTGGTGGCGTAGTATTGATTCCGATAGGGAGAGATAACCACGTTGCTATAGATAAAAATATACGACCGCAGGTGTTTCACCTGCGGTTTTTTTTTGCTAAAATTTTTAATAAAACAAACATGAAGACACAAGAACAAACAGAAAAAATGATATTCCGATGGCGCTGCTAATTTTTCATTCTCATAAATCAAAATTAACTACTGAAATTTTTAAAAATTCAAAAAAAATAAAACAATGAAAAATCAAGCAATTAATAATACAACAGAAATAAATTACGATGCAGTAAATGGTCAATTTGGGCAATATGGAGGGATGTTTGTTCCACCAGTTTTAGAAGGTAAACTTTTAAATCTTTATGAGGTTTTTGAAAAAAACCGCAACGACAGTAGTTTTCAAGAAGAGTTTGCGTATTATCTTAAACACTTTGTTGGTCGTCCTTCCCCACTCTATTATGCACATCGTTTGTCAAAACATATTGGCTCTAAAATTTATTTAAAACGCGAAGACTTAAACCATACAGGCTCGCATAAAATCAACAACACCATCGGACAAATTCTTCTTGCTAAAAGAATGGGTGCAACTGAAATTGTGGCTGAAACCGGAGCCGGGCAACACGGCGTTGCTACCGCTACTGCTGCAGCACTTTTCGGGATGAAATGTAAAGTATTTATGGGTGCAGAAGATGTGGAGCGCCAAAAAATGAACGTGAGTCGGATTAAACTTTTAGGAGCCGAATTAGTAGTCACTCATGCAGGTAGAGGAACCCTTAAAGATGCTGTTGACGCAGCCTTGGGATATTATATTGAACATCCTGATGTTTATTATTTATTAGGTTCACAAGTTGGGCCTCATCCTTATCCAACTATGGTAGGTTATTTCCAAAGCATTATCGGTAAAGAAGCAAAGAAACAGTTTATCGAGCGTGAAGGTCGTTTACCTGATAATTTGTTAGCTTGTATTGGTGGAGGATCCAATGCCATTGGCCTTTTTGATAACTTCTTAAAAGATCACGAGGTGGCTATTCATGCTGCTGAAGGTGGAGGATTAGGTCCGATATTAGGTGAAACTGCTGCAACTCTTAACTTAGGTAAACCAGGCGTTTTTCAAGGAACAAATTCCTACGCTTTAACGGACGATGAGGGTAATGTATATCCTACTCGTTCCATTGCTGCTGGTTTAGATTATCCTGGTGTAAGTCCGCAACATGCTTTATTAAAAGACACCAAAAGAGCTGAATATCACCTAATTACTGATGACGAAGCCATTGAAGGATTTAAACTACTTTCTCATTTAGAAGGTATTATTCCTGCAATCGAATCCTCACACGCGATTGCTTTGGCAATGAAAATCTTAAAAAACAAGCCCGAGCAAATTAGCATCATCAACTTAAGTGGTCGCGGTGATAAAGATGTTGAGCGTGATTTGATGTAACTTAAAGATCTATTTTAATATTTTGGTAACTTTTTAAAATAGCCGCGAGATTCGGTTATAATTTCTCAAACTTTTAATGACCAATTTCCCCGAAGAATTGCGGTTCTTCGGGGTTTTTATTAAAAGATAAGCATGGAATCAAAACGTCATGAATAAAATTACAGTCGCTCCAACTCCACCGTAAAATGACGCATAATAGGCGCTTCCTTTAAAATTTTAACACCACGTTTGATTTCATTCCTGCGTTCGAAAACATTTCCAAGTGCAACAGCCACATACTCCATGTGATTATTCGTATAGGTTCGGCGTGGAATTGCCAATCGAATCAATTCCAAATCTGGATAACGATTTTCTCTAGTTACAGGATCGCGATCGGCTAGAATTGCTCCAATCTCAACCGCTCGGACTCCGGCTTCGAGATACAACTCAATAGCAAGTGTTTGTGCCGGAAATTCTTCTTTTGGAATATGCGGTAGAAAGCGCTTTACGTCTACGAAAATGGCATGTCCGCCGAAAGGCTCTTGCATCGGGACACCGAATTTCTTTAACTGATTTCCCAAATACGCAGTTTGCTGAATTCGAGAATCCAAGGTATCAAATTCAGTTCCTTCGTCTAATCCTTGAGCCAAAGCGTTCATATCACGCCCCGACATTCCACCGTAGGTTACAAAACCTTCGAAAATGATACCGAAAACGCTGGCTTGCTTAAATAAATCTTCGTCCTTAAAACCAATAAATCCGCCCATATTTACAATGGCATCTTTCTTCGAACTCATAGTCATTGCATCGGCATAACTGAACATTTCTTTAACAATTGCCTTGATACTTTTATCTGCGTAACCTGCTTCTCTTTGCTTAATAAAATAGGCATTTTCAGCAAAGCGAGCCGAATCAAATACCACGCGAACTCCATATTTTCTTGACAATTCATGAACTTCACGAAGATTTTGCATTGATACAGGCTGACCGCCAGCAGAATTATTGGTAATGGTCATGATGATCATTGGAATTTTTTCCAAAGGATAGGAAGTCAACACTTTTTCCAATTTCTCAAGATCTACATTTCCTTTAAAGTCATGCCTTTGATTCGTATCGAAAGCGGCATCAATGGTACAATCAATGGCTTTTGCTTTCCGAAATTCGATATGACCTTTGGTTGTATCGAAATGTGAATTTCCAGGAACAATCATTCCTTCTTTAACTAAAACCGAAAAGAGCACATTTTCAGCAGCTCTTCCTTGGTGGGTTGGTAAAAAGTAAGGAAATCCTAGGATATCATTGATTGCTTTTTTCATTTTATAATAGGAACTTGCTCCGGCATAACTTTCATCGCCTAACATCAACTCCGACCACTGTTTATCGCTCATGGCTCCAGTTCCTGAATCTGTAAGCAAATCAACAAATACTTGCTCGCTTTTTAAGTTGAACAGGTTGTATTTAGCCTCCTTAATCCATTGTTCTCTCTCTTGGCATGTGCTTTTTTGAATGGTTTCAACCATTTTTATCTTAAAAGATTCTGCAAATGGTAATTGCATAATAAATTGATTTTTAATGAAAATATTGAAAAGAAAATTTGATTACTCAGCGAAAAGCTACAAAGGATAGGTATCTCTTTTTTTGATATTAAGATACAAATGAGAATAAACAAGTCGGTAAACAAGTATTGTTTGCATAGACTATTTCTGTATTGCAAATTTACGTTTTTTTCAATAAATAAAAATCGAAGGCACAAAAAAAGGGCTCCCGATTTGAAAGCCCTTCATTAAAACAATTTTTTATAACTATATTCCCAAAGAAATACCTAAACCTTGGCACGTTTTTACCATGGCATTATCTAACGTAACTAAATTCGGTTTTCCGATTGCTTCTTTTAAAGAAACAGAGGTTATTTCGGGATGCTGGTAAGAAACCATGCGTCCAAATTCTTCGCGTAAAACCATTTCAAAAGCTTTCACACCAAATTGAGCAGCAAGAACACGGTCGTATGCAATTGGAATACCTCCACGCTGAAGATGACCAAGCATTACGTTTCTCATATCTGCATGACAACCGGCTTCTTTTAATTCTCTTAGTACTTGCATTGAAATTCCGCCAAGTTTCAAATTCTCGTAACCAACTTCGCTGCTTTGAGTAAAGGCCATTTTACCATCTTTAGGACGAGCACCTTCAGAAACCACCATTACAGCAAATCCACGATCTTTCACAAAACGACTTTGAACTTTAGCAAGAACTTTTTCAATATCGTAAGGAATTTCAGGGATCAAACAAACATCGGCACCACCGGCAACAGCGGCATTTAACGCAATCCAGCCGGCATATCTGCCCATTACTTCCATTGCAAACACTCGGTTATGAGATGCAGCAGTAGTTACTAATTTATCAACTGCATCTGTTGCTATTTCAACCGCCGTTTGATAACCAAAGGTTGAATCAGTAGCCGATAAATCGTTGTCGATGGTTTTTGGAACACCAATGATATTCATTCCTTTTTCGAATAACTTTTGAGATATTTTCTGAGAACCATCTCCGCCAATATTGATGACCGCATCGATGCCCATAAATTGTAATTTACGCATCAATTCATCTGAACGATCTACGGAAGTCCAACTGCCGTCTTTATTTTTGATTGGCCATGCAAATGGTCCACCTTTATTTGTTGTTTCGATAATCGTACCACCTTGATAGTGAATTCCGGATACGGCTTTGCTATCTAGGATTTTAATTTCTGCAGGTTCCCAAAGTACTCCATTGAATGCTTGGATACTACCAACTACTTCCCAGTCTTTTTCTTGCGAAGCGCGTTTAACAATTGCACGAATTACAGCATTTAGGCCTGGGCAATCTCCACCTCCGGTTAAAACTAAAACTCTTTTCATATTTTTCAATTTTGATTCTTAGAATCGTTTATTTTAAATTTTTTGGTTAAAAAACTCAATCTGGTTACACCGAATTTTTTTGAAGTTGCGAAATTACAAATTATCTATCGCATGTGGCTTATTTACACATAAATATTCACGCTATCGTTTGCG
>JAFGAK010000087.1 GCA_016933745.1 Bacteroidales bacterium
CGCGGAAATGCCTGGAATTTTAAAAAGAAAAGTCGGAACGTATTTTTGGGCGATTATGGACATTATGCTTGGTTCGACGAAACTTTAGACACGTGGATGGGTTTATGTCGAGGAACCGGAGTGATGGAAAAAAACACCAAAGGTCAATGGCTCATTAAACATTATAGTTTAACTGTTCTTGTGCCGAATGACAAAATTAAAGAATACGTTTTTTTACTTAATCGAGCGGAATAGTTTTTTCAGCAACTTTGGTAAGCAACACAAATTCCGAAACACTTAATTGCTCTGCTCTTTTACTCAATAAATCAGCATGCTCACTTGGCCATTCTTTGGCGCCCATACTTTTTAATGCATTACCAAGCGTTTTTCTTCGTTGATTAAAAGCGGTTTTCACCAAAGTTTTAAAAAGCACTTCGTCGCAATCGAGCTTTTCTACAGAATTTCTAACTAAACGTATCACGCCGGATTTAACTTTCGGCGGTGGATTGAAAACGGGTTCATCTACTGTAAATAAGTAGTCAATATCATAAAATGCCTGAAGTAAAACTGAAAGAATGCCATAGGTTTTACTTCCGGGTTTAGCGGCAATACGCTCAGCTACTTCTTTCTGAAACATTCCAACCACTTCGTTAATTTGCTGACGATAATCGTAAGCTTTAAAAAGGATTTGATTGGAAATATTGTAAGGAAAATTTCCGATTAATGAGAAGGATTCAGTAAAAAGGGAATGAAGATCATAGTTTAAAAAATCGCCTTCAAGAACAATGTTTTCCATTCCTTCAAAATGCTTTAAAAGATAACTTACAGATTCCCTATCTATTTCGATGATTTTAAAATTAATCGTTTTTTTTTCGAGAATATATCGCGTTAGCACACCTGTTCCCGCACCAATTTCCAGTATGTTTTGAGTGGATGGATTTAGTGATTCCACAATTGCACGCGCAACAGATTGATCCGTTAAGAAATGCTGTCCGAGGTGCTTTTTGGGTTTTACATAATCCTCCATCAGTATGTTTTAGGAAATAAGTTCAAATCTGGTATAGGCTTGCAATGCTTTTGGAATTTGGATTCCCTCTTCCGTTTGGTTGTTTTCGATCAAAGCAGCCATAATCCGAGGTAATGCCAAGGCACTTCCGTTGAGAGTATGCGCCAATTGATTTTTGCCATTTTCGTCTTTAAAGCGAAGTTTCATTCGGTTTGATTGGAAATTTTCAAAATTCGAAACGGAACTGACTTCTAACCAACGTTTTTGGGCAGCAGAATACACTTCAAAATCATAGGTTAATGCCGATGCAAAACTCACATCGCCACCACATAAACGTAAAACACGATAGGGCAACTCCAGTTTCTGCAAAAGCGAAGCCACATGTGCACGCATTTCCTCTAAAGTCTCGTAGGATTTATCGGGATGCTGAACTTGCACAATCTCCACTTTTTCGAATTGATGTAAACGGTTTAAACCGCGCACATCTTTTCCGTAAGATCCTGCTTCCCTGCGGAAACAAGAAGAAAAAGCCACGTTTTTCTTCGGAAGTTCGTCTTCTCTTAATATAACATTTCGGTAAATATTGGTCACAGGAACTTCAGCCGTTGGAATCAAATACAAATTATCGATGCCAACATGATACATCTGACCTTCTTTATCGGGTAATTGTCCGGTACC
>JAFGAK010000088.1 GCA_016933745.1 Bacteroidales bacterium
CCTAAAAAAGGCGCAAAGGCTTCTTTCAACTCAATAATAAATGTCGAATCATTCGGTGCATAAAAAGCATAATTTTCGCCTTCTTTTTTCACATAGTTGAATACCCAAGAACCAGGCGAGACGCTTGTACTGTCCACGATCCGATTGAATGAAAATTGAAAATCAGAAGCGACGACCCTTCTTCCTAATCCTTCTTTAAAAACTGGATGATCGTGAAAACGAACATCTTTTCTTAGAGAAAATGTATAGATCTTTCCTTGGTCGGTTATGGTCCAACTTTTTGCAATGGAAGGGATTACTTTCAAATTTGAATCTAATTGAACCAGACCATTGAAAATTTGATTACACACATTTAGATTTGCCAAGTCTTTAGCAAATGCTGGGTCTAAAGAACTCAACCCGTTGGATTCATTGATATAAAAAACAACATTACCCTTGTTCCTCACTTTGGGAGAAGAACAAGAATAATGAATGCTGATTAAATTAAATAAGACGAGCGAATAGGCAAAAAGCTTAGCTTTCTTCTTCAGGCAAGTTAACGTGCGCCCAATTATGACCGTTCCGTATTCTGTTAAGTTGTGTATGCGTAATTCCAAAATGTTCCGCAATTTTATACAGTTTTTGATCTCCTTTTTTCACCATTCGTTTAAGCTCAAGAACATCCTCGACAGTAAGTTTGGAGTTGGTAATCCTTCCTTTACGTTTTCTTTGCGCTTCCAAAACGCGTGGATTAGTTCTATTATGCTCAATCATTTCGTTACGTGTAGCCCATCTAAGATTGGTATAATAATTATTTCCTTTATCATGATCGAGATGAAGCACAAAATTTTGTTCCGGTCTTCCTGGCTCAATAAAAGCTTCTGCTACTAAACGGTGAACGATTTTCTTGATTTTATATTTCCAACCCTGATCTGATTTAAACCACATAAAATAACGATACCCTCTAACGGTAGAAAGTTTCATCATTTTAAATTCTTGTGTTTTAGTTGACCAATGGCGAAGTCTTCCGTAATTGGAAATTTCATAGATTTCGTCTGGTTTTAAGTCTTCAAAAGTCAACCTTTGCCATTTTTCCGCACTGTACGTAATTTCGTTTTCCATAGTGTTAAATAATTCTGCAAATAATCTCCCAAATATTTACAAAGTTAATACTGAATTTTTATAGGTAACATGCAATATAACAACATGATTAAAACAAAGATATAAAATATATTTTACCTTTGCAACGTTATGAATAAAAAAGCTAAAATTGCTGCAATATCGATTTTATCAAACACTTCGCTAATTTTATTAAAGTTAATTGCTGGTTTGATAAGTGGTTCGGTGAGTATTTTATCGGAAGCAATCCACTCTTCGATGGATCTACTGGCATCTATCATTGCCTTTTTTGCAGTAAAAATATCTGCTAAAGAACCCGATAGGCTGCATCCTTACGGACATGGAAAATTTGAAAATATCTCCGGTGTATTAGAAGGCGTGTTGATTCTTATTGCAGCTATTTGGATCATTTACGAAGCTATTTTAAAACTGATTCATCCCGAAGCAATATCGCATTATGCTTACGGGATTGCGGTTATGCTATTTTCAGCCCTGGTGAATACAATCGTAAGCAGTCGATTATACAAAGTGGCTAAAGAAACAAATTCAATTGCTTTGGAAGCTGATGCATTGCACCTTAAGACAGATGTTTATACAAGTATCGGTATTGCCTTGGGAATGGGACTTATTTGGCTTACAGGCGTAGAATTATTCGACCCAATTTTTGCACTGATTGTTGCTTTTCTGATTATCAGAGAATCTTTTGTTTTAATACGAAAAGCATTCAATCCTCTTTTAGATGCACGAGTTGAGCAAAATGAACTCGATGCCATTTTTGATTTGATACAGAAAAATTTGCCCGAAGAAACATCTATCAATGATTTAAGAGTTCGGATGAATGGATCCATGTATATATTAGACTTTGTTTTGAAAGTCCCTCCTTTGATCACCGTTAAAGCATCTCATCAAATTTGTGATCAACTGGAATTTGCAATACAAAAGGAATATCAACAATCAGACATTCAGATTCATGTAGAACCAAAAGAAGATTAAGTTCTTATTTTTCGAATACGATTTCTCCTCCAACCACCGTATAAAGAATTGAAGTGGAAGGAATTTTATTCTCGTCGCACGTCATTATATCGGTATTGAGCACCACAAAATCAGCAAATTTACCAACTTCAATACTCCCTTTCTCCTTTTCTTCAAAAGCGACTTGAGCTGCCCAAATGGTCATTCCTTTCAGCGTTTCTTCTCTACTTAAGGCATTTTCTTTTTGAAAACCATTTTCGGGAAAAGCATTTAAATCTTTCCTTACAACGCCGGCATAAAAGGTTAATAAAGGATCTATTTTCTCAATTGGGAAATCTGTCCCTAAAGGAATCCAAGCATTTTGATCAAGTAAATCTTTATAAGCATAGGCACCTTTAATTCGGTCTGATCCAACACGATCTTCTGCCCAATACATATCCGAAGTTGCGTGGGTCGGTTGCACAGAAGGAACAACTGAGTATTTTTTAAACAAGTCAAAATCCTCAGGAGCAATAATTTGCGCGTGTTCGATTCTCCAACGAAGATCATTTTCTTGTTTTAAGTATTCCCCATAAATATTTAGCATTAAACGATTGGCAGAATCTCCAATGGCATGTGTAGCGACTTGAAAATTATTTTCAAGAGCTAATTTGCAAATGGCATGGTAAAAAGCTAAATCTTCCACGATTAAACCGTAATTATTAGGATCGTCAGAATAAGGCTGCAACATACAGGCGCCTCTTGATCCTAAAGCTCCATCGGCATACATTTTTATGGAACGAACGCTTAATCGATCAGTCACATAGGGACCATTGGGTATAAAATGCTCAAAATTTTCTTGAGTGGGACTCATCATGGCATTTACTCGCATTTTTATTTCATTCGATTTCTGTAAACTATCGATTAAAAGAATTTCAGAGAGATCTAGTCCGGCATCCGTAACGCCTGTTAATCCAACTGCAAAACAATTTTTCTCTGCAGCATGAATTGCTCTAATGGAAGTTTCTAGCGAAGGTTCTGGAATTAAATTCCGAACTAAACTCATCGCATTGTCGATTAAAACCCCAGTAGGTTCACCATTTTCCAAAACAATTTCTCCACCGGCAATTTTTGTATTTGAGCTGATATTGGCAAGTTCTAGTGCTATGGAATTAACCCAAGCAGCATGTCCATCGATTCGTGTTAAATAAACGGGAGTATCCGGAAATAATCGGTCTAGGCCTGCTTTGGTTGGAAATGCTTTGACTTCCCAATCGTTTTGATCCCAGCCTCTTCCCAAGATCCAATCATTCTTTCTTTGTTCCTGAAAATCTTTTAAAATCGACAAAATGCTCGCTTCTGAAGTGGTCTCGTAAAGAGCTGCTTCTGTTTGAACGCCATTACCGTAACCTTTAAAATGCGCATGAGCATCAATAAATCCCGGATAAACAAATTGATTGTTCAAATCCAAAACTTTTTTTGCTTTGTACTTAGAAATAATTGCTTCTTTGCTCCCAACTTCAACAAATATCCCGTCTTTTATGGCAAAAGATTCTGCCGTTTCAAATGATGAATTGACAGTATATACTTTTGCATTTATAACTACTAAATCAACTTTTTCCATCGATGTGCATCCTTGAAAAATGAATAAAATTCCTATTGCTACTATAAGCTTAATCGTTTTCATATTTTGGTTTTTTGTGTTTTTAAAAGTTCATCTACAAGCGTTTGAATATTGCTAAACTCACCAATTAAATCTTCCTTTTTATGAAGAATAAATCCATTTTTATCAGCCCGAAAGTATGCTGAATAATCCATTTTTTTCTTCGTATCGCCGGAAATTCCTTTTCGTACCAAAGCTCTTTTTAACCATTCGTCTTGCACTTGATTTCCGATGCAATTTATTAAATTTTTTGTTTGGTAGGTGTATGAAAAATGCGCCGTATTCAAATCAAAAGTCAAAACCTCATTCGAAAACGAAGCAGCAATGGCTCCATCCAGCACTAAATCTTCGGGTATTCCGGTTTTGATTGTTTGATTGGCTCGCATCAACCAAATCTGATCAGCCGTTTTTAGTGCAATTTCTAAATCATGTGTGGAAATAATGACGCCTATCTTTTTCGTATGCGAAATCTGTACCAACTTGGAAAAGATAGACACTTTAGAAGGAAAATCAAGATAAACGGTTGGTTCATCTAGAATAATGATAGGAGTTTCTTGAGCTATCGCTTTAGCAATCAATACTTTTTGTTTCTCGCCATCGCTGAGTTCATTAAAATATCGATTGGCTAAATCTTCAATTTCGAGTAAAGCGATCGCTTCCTGAATGATCCGATGATCGTCTTGGTTCAACTTCCCCCAAAAATTGGTATACGGAAATCTTCCCATCGCCACCAACTCTTCTACCCGAAGATTTGCTACCTGAACTTCTTCTGTTAAAACTACACTAACAAGCTTTGCTAAATCGGCTTGATTATAATCTTGAATTGCTTTTCCAAGAACCATGAGATGGCCTTTGATCACTTTTAATTGTGCAATCAAGGTTTTTAACAAAGTTGATTTACCTACACCATTCGGACCAATCAAGCAACACATTTCCCCTTCTTCCAACGACACATTCAAATTATTTTGAACTATTTTGGGATTAGAACCAGTGGGATATCCAACTGCTAAATCCCTAGTATGTATCAGGTTATTTATTTTACTCATTAGAATCCGACTTGTTTTCGTTTAACAATTAAATAAACGACCAATGGAGCGCCAAATAAAGAAGTAATAACATTGATAGGCAGAACATCTTGAAAACTTGGTAATCGTGCAATTAAATTACAAGAAAGCGCCACCAACATTCCCAAAAGAAGCGAAGCAGGAAGTAACACTTTGTGATCGGACGATTTAAAAAGGAGTCGAGCAATATGTGGAGTGGCCAATCCAATAAAAGCAATTGGACCTGTGTAAGCGGTAATAATTGCTGTAAGAAAACCCGATAAAAGAATGAGTTGGAATCTTGTTTGTTTCAAATTCACACCTAAATTTTGTGCGTAAGAATCGCCTAAAAGCAAAGCATTCATTGGTTTTATCAGCAGAAATGAAAATATCAAAGCAGGGAAGATCAATAAAAGGAATGCGAAAAGTTGGTTATTTTGAACATTCGAAAAACTCCCTAATCCCCAAATAACAAAGGCATGAACTTCTCCATCTTGACCCAAAAAATTCAATAA
>JAFGAK010000089.1 GCA_016933745.1 Bacteroidales bacterium
CTTTTTATCGCCGTCAGTTTTCTTGAAATCTTCTCTAGGCGTCCATTTCTTTTTATCGCCGTCAGTTTTCTTGAAATCTTCTCTAGGAACCCACTTTTTATCGTCTTTAAAACTTCTTCTAGGAGCCTTGGAATCTGTACGTTCGTATTTTTTTTCTTTTGAAGTTTCTTCTGATTCTTTAAAGGATTTTTTGCCTTTATTTTCTATTTCCCATTCTGTTTTTGTTCTTCCTTTGAACTTGGTTTGGTGACCATCTTTGTCCCAATCTTCTTTTTTACGGTAAGCAGGTTCTGTCGATTTCTTATCGCCGTATTTATCTTTTATTTCGATGTTTTTTGCTTTTTTGCTTCCTTCATAAATATCAAAACGCTCGTATCTGCATTCCAAAGCGCCATTGTAAAGTTCGAGTTTACGCGAAGCAGCAAGTCCAATTTGTTTCAAAGCAATGATATCGGAGCTAATAATCCAAGCAGAATAACCTTCGTATTTTTGCTTCAATGTATCACCCATTTCTCGATATAGATCAACGATATCGCGTGTTTTAATGCGCTCTCCGTATGGTGGATTACAAATCATCATGCCTGGACCTTCGGGTGGATTAAAATCATGCATGTCCATTTGGTAGAGTTTGATATCGTGTTGTAAATGAGCAGCTCGAATATTTTTTTCCGCAACAGCAATCATCCCTGCAGAAAGATCGGTTCCAATAAGGTCGCTTTCAAAATCCACTTGTAAATCCAAACTGCTCCGCTTTACTTCTTCCCAAATTTCTTTATCAAAATCTTTCCAGGTTAAGAAACCAAAATAATCTCTGAAATTTGCCGGAGGAATATTCATAGCAATCATTGCTGCTTCGATAAGAAGCGTTCCTGAACCGCACATTGGATCGACAAAAGGACTTTTCTTATCCCAGCCACTGAGTAAAATCATACCAGCAGCAAGTGCTTCGTTTAACGGAGCCATACCGGCTGTTTTTCGATAACCTCTTTTATGCAAAGAAATACTCGAGCTGTCGAGCGAAACTGTACAAAGATCGTTTTGAATAAAAATACTAACTCTAAGTGTTGGTCGATCTGTATCTACATCAGGTCTTTTACCGAATTTAAAAACGAATTGATCTGCAATGGCATCTTTAGTTTTTAGTGCAGCGTATTGCGAATGGTTGATTTTGGAGTTACTTAAGGTTGAATCCACAGCAAAAGTGCCATCCAAATCCATGTACAACGACCAATCGATGGATCGAATTCCTTTGTACAACTCGTTGTCGTCTGCAGCAGGAAACTCCGCAATTGGTTTTAAAATCCGTAAAGTGGTTCGACACCAATAATTAGCTGTGTATAAATCTTTTAAATCACCGGTAAAAGAAACGGCTCGGTTTAAAATGGTAATATCGCTGAGGTTTAAATCGCGAAGTTCTTGAGCTAAAACTTCTTCTAATCCGGCAAAGGTTTTAGCAACGTATAAATCTTTCAAATTCCAATCATTTTGGTTTCTGCAAAGATAGGCTTTTATCGTTGTTTATTTTCGATTAAAACTTTTTTTGATAGATGTGACAATAGGGCGAGCCACCTTTGTTCTCATAGTAATTTTGGTGGTAGTCTTCGGCTTTCCAAAATGTATCGGCTTTGCTTAATTGAGTAGCAACTTTGTACCCTTTATTTTTTAAGATTTGAATCAATTTTTCTGCCGTTTCTTTTTGCTCTTCATTTGTATAAAATATTTCAGATCGATATTGGGTTCCAATATCAGGCCCTTGTCGGTTTAATTCACTTTGATCATGCGTTTCAAAGAATAAAATCGCCAAGTCTTCGTAACTGATTAATTTGGGGTCAAAAACAACTTTGGTCGTTTCGGCGTGACCGGTTTGTCCCGTACAAACTTGCTGATAGCTTGGCTTATCGCGATGCCCGCCCATATAGCCCACTTCTGTTGAAATTACACCTTGTTTCTTTTGAAAATGATATTGTGTTCCCCAAAAACATCCACTGGCAAAATAAGCTGTATGCAATTTTTTTTCAGATGGTAAAGTGATTGGAACAAAATTGAGCGAAATTGAATTTACGCAATGCCGAATATTTTTATCCGTAAAATGTTCTCCTTCAAAAACATGTCCTAAATGAGCCCCGCAATTGGCACAAACAATTTCTGTCCTTCTTCCATCAGCATCCAAATTTCGCTGAATTGCGCCTGGAATTTCATCGTCAAAACTTGGCCAACCGCAATGTGCATCAAATTTATCTTCCGATTTGTACAAGGGAGCACCACATCTTTTGCACGTGTAGTTTCCTTCTTCAGAATGCTCGTAAAAGGTTCCTGTAAAAGGCCTTTCAGTCCCTTTGTAAACAATTACGCGCTCTTCTTCTGCAGTTAATCGCTTATACGCAGGGTTATTTTGACTTTGAACTCCCATAATTATAAATAGAAATAAATAAGTTAAAAGATAAAGTGGATATTTCATATGCAAATAAAATCAAATTGCGGCTTAGCTCAATCGCATAAAAATTAAAAAGCTGTTAAAAAAAATAAAAACTTGATATCGATTCAGATTTATTGTAATATTGTGATATCAAAATAATATCATATTAATTTAATATATTTAATCATGAAAGAAGAAAAAGCATTTATACCTTCATATGGATATTGGATGGTAATGGTTGTTTTAGCGTTGATTTTAGTTCCAATACTTTTGGTTGTTGCCACGCACAATCCCATGTTTGTGATATTGATTGCTCTTGGTATTTTCTTGGCCTTGGGTTTTTTTATTGTCAATCCAAACGAGTCGATGGTGATGATTTTATTTGGTTCTTACAAAGGAACTGTTCGTGGAAACGGATTTTTTTGGGCAAATCCATTTTTCACTAAAAAGAAAATTTCTTTACGTGCCCGAAATATCGATATGTCAGCTATCAAAGTAAACGATCATGTTGGAAATCCGATTATGATTGGGATTGTTTTGGTATGGAGAGTACACAATACTTTTAAAGCAGCTTTTGATGTGGATGATTTTGTGCATTTTGTTGAAATTCAATCCGATGCAGCTATTCGGCAGTTGGCAGGAGATTATCCTTATGATAATTTTGATGATGCCGGAGCGGATATTACTTTACGATCAGGTGGAGAAATTGTCAATCATAAATTAGAAGAAGCTTTAATTGAGCGTTTAGAGATTGCAGGAATTGAGGTGATGGAAGCTCGGATTTCACATTTGGCTTATGCTCAAGAAATTGCACAAGCTATGTTAAAACGTCAACAAGCTACCGCGATTGTTGCTGCTCGTTTTAAGATTGTTGAAGGAGCTGTAAGTATGGTAAAAATGGCTTTGGATCAATTAAAATCGGAAGATATCATTGATATGGATGAAGAAAAGAAAGCCGCAATGGTTAGTAATTTGTTGGTTGTTTTGTGCAGCGATAAAGATGCTTCACCAATCGTAAACACAGGAACACTCAACCATTGATAAATTAAAAGCTTAGGAAAATTAATATGTCTAACGAAAAAGCCATAGAAAAGAAAAAAGCTTTTGCATTGCGACTTCAGTCTAAAACCATGGCCGCCTTGGAGAAATGGGCCGAAGATGAATTTAGAAGTGTGAATGGCCAGATCGAATGGATATTGACCGAAGCATTAAAAAAGGAAGGACGCAATCCCAAATAAAAAAAGAAGCCGTTTAGATTTCGAAACGGCTTCTTTTTTGTTACAAACGAATGCTATTATTGTATACTGAATTTCGTTACTTGTCGCTTGTGATCGCCTTTGATTTCGATAAAATAAACTCCTTTACTGAGTTGTTGCAAATTTAAATTGTACTGGTAATTAACCTGAATATTTTCTTGAAAAACATTTTGTCCGAGCATATTGCTAACACTGATATCGAAATTTTCGCCTGCCGCATTTTCTGTAAATCGTAAGAAGAATTGACCATCAGAAGGGTTTGGAAAAAGTGTGAATAAATTATCTTGAATGCTTGTTGGAGTTTCGATTCCAACTGGATTGCCAGACAGTGTTATTGCTCCGGTATTATCAGGATCTAGCCAAGGTTTAAGTTGTGTATTTGTAGTAGTTCCATTTTTATCCCAATGAAAATTAAATTTTCCGTAATAATCGGGTTGTGTTAAGGCGGAGCACGAAGCCCATCCTCCAGTTAAAGTTCCAATTAAAAAGCCATCTTGTGAATAAATAGGCGATCCTGAAGAGCCTCCTTCTGTAACGCCATGTCCGCTAACTGTTGCCGCCCAAGTTACTTCCCACGATCCGCCAGCAGCACCAATCAATCCGCCACTCATGTAAGTTGCTGAAGATAAAGGAGTAGTGTAGGTAGATATTTTTTTAATATCGCCTTGCGGATGATGGATCGTTACACCATTTGTACTTCCATTACCAGATCTGTCCCAACCCATAAAATAGGCATTGTATTCTACCGGTATGTTTTGATTCAAAAGAACCAAATAAAAGTCGGAGCCTAGAATTCCTGCATTTGAACTTGCTGCAATTTTAGAGCAGCCGGTCATCGTTCTTGGAATTGGTTCCACAGTTGGAGTTGTACAAGTAGCTGATTGGTAATTGAAATAAAAAATCCACTGACTTAAATCCGTTGTATTTGAATCGATCCCGCAATGGTCGGCAGTTAATATATAAGGTGTTCGATTTCTTCTTACATTATTTATAACACTTCCTGTACACCAATAGGAAGAGCTTCCTTCTTTGATTAAAAGGCGTACTACAGAGTTAGTTTGTTTCTCATAGTCGGCTCCTTCCGGGCATTTTACATTTACTTCGCAAGCTCCAGAACCTCTAAATCCATAAGCGTTTTTTAAGTCGCTTATTCCTCGATATGCATGTAAAACCTCAGAAACGGTAAAGCGACCAATACCTGCGACATGTGCTGGCTCGTTATATTCGATAATTAAACGATCGCCAAAAATAAGTTCCGTTGCGAACAAACCATTTTCCGGATTGTTTGCATCCGTAAAAGAGCCAATCAATTGTTCTTTATCGGGGTTGTAGATAAAAAGCTTTGCACCTCTAGGTAAATGAAAATCAGAAAAATACAAGCCAATGGCAAGTGCATTTGGCGAACTTATTTCTGCTTTCCAAATGAGATTTCCATCTTGATCCTTTGTTCTTTGTCCGAAATCAAGATCAGATAATTTTGCTTCCAGTGGTAATATTTTCCCAAATTCGTAGGCCGTACACAGTTTTCCAACAGGCTCATTTTTAGTTAAAGAAAATGGAATTTTTGGTGAATAAACAGGGAGGTCGTTGCCTTGAATTTCACGATCAAAAGAGGCCGGAGTACCTCCACTACTAATTTGTGCGTGGGTAGATAAGGCTAAAATTAAAAAGATAAAGACCAAGGATTGACCAAAAATAATTTTCGAAAATCGTTTGATTGTTTGGAATGAGTTCTTTTTCATAGTTAGGAAATTTAAGCAAATCTACTAAAATCTATTTAAGTTTAATTTGATACAGTTCAGATTTTCCGTTGTCATTATCGCTCAAGGTATAAAATTCAGTTTCTGAGTTTGTTTTAGGTAGTAAACAAAGCGACTCCATCTTGGAAGTGACTAGTTCTGATTGGTTCATTATTGGCCAAAATGTCAATTTCCCGGGAGTATGATTTTTTAACTTGATTTTTCCAATAAAACTTCCAAGTATTTCTCCATCTTGATACACATCAGGAGTGCTTTCTACGGAGAGTGTTATAAAAATAGCATCTTCCGATTTAGAATAATATGCTCCGGAAAATCCGCTTTGCGATTTGTTTATTAGAGGTAAGTCGTAAACGTACGATGTAAAAGCCGGAAGAGAGGAATTATGGTTCGAAAGATAATCAAGAAACTCCTTTTTCTCTAATCGATACACACGATTATTTCCACAAATATTGCCTCGATGAAAGAAATAAATATAAGCACCGTCATTAGCCAAGCCTTCAATATTGATGCTTTTCCCTATTGGAAAATCGCCATGAAGATAAAAATCGTGGTATAAATTATGCAGTGATTTCTTGGTGATGATCTGCTCAGAATTAGTCGAAAATAGAACTGCTGTATCTCTTGTAAATTCAGTACTTCCTGAACCGATTATCAGAATGGTGTCATTGAAAATATCCAATGCTTCAAAATCGGGTTTAACTCCTTTTTCGTATGAAAGTTGTCCAAAATTTGGGATATTGGATATCTTATATTTATTTACAATAATTGCTTCATTATTCAGTCGAAAAAGAAAGGGAGAATCATCACCAACCACCCAATAGCTTCCTTTTGCATATCCGATTCCCGAACCGCCTGAAATGGAATCGAGATTTTGTTGCTTAACAATTTGAATATCTTCATTTTGAATGCTTTCACAGCTCAAAAAAAGTAAACTGAAGAGAGCATTTAGAACAAAATAGCGCGTTAATTTAAAAAGTGAATTCATGGATATTCGTTTAGTTCATAAGCATTTTCTTGGGTATTTTTAAGCGTAGTTCTTTTTTTTGGTAATTGATTACTGCGTGATACGTTTTCAAAATATCTCCTCCAATTACACCATCGATGGGCCTCAAACCAAAAATACTAAAAGATTGATTTATATGCTTCATATCAATGATTACGGTCTCGAAATTCCTTAATTTAAACGTTCCGATCTCAAATTGTTCCAAATTTAGAATCTGACTCTTCATTTCGTTGGTTCCCAATCCGGTAGATAGTTGTTCATTATCGCTTAATTCCGGATTTTCAACATATTGATGAATTATGTTTGCATCAAAAACACTTCTGGATGCTCCCGTGTCAATCAATAGATTGCAGTCGATATTATTTATCTTGCCAGGAGTAATTAGATGGAAGCCATCCGACTCGATGGAAACAAATTCTAAAGGAATTATACAAAGCATGCTCTAAATTTAATTGAACTGCGAATTTCTTAAAAAAAGCGCAATAATGAAAAATCTTATAATTTCTTGAGATAAATCTTGGAAAAAAGTCATTTGAATCGACAAATTCACGTTCAAATCAAACCATTCAAGTTTTTTTTAGGCAAAATCGTGGAAACAAAAAAAAATATTTGGTAAATCTAAAGATTGTTCTACATTTGCAAGCGAATGATGACAATTTATACATACAGCTATTTTTATTTTTGGTATTCGAAACCATAGAGGGATTGCTTGTATATAACGATAAAGTACATAAAAGAGTCCCGAAGTAATTTGGGACTCTTTTTTTTGAAATAATAGGATGGCAAATAAATATTGGTTTTTTTATTGGACTTATTATTATCTGTTTTACTAGCAGAATGGATGCATATTGGTTAAACCCTTGCTGAAGTTCTGTGTACGCAGAGCTTTTTTTTTGAATTTAGATGAATGATAAAGTGATGAAAATAGTTAAAATACAACCCGCAAATAGAGTTAAAGTAGTGGATGAATATTATTTCTCCGTTAAGCTTGCCGAAATACGAAAATTAAATGCCGCCGGTGTTTCTATCATCAATTTGGGAATAGGAAATCCGGATTTAGCTCCTTCCGAAAACACCATAAACGGATTAAAAGAGGCGGTTGAAAATCCTTCTAATCATGGATATCAGAGTTATACAGGAATTCCTGAATTACGAGAAGCATTTGCGTCTTTTTATAAAGATCGCTATAAGGTGAGCCTAAATTCGGATAGCGAAATTTTGCCTCTCTTAGGTTCCAAAGAAGGAATCATGCATATTTCCCTCGCTTTTTTGAATGTTGGCGACGAAGTTTTAGTCCCAAATCCAGCTTATCCGGCATACAAAGCGGTTGCATCGCTCTGCGAAGCAAAATCGGTTAGCTACGATTTAAGCGAAGAAAACGATTGGTTTCCTGATTTTGAGGCTCTAGAAAAAAGCGATCTATCCAAAGTAAAAATGATGTGGGTTAATTACCCAAATATGCCAACAGGAAAGCTAGCAACCAAGCAATTATTTGAGCAGTTAATTGCCTTTGGCAAAAAACATGGAATCTTAATTGTAAATGATAATCCGTATAGTTTAATCAGTGCGGGAGAGCCAATTAGTATTTTATCTATTGATGGAGCAAAAGAAGTAGCTATTGAGCTCAACTCCTTGAGTAAATCACATAATATGGCCGGTTGGCGTGTTGGAATGATTGGAGGAAGTGCTGAATTTATTCATGCTATTTTAAGAGTAAAATCAAACATGGATTCTGGCATGTTTAAACCCATTCAATTAGCTGCAGCTGAGGCATTGAAAAACCCAAACGATTGGTATACAAGTCAGTTAAAAATTTATGCCGACCGCAAAGCGATTGGACAACAGATCCTTTCAGAGTTGGATTGTACCTTCGATGAAGATTCTTCCGGTATGTTTATTTGGGCTAAAATCCCAGAATCAGCTGAATCGTCTCAAGTTTTCAGCGAAAATATCTTGAAAAACAAACATGTTTTTATCACTCCCGGATTTATTTTTGGATCACAAGGCGAACGCTTTATCCGTCTTTCACTAGCAAACAGCAACCAACTACTAAACGAAGCTTTAAACCGTATAAAAAACTAAAAAATGAAAGTATTTATTATTGGATTGGGAATGATTGGAGGTTCTTTGGCCAAAACCTTGCGCAACAGCAATTTTGCTGATGAAATTCTGGGTTTTGATAAAGCTACAGAGAATACAGCCTTTTGTCTCGAAAACAACTTAATTGATAGATCAGTCTCTATTGTGGAAGGAGCAAAAGAGGCTGATATCATACTATTAGCTACTCCCGTTGACAGCATTATGGAATTGATACCTCAATTATTGGATCAATTGGAAGAACAAGTTGTAATAGATATGGGATCGACCAAGAAAGAGATTTCGAAGCTTGCAGCAACACATCCAAAAGGTTGCAATTTCGTAGCAGCTCATCCGATGGCAGGCATCGAAAATTCAGGGCCAACAGCCGCTTTGGAGCAGTTGTTTACAGATAAAGTAGCCATCATCTGTAATCCTGAAAATAACGCACGAATGCCATTAAATCTGGCTAAACTCTTCTTTAAATCGTTAAAAATGAAGCTGATATTTATGGATGCTGAAGAGCACGATCGAGATTTAGCCTATTTATCACATTTATCACATATTTTATCTTTTTCCTTGGCTTTAACAGCTTATAATGTGGAAGATAAAGAAAGGAATATTTTCAATCTAGCAGGCGGTGGATTTGCCTCTACCGTTCGATTGGCTGGAAGCTCAGCTGCGATGTGGAACCCTGTTTTTCTTCAAAATAAAACCAATATGCTTGAAGCTCTCGAACTCTATATTTCAAACCTGAATTTGTTTAGAGAACATATCAAAAACGAAAATAAAGAAGGATTAAATCAATTAATGAATAAATCGAACGCAATCTATAAAATCATAAATCAATCGATATGAAAACAAAACTAGACTTACTACCTGTTAACGAATGGGGAATTAAATACCATGGCAGACCACTTTTAATGTCGGGGCCTTGCAGTGCAGAAACGGAAGAGCAAGTATTACAAACTGCACAAGCACTGGCTGATAGCGGAGTATCTGTATTTAGAGCCGGAATTTGGAAACCACGCACTAGACCAAATAGTTTCGAAGGAGTGGGAGCCGAGGGATTAAAATGGTTGAGCAAAGTGAAGAAAGAAACCGGTTTAAAAGTAGCTACTGAAGTTGCAAATGCAAAACATACTTACGAGGCGCTCAAACACAATGTGGATGTGCTCTGGATTGGCGCAAGAACAACCGTGAATCCTTTTGCTGTTCAAGAAATTGCCGATGCATTGGAAGGAGTTGATATTCCTGTATTTATCAAAAATCCGATTAATCCGGATATTGAGTTATGGATTGGCGCATTGGAACGTATCAATAAAGCTGGAATCACCAAGCTTGGCGCGATTCATAGAGGATTTAGCAGTTATGGCGATGCTGCTTTTCGGAATGCACCAAATTGGCAAATTCCCATCGAACTTAAAAGACGTTTTCCTGAGCTAATCTTAGTCAATGATCCAAGTCATATTGGTGGTAAAAGAGAACTTTTAAGAGAAATTTCGCAAAAAGCAATGGATTTGGATTTTGATGGATTGATGATTGAAGTACATCCAAATCCGGATGAAGCTTGGAGCGATGCTAAGCAACAAATTACTCCCGATGTATTCAAAGAATTAGTTGCTTCTTTAAAAATCAGAACCAAAGGAAGTGGACAGGAAGAGCAATCGCGTTTATGCGAATTGCGTAAAAAAATTGACCATTTCGACGATGAATTAATGGATATTATCGAAGCTAGAATGAAAGTAGCCGAAGAAATTGGGGAGTTCAAACGCGAAAATAATATTGTTGTTTTGCAAAATAGTCGTTGGAATGAAATCCTAGAGCAAAGCATTGCTGTTGGACAATCCAAAGGTCTCAGTTCAGATTTGATAACACGGATTTTCAAAGCCATTCACCAAGAAAGTATCAACAAACAAACTGAAATTATTAATCGCGTTTTAGTCTAAATCATGATTGCAAAAGTTTATCCGGCAACAATCAATGGCTCCCTGCAAGCACCAGCTTCAAAAAGCATGCTTCAGCGAGCCATTGCGGCTGCATTTCTGAGTAAATCTAAAATTCAAATTTCAGGCTATACGCCAAGTGCAGATGCAGATGCTGCTTTGGCATTGATCGAAAAACTAGGGTCAAAAGTAAATAGAAATCAAGATCTCATCGAGATTAATTCGGGTGATTTTATTGACCCGCAACAGCAATTAACGATTGGCGAATCGGGCTTGGGAATTCGACTTTTTTCTCCAATTTTAGCGACTTTCAAAATCAAATTTCGAATTGAAGCCGAAGGAACGCTAAGAAAAAGACCGCTTCGTTTGATCGAAGATGTTTTGAGTAAAAACGGCGTTTCGTGTTCTACGAATCAAGGATTTGCGCCAATTGAGATTATTGGCCCGCTCAAAGGTGGAACTATTTCGTTGGATGCAAGTGAAGGTTCTCAGTTTTTAAGTGGATTATTGATGGCATTGCCTATTAGCCATGTTGATAGCACCATTCAGGTTCGTAACTTAAAAAGTAAGCCTTATATCGATATGACCATGCAGTTATTAACCGATTTTGGTGTAAACGTGCAGCATACAGAATACAAAACATTTTCGATCAAAGGAAATCAAAACTATCGTGCTAAAAAGTACAAAGTGGAAGGCGATTGGAGTGGAGCAGCCTTTTTGTTAGTTGCAGGAGCAATTGCCGGAAAATTAACGCTTAAAAATATTCACCAAAATTCTTTGCAAGGCGATAAAAATTGTGTGAAAGTTTTGGAACAATCCGGTGCAATTGTTCTGCAAAAAGAAAAGGAAATTCGTGTGCAGAAACGAGTGTTGCATGCGTTTGAATACGACGCCACTGAAACGCCGGATTTATTTCCACCTTTAGCTGCATTGGCTGCATCTTGCGAAGGTGTGAGTATAATCTCAGGTGTAAACCGACTGGAACATAAAGAAAGTAATCGGGCAGAAGCAATTCGGAGTGTTTTAGAAAAGCTTGGTATCAAAGTGAAAATTGTGGACGATGAAATGCATATTCATGGCGGTAAAGTAAAAGGTGCTGTTGTTTCATCTTTTCACGATCATCGAATAGCAATGATGGCAGCAGTGATGGCGTTAAATTCAGAAAGCGAAATAGAAATTACGGACGCAGAAAGTATAAATAAATCCTATCCTGGATTTTACGAAGATCTTCAGAAATTAGGTGTTCCGATTCAGTTTTCTTAATTTTCCGGACATTTAGAAAGTACATCTCGAAGAAACTCGGCGGTGAATCCTTTTCCACTTTCGCACACTTCTTCAGGAGTTCCTGTGGCAATGATTTTCCCTCCTCCTGCACCACCTTCCGGGCCTAAATCGATGAGATGATCAGCCATTTTGATCACTTCCATATTGTGCTCAATCACAATAATCGTATTGCCTTTTTGCATCAATTTGTTTAGAACATCTAACAGCACTTTCACATCTTCAAAATGCAAACCCGTCGTGGGTTCGTCTAAAATGTAAAGCGTGTTTCCGGTCGATTTTTTTGAAAGTTCAGAAGCGAGTTTTACGCGTTGTGCTTCTCCTCCCGATAAAGTAGTTGATTGTTGTCCAAGCGTAATGTATCCGAGTCCAACTTCTTTTAAAGTTTTGAGTTTCCGAGCAATGAATGGAATATTTTCAAAAAAATCAACGGCATGATCGATCGTCATATTTAGCACATCGTTGATCGATTTTCCTTTGTATCTGACTTCGAGTGTTTCGCGGTTATAGCGTTTTCCTTGACAATCTTCGCACTCGACCATCACATCTGGCAAGAAGTTCATTTCCACTACTTTAACACCTCCTCCTTTGCAAGTCTCGCACCTGCCGCCTTTTACATTGAAACTAAATCTTCCGCTTTCATAACCTCGTATTTTAGCTTCGGGTAATTCCGTGAAAAGTTTCCTGATTTCGTCGAAAACTTTGGTATAAGTAGCCGGGTTTGATCGTGGTGTTCTTCCAATTGGAGATTGATCAATTTCGATGATTTTATCGATGTGTTTTAATCCGATAATTTCTTTGTATGGTAAGGGTTTTTTAACACCTTGATAAAAATACTGATTCAAAATGGGATACAAAGTTCCATTAATCAAACTTGATTTTCCACTTCCTGAAACACCTGTAATGCAAATAAATTTACCTAAAGGAATTCGTAAAGTCACATTTTTCAAGTTATTTCCAGTTGCTCCCGAGAGTATAATTTCTTGACCATTTCCTTCTCTTCTAGTGGAAGGTATTTTAATTGCTTTCCTGCCGCTTATATATTGGCAGGTTAAACTGTCGCACGTTTTCATGTCAGAAGGATTTCCTTGTGCCACAATTTTACCTCCATGCAAGCCTGCTCCCGGCCCAATATCTAAGACTTCGTCGGCGGCTAAAATCATGTCCTGATCGTGTTCCACCACAATAACTGAATTTCCTATATCGCGTAAGCGAAGTAAAGAATTGATTAAGCGTTGATTATCACGCTGATGAAGTCCAATACTCGGTTCATCCAAAATATATAAAACACCAATTAGCTGCGATCCAATTTGTGTTGCAAGGCGAATTCGTTGCGATTCTCCTCCGGAAAGACTTTTGCTGGCGCGATCAAGACTCAAATAATTGAGTCCAACATCCAGTAAAAAGCCCAAACGATTTTTTATTTCACGGATAATTTCTTTACTGATTGTAGCGCTTTTTTCATCGTCTTTAAAATCTAGATTCTCAAACCAATGATGTAAACTTACTAAATCGAGTTTTGCTAAATCGGAAATTGATTTGCCTTGAATTCTAAAATGAAGCGCTTCTTTTTTAAGCCGATTTCCTTCGCAAACGGAACAAGGTTTAAAGTTCATGAAACTTGATGCCCATCGTTTAATACTGTTCGAAGTCGTATTTTCGTCCTGATTTTGAATGAAATTAATAATGCCTTCGAAGTTGAGTGAATATTCAGACGTAACACCCAAATATTCTTTTTTAACACGAATTGTTTCGCTCGAACCATACAAAATGGTTTGAATTGCTTCTTCTGGCAAATCCTTTATTGGAGTATCTAATGTGAAACCAAATTTTTCGCTTATGGCGTGCAATTGATTAAATATCCAATTGTTTTTATACGCTCCAATAGGAGCAATTCCGCCTTTTTTTATGCTGGAATTTTTATTTGGGAAAATTTTATCAATATCTATTTCTGATACCGTTCCTAATCCATTGCAACTCGGACAAGCACCATAGGGCGAATTGAACGAAAACGTATTGGGTTCAGGCAAAGTATAAGCAATCCCCGAAGTTGGACACATTAATTGTTTGCTAAAAAATTGTGTTTTATTCTTTTCGATATCTAAAACACTTAAACTTCCTTTGCCATGTTTTAGTGCAACTTCGATCGATTTTGATAAACGTTCTTTGTATCTTTCATCTACTTTAAGTTTATCGATAACAATCTCAATATCATGCACTTTATATCGATCAAGTTGAAGTCCTCTAAAAACATCTTCTACTTTGCCATCAATGCGAGCAGATAAAAAACCAAGACGAACGATTTGATCAAACAATTCGCGATAGTGTCCTTTCCGACCACTTACCGCCGGAGCCAAAAGAAGTATTTTTTTTTCAGTATAATTCGTTAAAATTAAATCCAAAATTTGCTTTTCGGTGTATTGAACCATTGGTTCTTGCGTAACATAGGAGTAGGCTTTTGCAACTCTTGCATAGAGTAAGCGCAGAAAATCATAGATTTCGGTAACCGTGCCAACGGTTGAACGTGGGTTTTTATTGGTTGTTTTTTGTTCAATTGCAATGACCGGACTCAAACCTTTGATTTCATCCACATCTGGGCGTTCCAAATTACCTATAAATTGTCGAGCATAGGCAGAGAAAGTTTCGAGGTACCTTCTTTGGCCTTCTGCATAAATGGTATCAAATGCCAAAGATGATTTACCGCTACCACTAAGGCCTGTAATAACAACCAATTTATTACGCGGGATTTTCACATCCATGTTTTGAAGATTGTGAACTCTAGCTCCGTAGATTTCAATAAAGTCTTCTTGCGTAATGATTTCCTGCTCTATTTCAGCTGCTTTTTCTTGGCCCATTTAGTCATCAAAAATTAATTTGCAAAAGTGCGAAAAATTTAGCTGATAAAGAGGAGTGATTTTAAAAGAAAAATGGTTTTTTCAGAATGGCGACAGATTTTTTTCTGATTGATAAACCAATCATTCCCATTTTAAAAACAGAAAATTTCATCTTGTTGGTAACCAAATGCGGTAATCACGACCTGATTTATTGGCTAAAAAAGCTTGCCTGATCCACGGGTTGTAAATCTTAAATTCTTTGTAGGTCATTTGATATTTTTTAGCAAATTCAGGAATATCTTTAATTGCAGAGTCGATAACGATACTTTTCAATTGATAAGGTTGATACAAATCTTCCGGTTGAAGATAAAAACCAAACCGATCAGGGTTTTGCAGTAGCGCTTTGATAGCTAAAATCCGATACACGTAACGTCCGGTTTCTTCGCCAAAGATCATATCAAAATAATTGTCTTCTTTTTGGCGATCTATTTCAACTGATATTCTATTCATACCTGCGTTGTACGATGCAGCTACCAATGTCCAACTTCCATATTTATCGTAGGCTGATTTTAAGTATTTACAGGCGGCTTCGGTGGCTAATTCAACATCGTAGCGCTGATCGATATCGTCATTTACTTCCAGCCCGTATTCTCTTCCGGTCAATTTCATTATCTGCCAAAATCCTGTGGCGCCAGCAGGCGAAACCACATTACTTAATCCGCTTTCTGCAACAGCTAAATATTTAAAATCGTCAGGGATTTGGTTCTTTTTTAAAATGGGTTCGATGACAGGAAACCATCGATTCGCATTTTTAATCAGAAAAATAGAAGAGGAATGAAAATAAGTATTTACAGTCATTTCTTTTTCGAATGCTTCTTTTACATAGAACCGATCAAGTGGAATGACTTCATCTGCAAAAGAAACATCCTCAGGTATTTGCACCGCAAAAACTTTGGTGTTTTCTTGAAATGCAGCTGCATATTGTTCTCTAGAAACGTTGTTTTTAATACCAAAACCTGCAACAATAAATAGGCTCAAAAGTAATAATGCAGTTCCGATAAAAGATAATTTTTTCATGGTTAAGTAGGATTTGTTCTTCATTAATAAGGACTTATAAAATCTTTGAATAAAGGTGCAATCGTATCCTTTTCCGATAAGATAGGAGTCACTGCTTGTCCCCAATCGATGTTGATATCAGGATCGTTCCAAAGAATACTTCCTTCGGATTCTTTGTTGTAAACATTGGTGCACTTATAGAAAAACACCGTATTATCTTCAAGAGTTAAAAACCCGTGAGCAAATCCGGGCGGAACCCAATACATAAACTTATTGTCTCCTGATAGTTCTATGGATTCCCATTGTCCGTAAGTAGGTGATGATTTTCTTAAATCAACAGCAACATCCAAGACAGCACCTTTCATAACTCGAACTAATTTTCCTTGTGTATAAGGTGGTTTCTGAAAATGAAGTCCACGCAAAACGCCTTTCATCGATTTTGATTCATTGTCTTGCACAAAATTTTGGTCGATGCCTTTGGCAAGAAAACGTTCTTTGTTGTAAGATTCAAAAAAATAACCACGTGCATCGCTATACACGCTGGGTTTTATGATTAATAAATCTTGGATTTTTGTAGTGATGATTTCCATAATTGTTCCTTTCTTTAAGATATTAAAGATCCGAAAAAAAAGTGTTCTTTATTGAAAGTTTCAGAATATTTATCCAATAGATATTGTTAATAGCTCCGCGCTTTTTTGAGATTGTTCATCTCATTTTCAATGCGCTATATTTAGCAAGTCGATAGAATAACCATTGCAAAAACATCTTGATGAAAATCAAGAATAAAGATAAGAAAATTTAAAAAAAAGAGCGTTGTTCAATGGATAAATAGCTTATTCTTCATCAGAATCTATCGTGTTCTTGAGTAGACTATTCAATACCAAAAAGCCAATTATTCCGGAAACTACGGAGCCGATAATGATTCCAATTTTAGCTGAATTCATGAAAATATCATTATCAGCAAAAGCTAAACTACCGATGAATAAAGACATGGTAAATCCAACTCCCGACAAAATGGCTACGCCCACAATATGTTTAAAATTGGTTTGCTTGGGAATAGATGCAATTTTTAATTTGATACCTAAAAAGGAAAAGAGCGATACTCCAACGGTTTTTCCTATAAACAATGCGATTGCCAAATTCACGGCAAGAGAATAGTCTACCGCCATTTCTCCCGAAAAACTGATCCCTGCATTCGCCAGCGCAAAAATCGGCATGATCAGGTAAGCGACCCATTGATGCAATCGATGTTCGAGCTGTTGCAAAGGAGATTGCACTTTACTTGTCCAGTCTTCGAGATGATCGATATCTTCAATTTGTTTTTTAGTAAGTACAGGTAAAGGGTTGGTATTAATCGATTTTGTTAATCTGTTTATCAGTTCTTTCAGTTTTTCGGCATAGGTGAATTCATCAATACGTTGACGAATGGGAACCGCAAAGGCAAGTAAAATGCCTGCAATTGTAGGATGAATTCCGGATTTCAGGAACAGGACCCAAATGACTATTCCAAAAAGCAGCAAAAGAATTTTACTATGCATTTTCAGGTAAGATAAAAGATAGAGAATGGCTAATAGTATTCCGGCATACAATAGCAAATCCCACGAAATTGTACCAGTGTAAAACAGGGCAATGACTAATACCGCTCCAAGATCATCGATAATTGCAAAAGCGGTTAAGAATATTTTTAAACTGATAGGAACTCTGTTTCCAAGCAATTTTAAAATAGCTAGGGTAAAGGCGATATCGGTTGCCATGGAGATCCCCCAGCCATTGATTGTTTCAGGATTGTTATTTAAAAGCAGATACAACGAAAGAGGTACAAGCATTCCGCCAATAGCTGCGAAAATAGGTAATGAAGATTTTTTAAGTGAATTTAACTCGCCAATCAGAATTTCTCGTTTAATTTCCAATCCAATTAGGAAAAAGAAAATAGCCATTAACCCATCATTAATCCATAGAATCAATGGCTTAATTAAGCTGAAATTATCTGATTTAATTCCAATTTCGTATTGCCAAATGGAGTTGTAAAAATCGCGCAAAGGCGAGTTAGAAAGTATCAATGCGAGTGCCATTGCAAAAAACAATAAAATACCGCTAAAACTTTCGGCTTTAATAAATTTTTGCATTGGACTTAAAAAATCTTTGTTTTTTATCATGTTTTAAACTGCTGTTAATTAACTACTTTGTTTGGTTTTAAATTTTAGTTATAGAAAGGGGTAATTCCCATATTGTAAAATACAAACGACCAAATATCGGTGTACTCATCAATCATTTTTTCGGTTGATTTTCCTGCTCCGTGCCCAGCTTTGGTTTCAATCCGAATGAGAATTGGAGCATCGCCCGCTTGTTTCGATTGCATTTCAGCTGCAAATTTAAAACTATGTGCCGGAACAACGCGGTCGTCGTGATCGGCCGTTGTGATTAGAGTTGCTGGATATTTGGTGGCAGCATGCACATTGTGTAAAGGAGAATATTTATACAAATTTTGGAATTGAATGGAATCTGCCGAAGTGCCATAATCAGGCGCCCAATAATATCCAATCGTAAAATTATGGTAGCGCAACATATCCATAACGCCTACTGCAGGAAGAGCAACTTTATATAAATCCGGACGTTGAGTCATACAAGCGCCAACAAGCAATCCACCATTAGAGCCCCCTTCGATTGCAAGTTTATCAGTACTGGTATATTTATTTTTGATAAGATATTCTGCTGCTGCGATGAAATCATCAAAAACGTTTTGCTTTTTTAATTGTGTTCCGGCTTGGTGCCAATCTTCGCCATATTCTCCACCACCTCTAAGATTTGGAACAGCATAGATTCCGCCATTTTCTAAGAAAACGAGATTGGCTGCACTGAACCAAGGGGTTAGACTGATATTGAAACCTCCGTAGCCATACAAGAGCGTTGGGTTGCTTCCGTCTAATACCAAATCTTTTTTATAGGTTATGAACATGGGAACTTGTGTGCCATCTTTACTTGTGTAAAAAATTTGTTCAGTTTTGTAATCTTTAAAATCGAAATTTATTTCGGCATCTCTAAAAATTTCGCTTTGGTTTGTTTCGATATTGTATTTGAATATTAGATTTGGATAAGTAAAAGAAGTAAAACTATAAAATGCAATAGAACTTTCTTTGCTACCCACAAAATCACTTGCACTTCCTAAGGTTGGAAAATCTATTTGATTGAGTTGTTCTCCATATAGGTTAAACACAAAAGCTTGGGAAGCTGCATCGTGCATGTAATTAGCTACAATCTTTCCACCGATAATCGATACACTATTAAGGACATCATCAGCCTCGGCTAAAATTTCTCTTTGAGCTTGGTTTTTATCCTGACTATTTAAAGCGAAAAGTTTGTTCTTTGGTGCTTCTTTATTGGTCATCACAAACAGTGTGCTGCCCACATTATCAATTATATAAGTTTGGAAATCATAAGATTCTTCAATTGGAATAAAAGCCGCTTCTTTATCGTTTGCTTTTTTATAATACAATGAATTTCCGCGTGTATTTGGAGTGCTTCCCATTAAAACAATAAAACTTTCGTCTTCGGTGGTTGCTACTGTCCACATATATAAAGGATTTTCGGGGTCTTCATAAATTAATTCGTCTTGATCCTGATTAGTTCCAATTACGTGGTAAAATACTTGATTGTTTTTATTAACGCCTTTCAATTCATCGCCTTCTTCCGGAGCGTTAAACCGACTATAAAAAAAACCATTTCCTAACCACGACATTCCAGAGAACTTAATCCACTCCAAATGATCGTTTAGTTTTTGGCCCATTTCTACATCTATAACAAAAATTTCTCGCCAGTCAGAGCCTCCCGAAGAAACACTGTAGGCTGCATATTTTCCATCCTTCGAAAAGGTTAATCCGCTCAAAGCAACTGTTCCGTCTTCGGATAAGGTATTTGGATCTAAGAAAACTCTTGGTTCACCATCTAAAGCATCCATTTGATAAACAACCGCTTGTTGCTGTAATCCGTCATTTTTTGAGAAGTACCAGTAATTTCCGCGTTGGTAAGGTAATCCGTATTTTGGATAATCCCATATTTCTTTAAGTCGGTTTTTAATGCCATCTCTAAATGGGATTTTATCTAAATAACCAAATGTTAGCTCGTTTTGAGCATTTACCCATGCTTCTGTTTCCGCTGAATTGTCATCTTCTAACCAGCGGTAAGGATCGGTTACCTCTGTCCCAAAATAAGTATCAACAACATCTCCTTTCATAGTTACCGGGTAATTGGGTCGCTCATTTTTCTGATCGCATGAAACAGATATTAAGCCGATCAAAACGGAATACAACATAAATTTTTTCATAGGTTTTAAGTTTATTTTTAGACGAAAATTCATTCTAGAAAATTTCCTTAAAAATAACAAAAATAATATCAAAAAAAGGAACTTAACTTGTTTACATATTGTTTTCAGATATATTTGTAATTTTAGGAGCAAATGAGCGTAATAATTTCGATCGATCCGGGTGCCGGACCTTGTTTTGGTGTGCAAAGAGCTATTCATTTGGCTGAAGGTTTGTTAAGTAAAACAAATCCTTTAGCTTGTTTAGGAGACTTAATTCACAACGAACAGGAGCTTAATAGATTAAAAGAGAAGGGTTTGAAGGTTGTTTCGCATTGTCAGATTGTTGAGCAAAGTGGGAGCGATTTATTAGTCAGAGCCCATGGCGAACCTCCTTCAACTTATCGAATAGCGGAAGCTCATCAAGTAAATTTGGTAGATGCTACTTGTCCGATTGTGAAACAATTACAAGAAAAAATAAAAGAAGCAAGTGAGCGAATGGAAATTGAAAACGGGCAAGTCTTGCTTTTTGGAGATTTAAATCACGCCGAAGTGGCAGGACTGAAAGGATACAGCAAAGGACGATTTTCGATAATCAGGTCGGTGGAAGACTTGGAAAATATTCGAGTGGATCGGCCAAGCGTTTTCTTTTCACAAACTACCAAATACACATCCGAGTATCATAAAATAGTGGAGGTATTCAAAGAGATTCGAGCCAAAGAAAATGCCAACCATTATTTCTTAGAAGTCGTCGATTCACAATGTCATTTTGTGGCCAAACGCGACAAGCAACTGATTGAGTTCTTAAAAGAGAATGAAGTGCTGATTTTTGTGAGTGGAAGCAATAGTTCCAACGGGAATTATCTCTATAAGGTGGCAAAAAGACATTTAGAGCGGGCATATTTTATTTCAACTCCAACAGAAATCAATTTGAATTGGATTCGGGGAGCAAAGTCCATTGGTATTTCTGGTGCAACCTCAACGCCTTATTGGCAATTGGAACTCACTAAAAGCAGAATAAAAGAATTAATTGAGCAAGATTAATCCTCTATTTCTACTTGGCATGCTTGCTAAATTTACTATCTTTGATTCGTACTATTCTCTTAATAAATGTATCTTAAACAGCTCAAATTCAATAATTTTAAGAATTATGAAGAAGCGGAAATCCAGCTATCTCCTAAAATAAATTGTTTTATAGGCAAAAATGGAGCTGGAAAAACCAATGTGTTGGATGCGATTTATTATTTGTCTTTTTGCAAAAGTTATTTCAATCCGATTGATTCTCAAAATATTAAACATGAAATGGATTATTTTGCCATTCATGGCGATTATGTCCGGAGAAATAATGCGCACGATGCTGTTCATTGCTTGCTCAAACGCAATCAAAATAAACACTTTAAACTCAACGAAAAAAAATACGATCGTTTAGCAGATCATATTGGTTTGTTTCCCTTGGTTATGATTTCTCCTTACGACCGGGATTTGATAAACAATGGAAGCGAAGTCCGCCGAAAATACATGGATGGAGTGATTGCTCAGTTTGATCGGAATTATTTGAATGATTTGCTTGATTATAGCAAAGCTCTTAGTCAGCGTAATGCCTTGCTGAAACATTTTGGCGAAAAGCATTATTTTGATGAAGTTGCTCTCGAAATTTGGGATGTGAAATTAATTAAACTTGGTCATGCAATAGTTGCCAAAAGGAAACAATTTGTGACTGACTTTATTCCAATTTTCCAAGAGTATTTTACCATGATAAGTGGTGGGAACGAATCCGTTGAACTAATTTATCAGTCATCGCTTTGCGATCATACAATGGCTGCATTGTTAAAAGAGCATTTGCAACACGATCGGGCGCTCAGATACACTTCGGTGGGAGCTCATAAAGATGATCTGGATTTTTTGATCGATGGTTTTCCAATAAAAAAATACGGTTCTCAAGGACAACAAAAATCTTTTGTAATTGCGATCAAGTTGGCTCAATTCCAAATGATGCGAAATCTCAAAGAGTATAAACCAATTTTGCTTTTGGATGATATTTTTGATAAGCTGGATAACCAACGAGTTGAACAATTGATTGGATTGGTAAGCGAAGAAAATTTCGGACAAGTTTTTATTACGGATACGCAGATTGAGCGAATTGAACAGCTTTTTAAAGCAACTGAAATGGATCACCGCTTGTTTGAAGTGATAAATGGTACGATTAAAGAAATCGGAAATGGCAGGATTTAGTAATACTAACGAAAAAAAAATAGAACAAGTATTTTATGAATTGCTTCGATTTTATGGCATTTCTCGCAAATACGACGAACATCGATTGAAAGGTGAATGGGGAAATGTGGTTGGAATGAATGTTGCTCAACAAACTCAATCGTTACACATCGATAAAGAAGTTTTATACGTAAAACTGCATTCGGCTTCGCTCAGGCACGAATTAAGCTTTACTAAAAGCGGATTGATTCTCGCTTTGAATAATGCAGTTGGCAAAAAACTTATTCATGATATCGTCTTTAGGTAAATCCCATTTTAAGTAAAGTACTTTATTAACAAAAGTTTCACAATGTGTCTCATTTCAGGAGCTCCTATCTACCTATTTTTGTATTCTTAATTGATAGGTTTAGATCTTGTTTCTCAATCCTGAAAATCAATTGAATATTTCGATGAAAGAAATGTGGAATGTCAGATATGCTCAAGAATTCTATGTTTATGGCGAAGAACCAAATAAGTTTTTTCGCGATAAACTAGATCAACTTCCTGTTGGAAAGCTGTTATTGCCCGCTGAGGGAGAAGGCAGAAATGCCGTTTATGCCGCTTCTAAAGGTTGGGATGTTGTTGCTTTTGATAGTTCGATCGAAGCAATTAAAAAAGCCAAAGGCTTGGCGTTCAAAAACAAAGTTGAAATTGATTACCGACTAGCTACTTTTGAAGAAATTGAATTGGAATTAAATTCCTTTGATGCAATTGCTTTTATTTTTGCACATAACATGCCCCGAAAAGAAAATCATCAAAAGATGCTTCGTTTTTTAAAATCTGGAGCTGCTGTAATTCTTGAAGGATTTTCTAAAAATCAACTGAATTATTCAAGTGGGGGACCTCGCAATTTAAATTTGCTGTTTAGTTCCGAAGAATTAAAATCTGATTTCGGAAGTTTAAGTACGATGGAATTGCAAGAACTCATGGTTGATCTTAACGAAGGAAGCGACCATCGAGGAATGGCATCTGTGATTCGTTTGCTGGGCGTAAAATAAAATTTGTTTGCTGTTTATTCTTTTGTCGAATTTGCTCGGTTTGATATTTTATGCTCTTATTTTCAGTATATTATCAAATTCACTTTTAAGACAAAATCACAAAACAGGGTAGAATGTTCACACTTACAAACTGAGCGTTTACTATTAAAGAATGTCACTTGCCGTCTCAAACGCCTTAAGGTACTTTCGTCATTGAATTAAATCCACAAAAAATGAAACGGTTCATCCTTCAAACCATTTTATTGTTTGTAACTTTGAGTTTATTTGCTCAGGAACATCGACTAGCAATTCTTGATTTTACGGACCGAAATGGCGAAATCAATAAAGAAAACTTAGCCAGTGCATCGCATATGGCTGAAGTTGCCGGAATGCCTTTTTCTATTACTATAAATGTTGAAGAAGCAGTCAATTTTCCTTTTATACTCATCACTTCTTCGTTAAGAGAGGAGACAACATCAGAAAACGAAATTACCTTATTACATAATTATGTTCGCGATGGCGGAATCCTAATTGCTCCTTTCATTAAAAGCGAGCTTTATTTTGATTTGTTTGGAATTAGTTACAGTAAATACGAATCGAATCGATATCTGTTGACATGGGATTTGGAAACAGCATCTCCAGAGTTAAAATGGATCAACGATGCAAACGAAATAGAACTTCCATTGGCAGATACAGCGTATTACAAATCCATCTATACAAGAGGATATACCACAAGTGTAAGTCAGGCTCTAGCGCACTTTGAAGACGAAGCTGCCGCCATTACTGTAAATAATTTTGGAGCAGGAAAAGCCTATGCTCTGGGATTTGAACTTCGTGATTTGGTCATGCGCAATCTATTGAACAAAGATTACAATGCCAATCGAATGTATTCGAATGGTTTTGAGCCTACTACAGATGTAATTCTGCTTTTTTTAAGAGCAATTTATACGGAAAATCAACCTGTGGCTATTTATAAACATACTTCTCCCAAAAATTCAACATCTGCTTTGCTTATTACGCACGATGTGGATAGTCAAACAGGTGTCGATTCGATGTATTATTTTTCTGAATGGGAAGCTAGGAATAATATACAAGCACATTATTTCATTACTACACGCTATTTTTCCGATGGTTTGATGGGCGATTTTTACGATGAAGCTGGCTACGGAAAAATGAAGCAATTATTGCTCGATGGTCATCAAATTGGAAGTCATTCGGTTGGTCATTTCCCTGATTTTGCAAACCGCACACTTTTTCCACAAACAACTATTGGGAATACCAAAGAAAGCTATCAACCAAGTAACCACGATGGAGTTACTTCTGGTGGAAGCTTAACTGCTGAACTCGAAGTTTCTAGAGATTTATTAAATGCTGATATTGGCGCACATGTGCGTTCATTCAGAGCCGGACATTTGGCTTTTAATTTGCGTTTAATCAATGAAATGGATGTTTTGGGTTATTCGTTTAACTCGACGAACAGTGCGAACGATGTTTTAACAAATTTCCCTTATCAGCAACGAACTAATTCTGCTTTTAGCGGCGTTCCTAGTGCTGTTTATGAAATCCCGATGACTATGTCGGATGCTTCTAAATCGATCAAACTGACCGAAGAAACGATTGATGAGGTGGTTGAAAATTGGTTAGGCATTTTAGAGAAAAACAACGATAACAATGCGCCAACTGTTTTATTGATTCATCCAAATAGGGGTTGGAAATTACAAACATTGGAGAATTTAATGGCTTTAAAACCAAGTTCGGTTATTCCTTTTGAATTTGATGCTTTTGGCGATTTTTGGCTTGAGAGAAAAGCGCTCGATTTTAATTATACATTTCACCAAGATACACTTCAAATTGATTTAGTTTCCGAACATGCGGTGAGCGAAAACCAAAGTTTAATCATTACAGGTGGAAAGGCAATTGCCCATATTTTAGTGTATAATCAAGCTGGTGAAAAACTCGAATTTCAATCTTTTGATTGGAATGAAAATGATCTTTTAATTAGTTCTTTCCAAACAGAGGATGATACAGATCCTGAAATCGTTAAAGATTTACATAGCTTAGCAATTTGGGATATTTGCGATTTGCTTGGCGAAACAGATAAAGAAAATCTGGTAAGTGCCACTCATATGGCTGATGTCGCCGGAATTCCTTATTCTGTTACTACGTCTTTGGATGAAGCAATGACCATGGATTTTGTTTTGATTACCTCGCAAATTGAAGTGGAAACACTTTCGATTGACCAAATTAATCAATTGAAAGATTATGTGGCCAATGGCGGAATTTTAATGGCTCCGTTTATCAAGAATACTTTGCTTTTCGATTTGTTTGGTATTGCTTCTACCAAGTTGGATAAATACAGATACACGCTAAGCTGGGTTGATAATCCACAATTTTTTGAATTGAAGTGGATGGACGATCCGATGGAAAAAACGATTCCTTTGGCCGATGCAGATTATTATCGTTCGATTTATACAAGAGGATATACTTTGGCATCTGCACAAGCTTTGGCTTATTTTGAAGATGAAAAAGTAGCCGTTTGTAAAAATACATACGGAAATGGAGCTGCTTATGCTTTTGGTGTGGAATGGAAAGATGTAGTGCTTCGGAATCTGTTGAATAAAGATTACGATTCACAGCGTACCTATTCCAATGGATTTGAGCCTGCAACAGATGCTTTCTTGCTTGCACTTCGTGCGATATTTACAGGAAACCAAGCGGTTTCGGTTTATAAACATACTTCACCGGGAGAGTCAACAGCTACTCTTTTGATTACACACGATGTAGATAGTAGAACGATTATTGATACCATGCATTATTTTTCGAATTGGGAATTCTTGCAAGAATTAAGTGCGCATTATTTTGTTACTACGCACTATTTCAAAGATACTTACATGAGTGCCTATTACGAAGAATCTAAATTTGATAAAATTAAAGAGTTGATCGAAAGAAATCATACGGTTGGAAGCCATTCTGTTGGTCATTTCCCCGATTTCTCCAAAACATCTGTTTTCCCAACAGGTGAGCCAGGTAATACCAAAGAAAATTACAATCCGTATTACAATGGTTCGTATACCGAGGGAGGAACAGTCTATGGTGAAGTAGAAGTTTCGCGTGATTTACTAAACAACGATATCCATGCGAATGTACGCTCATACAGATCCGGCGCAATGGCTTTCAATACGCATTTGGCCAATGTGCTCGAAGACATGGATTATAGCTTTAATTCGTCTGAAAGTGCGAATAATGTTTTAACCAATTTCCCATTCTATCAGCGTACAAATAAATCTTTTAGCGGAACTCCTTTAAAATTACTGGAAATCCCAATGACTTTAACGGATGTATCGAGCCATCTTAAATTAGAATCCACAAATATCGACGAAGTAGTGGCAGCTTGGATTGATGTGATCGAGAAGAACAATCGCAATAATGCACCTAGTGTATTACTGATTTCACCTAACAGAGGCTGGAAATTAGAAGCTTTGCAAAAATTACTTCTAGGGATTCCTGAAGGTGTAATTACCTATAATTTTGAAGATTATGGCGATTATTGGTTAGATAGGAATGCTCTAGATTTTGATTATTACATCGATCATGGAATATTAAATGTAGAAGTAAACTCAGGTGTTTTAGCTCAGGATTTAAGTTTTGTGGTTGAAAACGGATCCATGCTAAATCAGATAAAAGTAAAAGATTCCGATGGTATGGATGTTGCCTTCCATGTTAAAAATTGGAATACAAACGACTTGCTTATTACTTTTGGCGAAAATAATTTACGCGAAAAGCATTCAGCAAAGATTGATGTCCCTCAATTGATTGAAGAATCGAAGTTTAACTTGTTCCCAAATCCGACACAATCCTTTGTAAACTTGCTGTTTGATGTGGAAGCAAAAGCAGCATATCGTGTTTGGATAACGGATATCAATGGGCGTGTTCTTTTCGAATTTGAAGGAATTGCAAACGAAGGCGCTACCATGCATCGTTTGGATTTATCTGGATATAAAGCTGGAATGTACTTGGTTAATCTGCAATCGGATTCAGCATCGGAAACTAAGAAATTGTTTGTAACCGAATGATTTTAATAGTTCCATTCTTCAATTTAAAGCGCGTATTTTAAAGAGATTCCAAATACGTTCGAATCAATTGCATCAAGCACGTTGAATTCGTTTTCGAATAAATAAAATAGTCGAAGATCTGTTTTTGAAGTGAGATAGATATCGCTTCCAACTTGAGCTCTGCTTTGGTAGTTGAGTGGATTAAATTCTTCCAAGGAAGTAAATAATTCGAATTTAGCAAAAGGAGTGAAGCGCGTTCCGAAAATAGAATATGAAAGTTTAAGACTATTGCGCGAAACCAGATTTTTTGAATAGAAAGAAGCATTTTCTAATCGATCGGCAAAACCATATTGCAACTTACTTTCTAATTTGATGTTCAGGTCTTTTATTTTTTTGGAATAGTTTAATTCAAAGCTAGTTCTACTGCGATTGATTAAATTGTTTTCATCGTTTTGCTGAAACCAATAACGATACGTAAGCTGAATGGAAAAGGCTTTGTTGAATTTAAAGTTTAGTGCAGGTTCAAGGAGGAATTTATCGAAATAAGCTAGATTATTTTCTAAACGATATTCCACACCAATACTCGCTTCCAAACGATTATTCAGCTTTTTCTCCAACGACAAACCAGTCCATAAACGACTATCAATGGATTGTCCGATGCCATTCAAATTCAAGAATAGAATCGTAAGAAAAAGAAGAAAGCGGAATTTAGTTTTCGTCGCTGTTTGGATCATAATCGTCGGCCAGATTTATTTTGTTCTCGGGTTCGTAATAATAAATCACAATGCGTGCAGTATCTTTCAAGAAATCAATTTTTCCAATTTGTAGTTTGTTGATTTTTAGTCCGGTTCGTGTTTCAATATCGGCAATAAGCTCTTTTCGTTTTTCCGGCTTGATCAATTCAATCTTTTCGTATTCGATGTCTTTCCTAGATTCATGTTTCAAATGCCAAGTTTTTTCGAGTAAATACGTAAAACCTAGAAGCGCTAAATTGGCAAAAAGAAGTTCTGCATAACTAATTTTATTGGTGGCCAATGCATTGATAACAGAAATTCCGATAACCAAAAATAAGTAAGTCATTTCGCGAATTGGAATTTGCTGCGTTCGATAGCGCAAAATGCCGAAAATAGCAAACAATCCAAGCGCAAAACCTAATTTAAGTTCAACATTTGCAAGCAGATAACTCAACATAAACACGACGGAAGCAATAAGAATATACGTAAAAAAATAATCTTTTCTTCGCGTTGCATTGTAATACAAAATGCGAGCAATTAAGAAAATGAAAAGACTGTTGAAGAGAAATCGGATAACGAGTTCCCAAAAGTCTTGTGTATCGATTAGTTCGGTTCCCAAAAAGTACATTTTGTATCGTGTTTAGTTTATAATTTGCTGTTTTTTTAATTGCTGAATACGTGTTTTGAATCGATTATTTTTCAAAGTACGGTCCAACATCGAAAGCCCAATGGCATATTTGCTAAATCCCATTGGGAAAACGGAATTTTCTTTTAACAAAAGTGCGAGTTTTCTATTTTTCTCCTTTTGGTTTCTTTTTGTTTCCAAAATACACAGATGACTGTGATTTTGTGTTACATTCTCCCGTTGATTTGTAAAAGAAAGATTGAAATCGATGGTTAATCTTTCAGGTATCTGTTTGTTAATCAGTGTAATTCTAGAGAACGAGTTGGAAACACTTGCTTCTAATTCGTTTAGCTCAAAAGGTGAGTATTTAGGGATAAATTGAGCAGTAAGCTCCTGATCAGCATATTCCAGATGAACACCTTGAAGTCTTTTTTTCGAAGTAATTCCTTTATTATTTTTAATTTTTACTTCGGTGAAAAATTCATCCGAATTTAAATAATGTCGCGTTCTGATTTTATATCTTTTTCTCCAACCGTTGTGATGTTGAAAATACATATCGAGCGCCTTTGTGTCGTAATAAATGGTGCGGTAGTTTTGAATGCCACTTTCTTTGATAAACAAAATAAAATAATCATCTTGCAGGGTTTCTAAAATTGGAGCCAACTTCGAAATCGGGAGCACATATTTGGTGTCTCTCCGCTTTAGAAAACTAACTTTGTCCATGGTCTCCAATGAGATTGGTTGAAAAGAGTTTACCAGAGGAAGAATTTTATTATCGAAGTTCGTACTCATAGGTTTTTTTCTTGTATAGTCGCCCTTCAGAATCAAAGAATTCTCTGCTTATTTTTAGATTGTTTTGGTATTGGGTTACTTCTTTCTTTTCGATTTTTCCTTTGCTATTTAAAAACAACTCTTCGATCAAATTTCCATTTTCATCGTAGATGTATTTTTCCCATACAACGGCATTTCCTTTTGCGTCAAACTCTTTTAGTTCAATTAGTTGTCCCAATGTATCGTACGATTTTTCTTCAATCAAAACGTTTTCTTCAGCCCCTTTACTAAATTTTTGCTCAAAAGTTTGAACCCTTTTGATAGTCGCTAAATTTGTTTTTTGTCCATAACCTGTTATCGCGATAGCTATAAATTGGAGAACTAGCAAATAGTTTTTCATATCGTTGGATTTAATTAAAGTTGCTCAATGTAAATATCACCCAAATCGATTGCTTCAAACTCCGAAGTAATTTGGACTTCTTTTGTAATGACGATATCTGCCGTATTGCCTTGCACATCTTCAGAATATAAAAAGATGCGATAATTGCCTTTAATCAAATTTTGGAAAGCAAAAGTTCCATCAAAACTTGTTTCTATTTTATCGTCATGATACAGATGATTTCCGTAAGTTAAATAAATGTCATGATCTTGAGCTAAGGAAGTGTCTTTAACAATTAAGTTGGGGTAGTTGGAGCTATTGTAATAATTGATAAGATACACACGTCCTTTTATTTTTGCACTTCCTTTGTCGTACTCGATGCTTATTTTCTTGATTAGTTCGCCTAAGTCCAATTGTTCGTTTTTAGCCAAATCAACATCTATTAGAAGTTCGATATCATTTTGATAAGCTGAGTTTGGATCTTGTGTATAGAAATAGATTTTATAGTTTCCCGGGAAAAGTTGTTCAAAAGCAAACTTTCCTTCGTAATTGGTAACTACCTTATCATTTACCGTTTCGTGATTGTCGAAAATGATAAATACATCTTCATCCATCGCCTTTTTTTCATCGATAAGCAAACTAAAATCATCGTTGTACACTTGTTCTACAATGGTGCCTGAAATGCTTGCTCTGCCTCCGTAACCTTCTGTTTTTGTGCAGCTAAAGGTAAATAAAACAATAAATAAAATTGGACTAAATAATCGAAGGTATAATTTCATTCTTTCTTAATCTATAAATTTCAAAACAAAAGTACATAAAAACACGTTGCTAGCTCTGTCTTGATAGCAAAGCTTTCCAATTCTGTTTAGATGTTATTAAAATAATTCAATGTTTTTCGAATATTTTCTGTTCATAGTCTAGTTAACTACTATTTAGCACTTTAATAGGTATTGTTAATGAAATAACTTAACTTTGGTAGATTCTTTGAAAGAAAGAAAAGGACAGTGAGTCCCATATAAAGTGTAATTGTGTTTGTGGGGGATAGTTAAGAACAAATAAATACTTTTAATTAATAAACACATGCTAATGAAAACAAATGAATTATTAGACTCTATTTCAGCGCAAATTGATTCGACTCTAAGTATTGAGATGCGAATACTCGATCGGAAAATGCCTGTTAACGCACGCGAAGTGCAAAATGCCATTGATATTGTAAAAAAACTACAAAAAGTGTACGACTCAGAAAAAGAGGTTGATAACTTTTTGAAGGAGCAAATGGAATGGCTTCAGGATGGCGAAGAATTCTTTAAAGACCCCAATGCCTTACCCAATTTGCTTCTACAAGAAATGGAAGATTATGCAACTTTGGAATTAGGCAACGGTATTTTCCCATCGAATGATGAAGAACTTGAATATTGGAAATACTTATTTGGATTTCTAAAAGATTGCAAACCCACTGATTCCGACGTTCAAGATTCCATAACAGAATACACTGAATTTATGAGTTATTACGACGGAAATATGGCTGTCGAATTTGTTGAAAATGAAATCTTCGATCATATTTACACAAAACTTGGTAAAGACGGAAGTAAATCACCCGCGAATAAAACCGAGTTGATGCAAGCAATGTTATTGGCTATTGACCCAGAGGATTTTAAAGGTTTAACTACAGAAACATTAGAGAAATTAAAGCTTCAACAAGAAGGTTTTGATTATTTGATGGAAAAATTAGAAATTACTCAAGATGATTTAGATGAATATTTAGCACAACGCAAAAAACAAATTGGTATTGACATGGAAGAAAATGAAACAAATTACGGTCCGAATGAACAGGCTTATGCATTTGTAAATCAGATGTATGAAAGCATGTCGTACGTAGACAAAGAAGGCAATCGTTATGCAACTTCGCTCGAAGAAGCTGATTTAGCCGAATCGCTCATTGATAAAGCTGAAAAAGCAGTAGGAGATTCCTCCGATAAGGAGTTGAAAGAAATCATTGCTGCTAATCGGGCGCATATTAAAGAAGCACGTACACGCTCTTTTACAGGTGCTTGGTGGTTGATTATTTGCGCAGGTATTGTGGTTGGGTTTAATTTCTATCGCTCCTTCGAAACAATTGGAATGCGCATCAATGAAGCTACGGCAATCAATATCATCAATTCCCAAAAAACATCTTTAGAGAATACAATTGCTACCTATGAGCAGAAAGCAGAATTAACTAAAGACGAAGAGAAGTATCTTGATAAAACAAAAGAAAGTCTGGAAGAATACCGCGATATGACTCCCGAAGATTATGTTTCTGATTATAAGTCGCGTAAAATTCGTTCCGGTTTATCCGGCTTGTTAGGCGCTTTGATCGGTTTAGGATGGATTGCTCTTTATATTTATGGTTCCAGGCCTTATGGCTATATGCAATTTAAACGCAAAAGAGAATACGAAATTATTAAAAAAGCCACCGGTTGGGGTGCAAAAATTGTTAGTGGAATTTTAGGCGTTTTTTGGTCAATTCCTATTACAACCTACGTAACTAAATATACCGATGGATCCGAAGATCGAGATTCAGATGCTTTAATGGTATTAGGTTTGCAAATAGGTGTTACTTTGGTAATTGTGATTACTATTATTTATTTAGCTTACGCAATCATGCCATTTATCGCCGTATTTGCTTACATTCGGAATTATCCTGAAGCTCCAGGAGCAAAACAATTCAACGACTTGTTTAGAAATGGAAAAGGATTTGTTGCGAATTATATCGACAAATTAAAGAAGAAAGCTATGTAATTCCTCATAGTTCGTTAGCTTGAAAAACGGTTATTTCACGGTTGGTGAATAACCGTTTTTTTTATCCGGTTAATCGATCAGATAATTTGTACATTAGTTTCTTTTTTATAACCTTACAACTCTTTTTTAAAAGCAAATCTTAAATTAACACTTTAGTTAAGTATGACTCAAGTTCAGAAGAATAACCCTTTACACGGAATCAAATTGCAAGAAATAGTAGAGTATTTAATTGAAAAATATGGCTGGGAAGAATTGGGAAAACGAATACCAATTCGATGTTTTACAAATGATCCATCTCTGCAATCTTCATTAAAATTCCTCCGAAAAACACCTTGGGCAAGAACAAAAGTAGAAGAGTTGTATTTGAAATCTTTGGACGTACTTTCATAGATCATATCTTTTCAATCTAATTTCGTCGATATTAATTTTTTTCTTTTCCGTTTAAAGAAAATGTATACTTTTGCATTTCTATGCAAGAAAATCGTATATATAGTCATTATTGTGAATTGAGTTTACCTAAAAATCGATTTATTTCCTCAAAAGGAAATAGATCATATAGACGATTGAGACGCCTTTGGGCGTAAATTAAATTCTGCTGAGCTACGCGCACAGCAATCATTCCGA